>JAGCYL010000106.1 GCA_017960825.1 Bacteroidaceae bacterium | reverse complement strand
GTTAATTTACAATTTTACAATTTTACAATTTACAATGTACAATTTTAGTATTTAGTTATTTACTTATTATTTGAGGAGTTCCTTTTTGCCGTTGTGGATGTAGATGCCTGGGCGTGTGGGCTTGTTGGTGAGACGGCGACCGTTGAGGTCGTACCACAAATCATTGACGGTTGACTCTTGACGGTTGACTCGTGACTCTTGACTCAAAACACCCGTGGGGTCATCGTCGTCGCCGTTGGCGAAGCTGAAGGCAAAGTTCTTTACTTGTGCGTTGGGATCGGAGAGTTTGAAGTATGCGCGGCAGGCATTGACGTATGCTCCGCTGGCGGGATAGTAGAGTGTGTTCTCTTCTCCCATGAAGAGGATGCTCTTGTCGCCGGGCGTGAAGTTGATTGGGGCGTATGTGCCGAGGAACTGCACCTTGCCGTCTGTGCTGGTGAAGTTGTTGGTGTTATCCCAATTGGGTTGCGCGTTCAGGAAGAGTGGGTTGACGAGGTTCTCTGCCTGTGCAGGTGACCATTTAATGATATAAGGTGTGCCTGCGATGAGCGTAGTGACGGGGTCGCTAAAGTTGAGTGTGAGCAATCCTTCATCATCGAGGCTGGCGCTCTCGAGGCTTCGTATCTCAGCGCCTGCCAGGGGAGAATCTGAAATATCTGTTATCCCAAACGGCACGCAGAGAGTGTTCCAGTATCCGTCCTTCCAGAGGGTGCGGCCCTGCATGGAGACAGGGTAATCACGGTCTTTGATGTATTGAGAGGGGGTGGGGTTGTCGGCATTGTCAGCGAGGACCATGATTTTTGATAAGCATGCCAAGGAAGAGTTTAATTGCCCCGTTACTACTTCTCTGACTATGTAAGCTGGGTCGGCACTGACGAAGAGTTCCTCAATGGGGATTGTCTGGCCGGCATTGGCGTGTCCGGTGGGGTATTTGACTCTTTGGCAGTAATCGGCAAGAGAGAGATTTTCGAAACCGCCGTTGTAGTCAGTAATTTCTCCTGTGTCGCGGTCGAAGTCTGCCTTCCTCACAGTGATGGGCGTGGAGGGAACGGCATAGGAATATTCTGCTGTCTGTGGATTGGTGGTGGAACTGAAATTGAAGTAACGATCGGGGCTAAAGATGATGTCGCATCCGTTGGCATCGGTGCCGGTGCCGAAGGAGGGCAGACCATAGATATTCAAAGTATTGGTTACTGTTATGCCTGCGGTGGCGCATCCCTTGATGGTGGTGTCTTTGAAATACTGATTGGAGTTGTTATACGCTTGGAGAGCAAGACCGATGTTTCCGCTGACGGTGCAGCGGGTGAGATAAACAGTTCCTCCTTGTATTTCTTCTCGCAGTATTCCGTAGCTTGTTCCGGCGATGGTGCAGTCGGTGGCTTTTAAGGTGAAGGTGCTGTTGGTGTTTTGAGGAGTTCCCTTACGAATACCGATGTTACCGCTGATGTCGCAGCCGGCGAGGATTAATCTGCCCCGGGAATGAATGATGCCTGTGCCGTTGTTGGCGCTGATGGTGGAGTTCGAGATGTTGCATTCAATAGTATTAACGTTGTTGTGATAATAAACAGCAATGCTGCTACCGCTATTGATGACGGTGCAGCTGTCGATGGTTACTTGTCCGTTTCCATTTATATATACAGTTCCTCTTTCAGACTCGCTGCTGATGGTGCAGCCGTTGATGGTGCAGGTTCCAGATTGTACATATACAGCACTGCCGCTACCGCTGTTGGTGATGGTGCCAGTTTTGGCTGTGCTGCTGTCGATGATGGTTATGTTCGCGCGTATAAATAAAACGTCATCAGAATAAGCCCCTGTGATGCTGTGGCCGTTGAGGTCGAGGGTGTAGCTGCCGCTGTAGCAATTAATATAATCGTTAGCGCCGAGGTCAACATTCTTTAGGAGCGTAACTGTAGAGCCACTGACTTCTGCGGCGGCATTAAGGGCAGCATTTAGTGCTGCGGCTGCTGTCGTGTCGATGTTGCTGATGTAGTAACCAGTGGTTATGGAGCCGTAATTGACTATGGCAACGAGGCTGTTGGGGTCTTCACTAATGGTGGCGCTGACGGAAGCATCGGCGGCTGGCATGGTGAAGCTCCATGTGCGATCGCCATTGTCGGTGGCGGGTGTGCCGTTGACGGTGACATCCGTGAGTATGTAACCGATAATAGGTAGGCTGAGGGTGACGGTGGTGTTGGAGGCGTAGTAGGTGGTGCTGCCAATCGCTACGCTCTCTCCCGCGGCGGTGACGCCGTCGGGCAGGGTGAGGGCGTGGACGCTGCGGGCACCGTCGCGGTCGGAGACAGAGTTCTGACCAGATCCGATGTTGGTGGTGCTGGTGGTGCCGCCTTTGGTGAGCGTGCAGTTGTGGTAATAGTTGGCGGTGAGGGTGCCGCTGGAACTGTAATAGCCAGAAATAATACCGGCGTTATTTGCTCCATTAGCCGTTGCAGTAATAGCAGTATTGAGAACTAAACAGTTCGTGATGGTAGCAGAATACATATCGCCCGTGATGCCTCCCACCTGATTCAAGCCTGTGATGTGGGCATCATCGAGAATGACGTTCTGTACTGTTCCATAGAAGAGATAGCCAAACAGGCCCTGGCTTCTATCGGCAGTGTCGCTGCCGGTCTTGTTGATGCGTATGCCGCTGACGGTATGTCCGTCGCCGTCGAAGGTGCCTTTGAAGTACTTGTAGCCATTGTGATATCCGCCTATGGCGGTGTAGTTCTCGCCGTTGGCATCAAGTGCGGTGGGGTCGTAGGCGATGTCGGCGCCCAGCTTGAAGTACTTGTTGAGATAATTGCTGCCATTGTTGACCTTTGTGGCGAGGAGATCGAGTCCTGCGGTAGTGGTGATGACGTAAGGATGCTCCTCGGTGCCGTTGGCACCTCCGGCGATGCCCCAGACATCGACCAACGCGGAGGGGACAGTGGCGTCGGCGGCAGGCATGGTGAAGGTGTAGGTGCCATCGCCGTTGTCAGTGACGGCGATGTCGTTGTTGTCGGCATCCTTCACTTGTAAGCCGACGAAGATATATCCCTCGGGTGCGGTGCCCGTGTAGCTCAGCGTGACGGTGGTGTTGGAGGCGTAGTAGGTGGTGCCGCCAATCGCTACGCTCTCTCCCGTGGCGGTGACGCCGTCGGGCAGGGTGAGGGCGTGGACGCTGCGGACACCATCCACGTCACCAAACTTAGTGCCTACATTGGTGGTGTTTGCCGTGCCGTTCACGGTGCAGTTACGATAGTGGTTGTTGTTAAGGGTTTCATCCAACATATATCCTACGACTGCACCGCAAGCATCATTCGATGCGTTATTCGCTGTGATGGCAGTGTTGAGGACGAGGCAGTTTTCTATTATGGCGTAATTCATTAGGCCCGAGATGCCACCGACATATAGGTAGCCAGTGATGCGGGCATCATTGAGCGTGACGTTCTTTACTGTGGCGCCATAGATACGGCCGAAGAGCCCCTGGTATTCATTTGAGGGCTTATTGATGCGGATGCCGCTCACAGTGTGTCCGTCGCCGTCGAAGATGCCGCAAAAAGCTTTTGACAAATGGCCTATGGCGGTGTAGTTGTCTTCCGTACTATTGGCATCGTTCCAATCGGTGGTATGGGGGTAGGCGATATCAGCGCCCAGCTTGAAGTATATGTTTGGGTATTCGTTACTACCGCTGTTCACGTTTTGGGCGAGCAGGTCGAGTCCTGCGGTAGTGGTGATGACGTAAGGATGCTCCTCGGTGCCGTTGGCACCTCCGGCGATGCCCCAGACATCTGTCCACTGGGCGTAGAGGTCAACGGTGCCGCCGTCGGTGGCGGTGAGGTTGATTACCTCCTGGCCGTCGGTGTAGGCGGTGCCATTGCCGCCGGGTTGGGTGTTCCATCCAGCGAAGACGTAGCCGGTAGCGGCGGTGAAGGCATTGGCGGTGAGATTCTGCGCCGTGTCGTAGGTGAAAGCTTGATCGTCCATCTCGCTGCTGCCGCCGTTGGCATCGAAGTGAACGCTGTAGGTATTAGCCGTCCAGTTGGCGGTGTAGCTCTTGTCGCCGTGCGAGTACTGGGCTATCTGGACATCGGTGCTGGCCGTGGTGCCGTTGCTGCCTGTCCAGCCATCGAAGGTGTAGCCGGTGCGTGTGGGGTTATTCAGCGTGAAAGTGGCCGTCTCGTAGGTGTAGGTTGTGGGGTTCGCAGTAGCCACGCTGCCGCCGTCCAGGTCGTAGTTGATTGTGTAGGCGTAGCTGGCATCGAGAGTACAAAGGTTGCTGCCGGTGATGGTGCCGGCGAAATTGTTGGCAGCCAAATCGGTAATGGTGCCGCTGTAGCCAGTTATATTGAGCGAGCCAGTGGCGCTGTTGCCGATGGTGCCCTTGAAGGTCAGGACGTTGCTGCCTGAGCCTGTGTTGTAGCTGAGTGTTCCCCAGTTAGTGTTGAGCTTGGCATTGCTGCTGGTCACAATCTCTTTGAAAGCTACTGATACATATACGGTATTGCCTTTGGCGTGGTAGCCTGGGGCAACGGAGATATCAAGCGCGGTGGGCGCGGTGGCGTCAACAGCCTGGATGTGGGCGACGGTGTTTTTCGCAACCCAATCGTCTTTGTCAGAACCCGAAGCATTGTAGCGAACATAGAGGGATGAAAGGTCGAGGGGGATAATCAGTCGTCCGTCAGATGCGCGGCTGTTGTTGAATATCTGTTTATGGAGATTGTAGCCTGAGCCATGCCCCCAGGGGTTGGTGGCTCCTTCATTGTTATTTGCAGAAGTTACGGGGAAAGTATAGCTTTTGTATTCTGTGTCAGCATTGCTGTCCTTATGTTCGAAGCCTGCGACGTACTTGGCGTAGGAACAGTTGCCAGGGTCGCCACCGCCTGCACCAGTGTCAATGTTGGAGGTGGACTGATTGGCGTAAATCTGGACGTACTGCCAGCCGTCATTTACTTCCTTGCACTGGAAGGTAAGCGTCATGCGTAGCTGGGCACCGACTTGCTGGAAGTAAGCCTTGGGCGCAGCATTATTGAAGTAGTTGTCAATGGTCATAGAGTGGTAGCCTTGGGCATAGCCGGCATCGGTCACACTGATTTCGCCGCTTCTGATGGTTATGTCCTTGACGTTGAAAGCTCCACTGCTGGGAACGCTGATGCCAGTGTCGAAACTGCGAGTATAATCCTTCAAGAGGAAGCCACCCTGATCGGTGACCTCAAGCTTGTAGCTGCGTGAGGTGCCGTTCTGGAATATATAGGCATCGTTGCTCGCGGTCATCTCCTCGATGGTGACGGTCTTGCTGGTTTCGGTTGCGGCAAAGGTGAAAGTGCCGCTCAGAGCCGACATTTGCTGCGAGGTAGCGATATCGCCGCCGTTGATTTGCGCTACTACGAAGTGCCGACCAGCGTAGGCACTGAGACCGACGAAGCGATAGAGTACGGTTTCGGATTTGCTTGTGTCACCGCTGCGGGAGATGGTGAATGTGGTGTATGTGCCGCTCGTGGAAGAAGAAATGGTCCATGTATTGGCGGCCCATGCGCTCTGGCCTACTGTGAGTGCTGCTATGGTGAGGAGCAACGAGAGGGTTTGTTTTAATAGTTTCATTATGTTAATTAACTGTTTACGACTTTATCTTCGATTTTGTTTTTTGCTATTTGCTAGTCGCTACTTCCCGTAAGATACAAAAAGTAGGGCAAAGGTACAATATTTCTTTGAAATATCGTGCCTTATAGGATAACTTTTTATTATTTACTTTCCGTAACCGATGATTTGGCCATTGACGGCGATGCCCTGGGCGTTGATGAGGAGCCGCTCGTCGGGGCGCGAGCCGCTGTAGAAGATGATTTGTGCCTTTCCGTCGGTGTCGGTGACGAGCGAGGGATTCCAATAGAGGGTGCGGCGGTGGTCAGTGGGGGTGGGAATGTCGTGCTGGCGATAGTCGGGGCTGTAAAAGTCGGTGCAGAGGGAGTAGCCGTGGATGTTGATCCAGCGTGTGCCGCGCTTGTACTCATTAGGGAGGGACAGGTCGGGGTCGGTGTAAAGGAAAAAGACAACCGCCGGGTAGTCATTGCCGGTAAGAGTCCGCTTTGTGAACTGGAGAATCTTGTCGGCCACCGTCTCGTCCTCCAGGATGGAGAGCCACTTGTAACGGTTCATAAAGAAGCCGCTCATATTGACACCCCAGCTGCCGTCGGGATAGTCGGCGATGAGGGATGCGCCCAGGGGATTGTTGTCCACAACGACAATGACGCGCTTGTCGCCATACCACATCTCGCCGGAGTAACGGTCGTAGTAGAAAGAGTCATTGCGGTCCATGAGCCAGTCCCACAGGTAGGGCACGCCGTTGCCCCCGTCGAGATAGCGGTCCAGCTCGTCGCGCAGGTTATAGAAATAGGTGGCCTTCTGCTTGGTGGCATTCTCTCCGCCCATCCATGTGAAGCGCGCTCCGGGATTGTAGCCCAGCATCTTCCTGCCCGTAATCTTGACTTCGCCTAATTGGATGATGCGCGACACATAGTCGGGGATGGTGTCGGTCCACTCGAAGGTGTCGGGCTCCCGAGCCAAAGCGCTGACGCGGCTGTCAAGGATGGTGGAGGGCGCCACCAACTGCAGCGGCTCGTAGGGCTTTGGGGCGGGCGAGAAATAACGGTCGAGGACAAAATCGGTGTAAACGCGCTTGTCCTTCTTGTTGGTGACAGTCATGACGCTTGCGGCATCGCCGTTGAAGTCGGGAAACTGCGTGGCGAAATAGCCTGTGCTGTCGGTCTGGACACTGAAGAGCTTGGTGCCCTCAATGGTCTGCATAAGGAAATTGATGTCGAGGCTGCCTTCCTTGGCGAGGCTCTTCTCCGCAGCATGGGTGCTGCGCACATAGCCTATCATGGTGAGGCCGTCCTCGCACGGCTGCTTCAACACAAAGGGCTCCACGCCGCTCATCTCCTGCCACCGGTATCTGCGCCAGCCCTGCACCATGAGCAGGAGGTCGAGGGCCTGGCGATGAGCCTCGTCGGAGGACTCAAAGTAATAGTCGGGATTATGGATGTAGCCCTTCAGCTCGGAGGCGAGCAGCATCTCCACGGCCAGTCCGTGGGAGGGTGGTGCCACCTCGGTGGCGGCATCCTTCACTGAGAGGGAGAAGTCAGCCTGCAGGGGCATGCCCTCGCTGTCGCGGAGGCTGATGTCGAGCACCACGGGCTGATAGGGATGATACACCTCCTGGTTTTGCCTTATCACCATCTGGGGCGCAGCCTTGTGGGGCTCCACCCATACGAGCCGCTCGCTGAGCACCTGCCCCTCGTCGGTGAAGAGAGTGATTTGGGCGATTCCATCGCGCAGTTTGCTGTAGGGGATATTGATATGGTTTTCCTGTCCAATAACTACTGTGTTGAAATACAGGAGTGTGCCGCGACAGGTGACGCTGAGGCCAAGGGTGCGCCCCTCCATGCCTTGTGAGGAGCGCAGGGTGAGGTCAAGGCCTGTGTCCTTAGAGCAGCGGGCGCTGATGTCGCTGCCTTCGCTTCGCGGCTCGGGCAGGTTGAAGCGGGCAAGGTCAAAACCCTCCACGTAGGCCAGCGCATAGTCTCCCTCCCAATGGGCGGGCAGAGTGAAAAAGCCCATTCCATCGTGGAGGATATGAGAGCGGATCTGCTCCTTGCCATCGGGGGAGCAGATGCTTATCTCGCCGTCGAGGGGGAGGCCGTCGTTGTCAGTGAGCTTGTAGGCTACGCGCGACGGTACGCCACGGGTGATGCTGCCGCCCTCGGGGAAGAAGGTGAGCATCAGGTTGTGCCCCTTCTGCACGGCGCTGCTCACCAGGGGCTCGGGGACATGGCGCCGGTGGTGACGCTTCCTGTCGGAGTACTCGTGGTAGGGCATGGTGAGGCCTGTGAAGTTGACGGAGTCGGCGGGCTGAGCGTAGATGGGCAGGACGCGGGAGTAGATGTAGGCTTGGTCCCAGTTGAGCATGGCGCGAGTGTAGGCGCGCAGCTCGTAGTAGCCTGCGTGGAAGAGCATGGGGTCGAGTTCAAAGTCGCCGTAGGTGCGGCCGTTGTCAACCTTGAGAGTCTTGCGCTCCATGAGCTCGCCGTCGGGATTGAGCAGCTCCACGTAGAGCACCTTGCTCATGTCGGTGGGCAGCAGACTGGCGGCCTTGAAGACGTAGGCCTTGAACCACAGCTTCTCGCCAGCGATGTAGCCGTTGTTGTCAAGATGAAGATAGACTTTTTCCTGCGTAAAATTATTGTTGTAGGTAAGCATATTGCCAGCGAACTGCGCCATTCGCTTGAGCGAGGCGCTGTCGCCGTCAGCAGGGGTGAGGCCTGCGGCCCGGGCTGTGGCTGCGAAGAGCAAGGCCAGCACGGTGAGGAAGAAGACAGATACTCTTTTCATAGTTTTTTGTTTTACGATACAAAGTTAGTACTTTTAGAGGAAATATTCTCTTTTTATATATATAAATATGGTAGGAAAGAAAAAAATGCTTAACTTCGCGTCGCGAAAAAAAGAAACTATTATTTTACTAACAACAACAATAACTGTAATGGAAAACAAAAAGCTTTTTTCTGATTTCGCGCCCGTTAGCAAACAGGAGTGGATTGACAAAATCCAAGTGGACCTGAAGGGCGCCGATTTCAACAAGAAAATGGTTTGGCGCACCAACGAGGGATTCAGCGTGCAGCCGTTCTATCAGCAGGAGGACGTAAAGGACCTGCCGCTGATGAACGCCCTGCCGGGCGAGTTCCCATACGTGCGCGGCAACAAGACGGATGAGAACACTTGGTTCGTGCGCCAGAACATTGCGTGCGAGTGCCCCAAAGAGGCTAACGCCAAGGCTCTCGACATTCTCAACAAGGGCATCGACTCGCTGGGCTTCTGTATCCCGGGCGAGAAGGTGAGCGCCGACTACATTGAGACCCTGCTCGACGGTATCTATGCCGACTGCGTGGAGCTCAACTTCCGCACCTGCCAGCGCTGCACCGTGGAGCTGGCTAAGATTCTTGCCGCTTACTTCGACAAGAAGGGTTACGACAAGGCTAACATCAAGGGCTCTGTCAACTTTGATCCTATCGAGAAGATTCTCACTAAGGGAAAAGACCTCAGCGCACTGGTGGCTGATGCCAAGACATGCGTGGAGGCTCTGAAGGACTATCCCAACTTCCGCGCCGTGGGCGTGAACGCGCTGAGCCTTACTGACAGCGGTGCCTTCAGCTATCAGGAACTCGGCTATGCCCTGGCTTGGGGCAACGAGTACCTGCAGCAGCTGGTGGACGCCGGCGTGGATGCGTGTGAGGCTGCCAAGAGCATTAAGTTTAACCTCGGCATCAACGGCGTGTACTTCATGGAGATTGCCAAGTTCCGCGCCGCCCGTATGCTGTGGGCTCAGATTGTGAGCCAGTACACAGACTGCAAGGAGGGTGCCAAGATGCACGTATGCGCCACCACTACGAGCTACAACCTAACACTCTTTGACAGCTATGTTAACATGCTGCGCACCCAGACGGAGACTATGTCTGCCGCTCTGGCCGGAGTGGAGAGTATAGTGGTTACTCCGTTTGACGAGACATTTGAGGTGCCTACCGACTTTGCCGAGCGCATCGCCCGCAACCAGCAGCTGCTGCTGAAGGAGGAGTGCCACTTCAATAAGATTGTCGATGTGGCTGGAGGCAGCTATTTCCTCGAGCATCTCACCGACGCACTGGCCGAACAGGCCTGGAAGCTCTTCCTCAGCGTTGAGGAGGAGGGCGGTTTCCTCAAGGCTGCCCAGGAGGGCAAGATTCAGGAGGCTATCAATGAGACCAACAAGACGCGCCATGCTAATGCGGGCAAGCGTAAGGAGTTTATCCTCGGCACCAACCAGTTCCCCAACTTCACCGAGAAGAGCGAGGGCAAGGAGCCCAAGGCATGCTGCTGCTGTGGCACTGAGGAGGGCGACATTACCGCCATCAAGGCCACACGCCTGGCCAGCGACTTTGAGGAGCTGCGCCTGAAGGTGGAGAAAGCCAAGAAGGTGCCCGTGGCATTTATGCTGACCATCGGCAACCTGGCTATGCGTCAGGCTCGCGCCCAGTTCAGCTGCAACTTCCTTGCCGCCGCAGGCTACAAGGTAATCGACAACCTCGGCTTTGAGACCGTGGAAGCCGGTGCCGAGGCCGCCCGCAAGGCAGATGCCGACATTGTAGTGCTGTGCTCCAGCGACGATGAGTATGCCGAGTACGGCGTGCCCGCCTTCAAGGCCGTTGGCGACAGCGCCCTCTTCGTAATTGCCGGTGCTCCCGCGTGCAGCGAAGACCTTAAGGCTGCCGGCATAGAGAACTTTATCCATGTGCGTGTGGACCAGCTCCAGACACTCAAAGAGTTTAACGCTAAACTGGGAATCTAAGCCATGAGAAAGACATTCAACAACATAGATATTTTTGCTGGCATCGAAAAGAAGAACGGCCAGCAATGGCAGAAGGAGCAGGGCATTACCGCCAACTGGAAAACTCCTGAGCAGATTGATATCCAGCCCGTATATACCCGCGAGGACCTCGAGGGCATGGAGCACCTTGACTTCGCAGCCGGCATCCCGCCGTTCCTGCGCGGTCCCTACAGTATGATGTACCCCTTCCGCCCGTGGACTATCCGCCAGTATGCCGGCTTCTCCACCGCAGAGGAGAGTAACGCATTCTATCGCCGTAACCTGGCCAGTGGTCAGAAGGGTCTCTCCGTGGCCTTCGACCTCCCCACCCACCGCGGCTACGACCCCGACAATGAGCGCGTGGTCGGCGACGTGGGCAAGGCTGGTGTGAGCATCTGCTCGCTGGAGAATATGAAGGTGCTCTTCGCAGGTATTCCTCTCAGCAAGATGTCTGTGTCGATGACCATGAACGGCGCCGTACTGCCTATCCTCGCCTTCTACATCAACGCCGGCCTTGAGCAGGGCGCAAAACTGGAAGAGATGGCTGGTACAATCCAGAACGATATCCTCAAGGAGTTTATGGTGCGCAACACCTATATCTATCCGCCCGCATTCTCCATGAAGATTATCGCCGACATCTTTGAGTTCACTTCGCAGAATATGCCTAAGTTCAACAGTATCTCTATCTCCGGCTACCACATGCAGGAGGCTGGCGCTACCGCAGATATTGAGTTGGCATATACGCTGGCTGACGGTATCGACTACCTCCGCGCAGGTGTGAACGCAGGAATAGATGTTGACGCTTTTGCACCGCGCCTCAGCTTCTTCTGGGCTATTGGTGTGAACCACTTTATGGAGATAGCCAAGATGAGGGCAGGCCGTCTGCTTTGGGCAAAGATTGTCAAGAGCTTCGGCGCAAAGAACCCCAAGTCGATGGCACTGCGCACACACTCGCAGACATCGGGCTGGAGCCTGACGGAGCAAGATCCGTTTAACAATGTGGGACGTACCTGCATCGAGGCTATGGCCGCTGTGCTGGGACACACACAGAGCCTCCACACCAACGCGCTGGACGAGGCTATCGCACTGCCAACCGACTTCTCGGCACGTATCGCACGTAATACCCAGATTTATATCCAAAATGAGACTCAGGTGTGCAAGCACATCGACCCGTGGGCAGGCTCCTACTATGTGGAGAAACTCACCGATGAACTCGCTCGTAAGGCTTGGGCTCACATCGAGGAGATTGAAAGCCTCGGCGGTATGGCCAAGGCTATCGAAACCGGTGTGCCAAAGATGCGTATTGAGGAAGCTGCAGCCCGCACACAGGGTCGCATCGACACCGGTAAGCAGATTATTATCGGTATCAACAAGTATCGCCTTGAGCACGAGGATCCCATTGATATCCTTGAGGTGGACAACACCGCCGTGCGTAAGCAGCAAGAGGCTGCCCTGGCCGACCTGCGCAGTAAGCGCGACGAGGCTGCCTGCAAGGCTGCCCTGGCAGAGATAACCAAGTGTGTGCAGGAGTTTGCCGACGGCAAAAAGAGTGAGAACAACCTCCTCGCCCTCGCCGTGAAGGCTGCCAGCCTGCGCTGTACCTTGGGCGAAATCAGTGATGCCTGCGAGGCTGTCGTGGGTCGCTACAAAGCAGTAATCAAAACCATTAGCAACGTGTATTCATCAGAGAGCAAGACTGACGACACCTTCAAGGAAGCGCGCCGTCTCACCGAAGAGTTTGCCAAGCGCGAGGGCCGTCGTCCGCGTATCATGATAGCAAAAATGGGTCAGGACGGCCACGACCGTGGTGCCAAGGTGGTAGCTACCGGCTACGCCGACTGTGGCTTTGACGTGGATATGGGTCCGCTCTTCCAGACTCCCGCAGAGTCTGCACGCCAGGCTGTGGAGAATGATGTTGACGCACTCGGCGTCAGCTCCCTCGCCGCAGGTCACAAGACCCTCATCCCCGCTGTAATCGAAGAGTTGAAGAAACTCGGCCGCGAGGATATCGTCGTTACCGCCGGTGGTGTAATCCCCGTGAACGACTACGACTTCCTCTACAAGGCCGGTGTAGCAGCAATCTTCGGTCCCGGTACTCCCGTGACCTACTCCGCTGTAGAGCTGATGAAGATTCTGCTCGGCGAATAAGCCGCAGCGCAATAAGAAAAGGTGGGACTCCGATTGGAGACTCACCTTTTTTTAGTTGATAGTTGATAGTTTATAGTTGATAGTTTATAGTTTATAGTTTATAGTTTAATTTGGGTATCGTTTATGATGTAGATGCCTGCAGGCAGAGAGATGCTGGCGGTGCCCTTCACGGTGAGGGCAATAACGAGCTGGCCGGTGAGCGTATAAACGCGCACAGGCACATTGTCGCCGCTGAGCTGCAGGCCGCCGCTGCGCGGAGTGATGCTAAGGTCGCCCTTCTTGTCAGTTGTTGGGATGGTGGAAAGGCTGGTAACATCGCTACTGTTTGCCGTGAGAATCTCAGATGAGAGACGGCTGAGGCTGAAGGCAGTGATGGCGGAGTTGCTATAGGCAGGCAGATTGTAGAGCACGCTGAGGGTGACCTCTGTCTCGTGAGGCACGGTGAAGGTGACGCTACCGTCGTTGAGCGGCGCAGCAGCGAGCACAGTGCTGACATTCTCAAGCGTGGCGGGCTGGGTGCCCATGGTTGCCACGAGCAGACAGTCGTCGGTATTGTCGGCAGTGGTGCTCTGGGCACTGAAGCGATAGACGCCAGTGGGCAGAGTGACTGTCTGGTAGAGGCTCTTGTCAACGCCGTCGGAGGAGAACCCTCCCCATGAGGTGGTGAAGTCAAGGGTGCTGCCGTCCTGAGTGTTGACAAAGACTCCGGCATCCTCGACGGGCAGAATATCGCCCTGCCAAGTGGAAGCGGCGGTGCCATGCTCAAGGGCTGCTCCTGTGGAGACTGGCGTAGCAGTATGCAGGAACGGAGCCTGGTAATTGGTGAGATGCTGCGAGGTGATGTCGGTCTCCTCCCCAATAGTGGAAGGAGTATTGATGTTGAGGCTGAACACGCCGTCAGACTTTACATAGTTGGTGCTCACTGCAGACTGGAAGCCTGCGAGAGAGCCGTGGGCAGCGTTAGAAGTCTCATCCTTTGCGGTGGCGCTGAACTCGTCGAACTTATAATAAACGAGCAGCTTGTCAGTTGACTGTGCAGCGGCGATATTGGTAATGGGGTCGTTGCAGATGGCGGGCAGAGCTTCTTCTTTGAAGCCGGAGCCCCAGATACGCAACTCATCAATGTTGGCAGCCATGGAAGTGTTCTCACCTCCGATTACGAGGTCGTCCCATGCGGGGCTGGCAAGGATGGGAGAGAAGGAAGCCATCTGCTTGCCATCGCGGAACAGGTAGAGGCGCGAGCCGGAGAGGGAGATGGCATAATGGTGCCACTCGTTGCGAACGACAAATCCCTCGGGAGAGACTACGCTCTTGTTGTTAACCGTGACAGTCATGGAGCCCTTAGCATCGGTGGAGACAACGAAGATTCCGTTGGCGGTGCGCATGGCACCTGCGTTGAGTAGCATCGACGGCTTCATCCACCATTCCACAGTGAACTTGGCAGTGCGTTCGGGGAAGGGCGAAGGAATGGTCAGCGACTCGGATTTGTTGCGGAAGAAGAGTCCTGTCTTGGAGGGTGCGCTGCATACGCAGAGAGCGTCGGCCAGAGTGGAGGCGGAGCCAGTCTCGCTGTCGGTGAGAGTGATGTCGTAGCGCCCTACGGCAGAGGGAACAAAGGTAGTGGTGCCTCCGAGAATCAGAGTGCGACTCTTGTCATTGGCAATAGTCCAAACGAGGTTGGCGGAGTCAGCTCCGCTGGTTTCTATCAGTTCGATGGTTTCAGAGGGCAGCACCACGTTAGGCTCCACGCGGAAAGCCATGTTGCGCACTCCTGAGCTGACGGTAATCTCTTTGCTCTTGGTCACGCTGCCAGTGCCATTGGTGGCAATGAGGGTGGCGGTGTAGGTGCCGTCGGCAGGATAGGTGGCCGTGGCATTGTAGGTGGTCTGTGTCTGGTCGCCTAAAGACTCGGGCAGAATCCACTTGTAGGTAGTGGCTATGCCGGTGGAGCGATTGAGCAGCGTGATGGGCGCTCCGGCAGAGCGGTCAGGCTGATAGACGTCGAAGTCGATGGTGGGCAATGCCGCTGCAGCGACACTGACGGTGTCCTTTACGACAAGGCTTTGGCCATTGATATCGTAGGCGGTGAGAGAGACCACGTAGTCACCAGCCTTTGGGAAGATGAAAGAGGCTTCCTGCAGGTTGGCTTTATTGAATTTAGTTTTAGGCTCTGTCCATTTCCAGGAAGTAACGGAGCTGTTCACCTGTGCAGTGGCCTTTGCCTCAAGACCTGCTATTAAGATTGTATCGCTAAAGGCAAAGGAGGCGCTCATGGGCGCCGGTTCGCTGTTAAGGATGGTGGTGTCAGTAGCGAGGGTGGTGGGCTCTGTGCTGAGGTATGCGGCGTGGTTGCCGTGAGCAGCATCGCGCAGTTTAGTAACGCCGTCCACCTCTATCTCGTCCATTTTGAAGTAGGCCAACAGGTCAGCCTCTGACGTAGGGTTTACCAGCTCGGATGCCATATCGTCTTTTACCTCGGCGGCAGAGCGGGCGGTCTTCCAGATGCGCACGTCGTCAATCCATCCGTTGAGGTAGTTCTTGTTTGAGCCGAAGACCAGTTCGCCTATTGCGCCGATACCGCTATAGCCTGCCGCGGGCACGGTGCGTACCCATGCTCCGTTGAGATATAGGTTGATGCGACCGGCGTCGAGCACTACGGCTACGTGGTTCCAGGCGTGCTTCTGAATAGCGTTGATGGATGACTGCACCCTCTTAGTGGAGGTGTTTTCATAGCCTGCGCTGACGCGCCCTGTCTGGTCGTAGGAGATGAGAAAGGAACCCCATCCAGGTCCCACCTGCTGAGAGTTAGCGATGAGGGTGTCGGGGTTGAACCAATACTCTATGGTGGCGTTGTTCTGAGGAGTGTTGAAGATGTCAGGTATGGCAAATCCGTTGTCTGCAAAGTGGCGGACCTCGTTATCTTTTTTTTCGAAAATCTGCGGCACGACCGTCTTGTTAGAGGGCTTTGACTCTCCGCTGGTGTACACTGCGGTGACGGTGTAAGTGGCGGTAGGGTTTGCGATGGTGTAGGAGAGAGCGCTCTTGGACAGCGAGGTTTCCTCTACATCGTTGGCATAAACCTTATAGCCTTGCAATTGGGCCGTGCTCAAGGAAGGGTTTTCCCACTGCAGCAGTCTGTCGGTGTTAAGAGTGGCGTTGCGTGGGGCATTGTAGTCCTCCGGAGCAGCTGCCGCTGACAGCAGCACGGTGCCTGTGGCATGACTCACTGCTACAGGCTCAAGGGTCAGGGGTGTCTGTTCGCCTTCGGGATTGTGGGTGTAGTCAATCACGGAGCAGCTGTGGACAGTGCCTTCGCCGGTGCCGGCAACTTGCGGTTTAACATACACGAAATACTTGATATGCGAACCTTCAGGCACTTCACCCACAAAATCGGAGATGTCAAACTGCACCGTTTTGGGGGTGAGCAGCGCACCGTCGTTGATACCGATATAGTTGGCCTCTCCGTCAGCAAAGGTGAGGCGTGTGAATGACTTGATAGTGTCGGGCTCTGTAGCCTCGGGATTGAGGCTGTAGCCTATGGCGAAGCTTACCTCCGAACTCTTGGTGTAGTCCATGTTTATCTGCACTACGCGGTCCACACTGCGCTCCTCGGCATCCTTGGCAACCTGCAGGGCGAGGTCTATGAACTGGCCACCGCTGGTCTGCTTCACATGGATGGCAATCAGGTTGTCGCCGTTGGGCACGATAGCCTTGCGGGTGGTGCTGCTAAAGCCCACCGTCTTATAGTCGGTAAGGTAACCGGTGGCAGAGTAAACGAGGGTGTTGTTGATATAGACCTCCACGTCCTCATCATTGTAGATAATCATCTGCAGCTTGGCCAGTTCGTCATCCGAGAGGTCGAGGCTCACGGTCTTGCGCAGCCATATGTCGTTGGTGGTCCAGCGTGTGCCGTAGGTCATGTTGGCCAATCCATTAGCACCGAAGCCCGAACTGCCGACGGTCCAGGCGCTGTCGTCGAAGTCTGCCTTCTGCCATCCTGTCTCGGGGGCAGTGGTGGTGTAGCGCCAACTCTGCGGGGCGATGTTGGCAGGCGGCAGGATATAGACCTCCTCTATGCCGTCGTGCTCAATGAGTTTGCGGTTAGCCTTGTAGAGTTTGTTGATATCCGTCTTGACCATGCGGTCGTAGGTCATCATACCGTTCACCTCAATCTCCACGTCGGTGAGCTGCGTATAGACAGCGGCGGAGAGGCCCTTGTAAGTCTTGTAGAAAGCCAACTTGCCGAAGTAGTTGCAGACGGTGCTGTCATATTCCTCGGCACTGCTTACAGAGGCATAGCCCCAGCCTTCGCCTTTCCAGAGGTGACCGTCAATAGCATACTTGATGCCGCCATATTCTCCGTCGGCCGTAGCTTGCGCCCGAGTGGTAGTGGGAGCCGAAGGGGCGGGATAGGGATGATCGTCGTAGATATCGCCATAACCGTAGTGGGTCCATCCGGAAGCCTCGTCGATAAGGCGGGTCTTGTCGAGCGAGCGCACCAGATCTACGTAGGTCTTGGTGTTATGCTGGCCGCCTGCCTCGTTGAAAATCACCCAGTTGATGATAGACGGGGAGTTGTAGTGCAGATTTATCATGGCTTTCAGCTCGGGCGTGAAGATGTCGGGGTCATTGGTCACGCCATCGTCCTTAGTGCCGCCGTAGTTCATGGATGGCATGTCCTGCCAAACGAGCAGGCCGAGCTTATCAGTCCAGTAGTACCAGCGGCGTGGCTCTACCTTGAGGTGCTTGCGCACCATATTGAAGCCGTATTTCTTCATCTGCACGATGTCGTACTGCATAGCCTCGTCGGAGGGAGGAGTGAGGTTGCTCTCCGGCCAATAGCCCTGGTCCAGCGGACCAGTCTGGAAGACAAACTCATTGTTGAGCATCATGCGGTAGAATCCGTCCTTGTCGCGAGCCAGACTAATCTTGCGCATGCCGAAATAGCTCTGCACCTCATCCTTCTTGCCGTCGTTGTCCACAAGTTCGAGCTTCAGGTCATAGAGGAATGGGTGGTCGGGGTTCCAGAGGTCGGGGTTTGAGATGCTGAGCACGATGTCCTCACCGGGCTGGCCCTCGCCTTCAGCCACTTTCTGCGTGCCATGGTAAGCCGTAGCCTTGATTTTGGAAACATTGTCGGTGTCGCCGCCAGCGGTGGCATTGACGGTGAGAGTCTCCGCGTCAATATCAGGAGTGAGGTGGAAGTCCTTGATATAAGAAGGGTTCACGGCCTCCAACCACACGGTCTGCCAGATGCCTGAACAGGCAGTGTAGAATATTCCCCCGGGGTTGCGCACCTGCTTGCCGCGAGGCACTGACCAACGGTCGGTGGGGTCAAAAATCTTGAGCGAGACCTCGTTCTGCTGTCCGATATTCACTTGGTCGGTAACATCGAAAGTGAAGGGGTCATAGCCACCGTCGTGAGTGCCGACCTGCTGCCCGTTGACATACACGGTGCAGCGCCAGTCAACAGCCTCAAAGTTGAGCAGTACGCGCTTGCCGGTCCAACTGGCAGGTACAGTAAAGTTACGCCTGTAGGCCATACTCTCATAATGAGACTTGATACCGCTCAGCGCACTCTCCACGCAGTAAGGCACAAGAATCTCATAGAACCCTGCGGTGGGGATGTTATTGCTGTAAGAGGTCAGAGGCGCAAAATCCCATACTCCGTTGAGGTTCATCCAGTCGGAACGAACCATCTGCGGGCGGGGATACTCAGGAAGGGCGTTAGTAGGGCTCACGCTGGCGGCAAACGGAGTCTGAATGCTCACGCTGGCCATTTTCCAATCAGCCTTAAGGCTACAGGGCGCGACCAGCATCATGGTCGCAGCCATTAGCAACAAACTGAAAAAGTGTGTTCGTTTCATTTCTATAGTGATATTTGGTTATATTCACATTATGCTACCGCAAAGTTAAATAAAACATAGCTTTTTGCCCCTCTTTCGGCCCAAAAAACCATATTTTATGCTACAAAAAACAGTTTTCAATTCTCAAATTCCCAAATTTTGCATCATTTTCGGCGTCAGGCAAAAAATAATTTGTAATTTAGCACAGCAAACTACGAACCCAAGCGAATAGCAAAACATTAATATTTATAAATATGAATAGAGCAAGAATCTTTTCCCTTTTTATGGGCATCCTCGCAGCAGGAATGCTGAGCGCAGCCTCTCCTGATATCAAGTATTACCAGCCGCGCGACCTCATACAGGTGAGCACCGACGATGTGCAAATCTCTTTTGACCAGACAGAAGCCTCGGTATTTGTGACAGCCAAGTCGCCCTACGAGCTATACTGCCGCAGCCCATGGCTCACAGCCACCGAGAAAGACGGTCTGATACTCATTTCCGCGCAGCAAAACGACAACTTTGTGCCACGCACGGCACGTATCATCCTCACCACCAAGAAGGAGAATGTATCGCGCGTAGTAACCGTGACGCAGAAGGCAGAACCGGGTCATGACAAGTATTTTGCCTTGCCTACGGAGGGCAACTTTGTGGCATTGGCAAAGCTTGACCTCAGCAAAGCTACCCACGACAAGTATATCAAGGAGATACTGGTCGATAAATCTGTGGACGGCCACAAGATTCGGATAAAGAATAGCACCTACGAGTCGGCCATAGCCACTCATGCCCCGTCAACATTCAAAATCAAGCTCAACGGAGCTATGCGTTTCGTTTGCGACCTTGGCATTGACGATGAGATTCTCACCCGCACCACCAACAACCACGGCAACGCCCTCTACAAGGTGCTGCTCGATGGCAAGGAGGTGGCATCGGGCCGTATTACCATTCTTGATAAGCAGGCCGCCCATCTTGACATCAATACCCACGGTGCTAAGGTGATGGAGATAGAATTTGACCCCGACGGCTCTAACTGGGGTGACCATATCGACCTCGGTAATCCTTATTTTGAGCTCACTGCCGACAAGCCTGAGGTAGTGGAATAGCGACATGGCTTCCCTGAAACTCCAGATCACCACTTCGATGGCCATGCTGCCCGTCAGTATAGTCATCGCGGTGTTGTTATGGTTGTGGCAGGCGCCCTTTACCACGGAGAGCGCGCTGGGATTGCTCAGTCTGCTGGTGATTACGCTGGTGCTGCGCTGGGGAAGCAACACGCTGCAGCTTATCAGGGTGCGCAGTTGGGCCGTGTCGTCCATATTCATTATGCTGATGGCCGTTTGCGCTCCGCTCCACGGCTGGAGTCTGGAGGTGATGGGCATTACGGCCCTGTATATGGTCCACATTGGAGCCCTTCTCTTCTCCACTTATGTACCGCGTCCGCAGTTGCCGGTCTTTGTCAGTGCTGTGGCACTGGGATGCCTCACGATAGTGTTGCCGCAGACGGCGTGGCTGTTGCCGTTCTGCGCGGTGACGATGATGGTGCCTCTGCGTATATGGTCGGCGCGTAGCCTCGCGGCATTGATACTCGGACTACTTTTCCCCTATGAGCTGTGGGCGGCATGGCACATTGTGCAAGGAACGCTTGTGGAAGCAGCCACAGCCTTTGCTGACACCATCATTCCTTTCTTCTCTTTTGGCGAGATAAGCGAGAAAGGATTCGCTCCTCATTCTTCTTTCCTCACTCATAATCCCTCCATTCTCCTTGTACCTGTCCTCCTATTCGCGATACTAAGCCTCGTACACTCCATGCGTAGCAGCATGGACGATAAGATTTCCACCCGTATGCGCTACATAGCGCTCCTGCTGCAGTGGCCTGTGCTACTGGTGCTGGTAGCGTTGCAGACTGTCCAGAGTTCAATGCCCAATTATCAAATGTCAATGAGTCTTGTGCCTGCGTGGCTGCTGTGTAGTTCGCCGTTTCTGGCGCGCTATTTTGTCTTCTCCCGCGGATGGCAGGGCGGACTGGCCTTTTGGGCGTTTCTGTTAGCGCTATTAGCAATGAGTTTGTACCCATGTTTTTCCTGAGTATCACCAGTTTCCTTGTACAGTACGGCTACACCGGCATGGGCGTAGCCGCCTTCCTTGCGGGCAGTTTCTTGCCGTTCAGTTCAGAGGTGGTGCTCACAGCTCTCTACGTCAGCGGGCTCTCGCTATGGCCGCTCATATTAGTGGCGACAGTGGGCAACGTGCTTGGCGGAGTATTCAACTACTGTGTGGGGCGGCTCTGCAACGAGGGATGGGTGTATCGCCTGTTTCATGTCAAGGAGGAGAAACTGGCCCAGAGCAAGCGCTGGATTCGTACCCACGGTGCGTGGATGGGTTTGCTGGCATGGGTGCCGATTCTGGGCAGCGCCATCACCATTGCCCTCGGCATACTGCGAGTAAACTTTGTGACTTCTTTCCTTGCCATCGCCGTCGGCAAATTTTTGCGCTATCTCGCCCTCGGTTACATCCTTTCGCTCACACAGTAGAGTCATCTCCTGAAAACTATCTGCGGACAGTCATGTACGTACGCGTACCCTAATTTCTTTTTGCGCGAGAAGTTAATGGATGTAAAATCGTTGGTCAGGTGGAGTTTATGTGGTAAATTTGCGCCGCAAAACTTTAGAAACACAAAAAATAGGACTCTTGATGAAACAAAAAGTATGTTTCATTGTTAATATAATGGTGCAACATCAAAAATAGGTCTGATTTCCAAATCCATTTCTCTATTCTCAACTTTTATATGAATCGCATACTGTTGATAATATTAATAATCGTCAATTGTCAATTGTCAATCGTCAATGTTTTTGCCGCTGCCGACCGCAAGGACTCAATAGAAGTGTGGGGCAAGGTGACCGACCTCTTCTCCGGCGAGGAGATAGAGAAGGGTAGCCTGACCATCTACGACGAAATGGACTCCATTGTCGTGATCGACACCATCCACCCTGCGAAGGATGCCTACTGGGGCACGTGGAAATACAAGGAGCAGTCGGGTTATAATATTAAGTTGCCTAAGGGTGGCAACTACAAGGTGCGCTTCGATGTGGAGGGCTACTCCACCGACCCGCTCGACCTGCATATCCCTGAGAAGCAGTACCATAAGTACACCACCAACTGGATGCAAAATTTCAAGATAAAGCGTCTGCCCAAGGAGTACACCATAGACGGCGTCACCATCAAGGCCACGCGCATCAAGATGGTAGTAAAAGGCGACACGGTGGAGTATAACGCAGACGCCTTCAATCTGGCAGAGGGCTCAATGCTTGATAAACTGATTGAGTCCATGCCGGGCATGGAACTGAGCGCCGACGGCGTGATTACTCACAACGGAAAGAAGGTGGAGAGCCTGCTGGTGAACGGCAAGGACTTCTTTGACGGCGACCCCAAGTTGGCTCTCGAAAACCTGCCTGCCTATACGGTGAAGAAGGTGCAGGTATATCGCCGCGACGACGAGGCGGGTTATCTTATAAAGGACTCTGTCAAGCGCGACGAGATGAAAAAACTGGTGGTCGATGTGAAACTGAAGAAGGAGTACAACACCGGCTGGATGGTCAACGCAGACCTGGCGGGCGGCACCAAGAGCCGCTACACTACCAAGCTGGTGGGCATGTATTTCACGGATGCCTTTAAGTTTATCGCCGCAGGCGGACTCAATAACCTCAACGATCGCGGCCTTACCAACGACCGCGGTGAGATGGCCACCCAGGTTTCGCCGCAGGGACTCCACAATATCAAAAAGTTCCAGTCGGGTATCACCTACGACCACGCGGAAAAGCTGCGCCTCGCCGCGGGTTTCGACATTACCCATGCCAATGACGACAACGAGACAGTCAATTCTTCGACCACCTACCTCACCGGTGGCGATACCTACGGGCGCAGCCGCTGGCACGGTGTGAGCAAATCGACTCAGTTTAACTTCCGCAGCACACTGCGCAATCGCGCCAAGGGCAGTTTCCTGTGGTCGCGGCCGCTCAGCATCACACACAATCGCAACCGCGGCAACCACACCTCCTACAGCGCTACTTTCAACGCCGACCCCATGGACAGCTATCGTGGTGCGGCTCTTGACAGTGTGTTCATGCCTGTGGGCAGCACGCGCCTGGAGCAGATACTGACCAACACCGTGCTTGACCAGAGTATGACCGAGACACGCAACACCACCGTCAGCAGTAACGCCAGTTTCCGCTTCCATGACCCGCTGTTCGGCAATGATATGAATATTGACTATAGTCTGAATTTTGGTCGCAGCGACAACGACAGCTATCAGCACTATCTGCTCAACAACCGTGCCGCTGACAATAAGGACTATCGCAATATTGCGACCTTTGCCCCCGCGCGAAACTATAACTACAATATCTCTACGGGCTACGATATAGAGGTAATGAAGAATTGGGACCTAAACTTCCATTATGGATACGGTCAGAACTATGACAAGAATAACTCTTCACGCTATCGCCTCGACTCCCTCAGCGGGTGGGGCGAAGGAACAAGCTACGCTCTCGGCATGACACCCTCTTCGCGCGACTCTATGCTCATGGCGATGGATACACGCAACTCCTACCATACCAGCAAGCGCTACCGCCAGAATACAATAAGGCTTGGCTCCTGGTTTAGCATAGCTGAGAAACTGAGCGGATGGGTGGCACTGCCACTCAATATCCGCAACTCTACGGCATGGGACAACCGCAACAATGTATCGCAGCGCAAGACCGCTAATCTCACCAGCCTCGACCCCAATATTCACCTTTGGTACAACAATCGTGGCGAGAACGGCAAGGTAACTTCGTTTAACTTCAATTATAACTTCAACCATAACCTTCGCGATGCCAGCAACCTGCTGGAGATATACGATGACACCAACCCTCTGTTCATCCGCGAGCCGAATACTAACCTGCGCAACCCGCGCAACCACCACCTCGATGCAGGATGGAGCTACGGCAACATGGTGCACATGCAGAACTACGGAGTGAACTTGGGCTGGGACGTGAACGAAAACTCAGTAGCCACTGCCACACTCTACGACCGCGCCACGGGCATTACCACCTACCGCCCCCTCAACATTAGCGGCAACTGGAGCACATATATCAACGGAAATTTTTCACGCAACATCGACAAGAACGACCACTGGGAGCTGGCAACTCGACTCAGCCTCAACTATAACCACAGTGCTGACTATATCAGTGACACGCAGAGCGATATAGCAGCCATTGAGCGTAGCGTGGTGCACAACTACAACACCAACTACTACGCACACCTCAAGTATATGTTCAAGAAGACCAACGTGATGGCAGAGGGCAGCGCCAACTGGCGTGTGCAGAACAGCCATCGCCAGAACTTCCAGCGTGTGAGCGCCGTGGACTTCAACTATGGAATCAAGGCCAACGGCCCGATAGTCTGGGGACTCGAGTATGACACGGAGATAAAGATGTATAGCCGTCGTGGCTACAATGATGCCTCGATGAACGACGACTATCTTATCTGGAACGCCTCTCTCTCCAAGTCGTTCCTCAAAGGTAAGCCGCTCACTCTCCGCCTGCAGGTGGTGGACCTCCTCGGTCAGCGTAGCAATGTGCAGAATAATATCAATTCGCAGGGTCGCACCGAAACGTGGCACAACTCTGTGCCGCGCTACGCCCTACTCCATGTGGTTTATAAGTTTAACAGCATGGTCAAGAAGAAGAAATCCGCTGGCGGAAACGGTGAAAATTCTTGACAAAAGGCAACAAATGACAGTGCCGACTGCGCAAATTTGAATATTTTCGCGAGAAAACATGACAAAACGTTTGTTTTCTCGCGGATTTTCTTTAATTTTGTCGCCCCAACTAACTCTCTAACTTTCTTCTTATTATTTATAATGAGTAAACTATACAAGATAACCAATTACAAGCCACTGCTCAATCCGCAGGAGACGGAGCAGGGCATAAAGAAGATAAAAGACTTCTTTCAGCAAAATCTCTCTACAGGCCTCAAACTGCGCCGCGTCACCGGACCACTCTTTGTGCTCAAAGGCACGGGTATCAATGATGATCTCAACGGTGTGGAGCGCGCTGTCACCTTTCCCATCAAGGATTTGGGCGACCAGAGGGCAGAGGTGGTACACTCACTGGCTAAGTGGAAGAGGCTGACGCTGGCTGAGTATGATATCCAGCCCGGCTACGGCATCTATACCGATATGAATGCCATTCGCGCCGATGAAGAATTGGACAATCTCCATTCCCTCTACGTGGATCAGTGGGATTGGGAACGCGTTATCACTGCCGACCAGCGCAACATAGGCTTTCTTGAGGCTATAGTACGCGATATCTATGCCGCCATGCTGCGCACGGAGTTTATGGTGTGTGAAGCCTATCCGCAGATAAAGCCTTTCCTGCCCAATGAGATATTCTTCATCCATGCCGAGGAGTTGCGCAAGATGTATCCCGACCTTACTCCACGTCAGCGCGAGGATGCTATCACTGAGGCCAAGGGTGCTGTCTTTATAATAGGTATCGGTTGTCCGCTTGGCGATGGCAAACCTCACGA
This sequence comes from Bacteroidaceae bacterium, assembly GCA_017960825.1. GTDB lineage: Bacteria > Bacteroidota > Bacteroidia > Bacteroidales > Bacteroidaceae > UBA6382. The sequence goes on along the minus strand of JAGCYL010000106.1, from coordinate 8,943 downwards.
CGGGCGTGCCCCAGACTATGACGACTATTCCACCATTTCTTCACTGGGACTGCCTGGCCTCAATGGCGATATTATGATATGGGACTCCGTGCTTGGTCGCGCTGTGGAGGTGTCGTCGATGGGTATCCGCGTGGATAAGGAGGCGCTGCTCCGCCAGTTGGAGAGCAGTGGCAAGCAAGAGCGCAAGGAACTCTATTTCCACAAGCGTCTGCTCGAAGGAACGTTGCCGCTCAGCATTGGCGGCGGTATCGGACAGTCGCGCCTTTGCATGCTCTACCTGCGCAAAGCCCACATAGGTGAGATTCAGGCCTCCATCTGGCCGCAGGAGATGCGTGAGGAATGTCGTAAGCAAGGTATCCATCTTTTGTAAATTTTGTGTCGGTTAGCATTTTAATGCCATAAAATCATTGGAGTTGGATAAAAAATGCTTAACTTCGCCCAAAATGTAGAAAGAAGAATCTAACTCTAAAATAATTAAGACATGAAACCGACACTATTCCTTCTTGCAGCAGGTATGGGCAGCCGCTACGGCGGGCTCAAGCAGCTGGACACTCTCGGCCCTCACGGCGAGACAATCATGGACTATTCTATCTACGATGCCATCCAGGCGGGCTTTGGCAAAATCGTGTGGGTCATCCGCAAGGATTTTGAGGAGCAGTTCCGTACACAGATTTTGGCAAAGTATGAGGGCCATATCCCTTGCGAGCTATGCTTCCAGGCTCTTGACGCACTGCCCGAGGGCTTTACCGTGCCCGAGGGACGCCAGAAACCATGGGGCACCAATCATGCTGTGATGATGGGTAAGGATGTTATCAAGGAGCCCTTCGCTGTGCTGAATTGCGACGATTTCTATGACAGAGATTCTTTCATGGTGATGGCTAAGTTTCTCAGCAACCTCCCCGAGGGCAGCACCGGCAAGTATGCGATGGTGGGTTTCCGCGTGAGCAACACCCTCAGCGACAGCGGCACTGTGAGCCGCGGTATCTGCGAGAATGACGAGAAGACCCACCTGCTCACCTCCGTGGTGGAGCGCACCAAGGTGGAGCGCCGCGATGGCAAGGTGCAGTATCTTGACGATGATGACCAGTGGGTGACCATTCCCGACACCACTCCCGTGAGCATGAACTTCTGGGGCTTCACCCCCGATTACTTCGCCCACAGCGAGGAGTTTTTCAAGACCTTCCTCAGTGACCCCAAGAACCAGACTAATCTAAAGAGCGAGTTCTTTATCCCGCTCATGGTGGACCATCTTATCCGTACCGGCAAGGCTACTTGCGAGGTGCTCGACACTACCTCAAGATGGTTCGGCGTTACCTATCCTGAGGACCGCCCGGGCGTAGTGGAGAAGTTCGCCAAGCTCGGCGAGGAGGGCCTCTATCCTGAGAAGATGTTCTAATTCTCCACTGAGAGACAAATAAAAAATGCCTGCGCATTCAAATTGCGCAGGCTTTTTGTTTATTCTGTTTGTTAAAACTCGCGACCAGGAGTTGCGACTATGGATGTCGCACCTATTTTATTCCGAGTTTGCTCTTTATCTCTGCAGTTACGTCAGTGGAGAGGGTGGTTGAGATGTAAGGGATGCCCATTGTGCTGTCCATGATATATACATAGCCTCCGGCATCGCCTATTTGCTTGACGGCGCCGAGCACTTTCTGACGGATTTCGGTCATCTTGTCCTCTTCCAGCTTGGAAAGCTCCTGCTGATAACCCTCGGCGGTAGTCTGATAGCGCTGGCCGAGCTCCTGTATCTCCTGCTGGCGACGCTCCAGTACTACTGGGGGCAGGGAGTCACGCTGAGCGGTGTAGTTGTCAATCTTACGCTTGTACTCGTCCTGCATAGCCTGCAGTTCCTTCTGGTATTGGTCGCCAAGAGTCTTGAGTTCGTTCTGGGCGGTGGTGAACTCAGGCATAGCCTGAATTATGTCAACAGAATTGAAGTGGCCGAACTTCTGTGCGAAGAGTGCGGCGGGCGCTAACAGAAGCGCAGCAATGATTAGTTTCTTCATTTTATTAAATTAAATGGTGTTTGTTTTCGTTTCGGGGTGCAAAGGTAGTAATTTTTTTAGGAGTAAGGAGTATAGGTGTGAGACTTTTTTATGAAATAACGTCTCCGCTGCCTTAATTGGAATAACCTAACTTTGCAAGAACGTCATTGGAGATGTCGGCCGAAGGGGAGGCAAAAACTATGCCATTGTCGCTGGCGCGGTCGAGTACGAGCTGGTAGCCCTTCTGCTCGGCGATGGCTTTGACGGCATTATAAATCTCGTCCTGAATGGGGCCGATGAGGCTCTCGCGCTTCTTGAAGAGTTCGCCCTCGGGGGCAAAATACTTCTTCTTGAGGTCGGAGGCTTCCTTCTCTTTCTTCAGGATATCCTCCTCGCGTGCTTTCTTCTGCTCGGCGGAGAGGAACACTACTTCGTTCTGATAGTTCTTGTAGAGGGTCTGTGCCTGCTGGTTGAGCGCCTCTACCTCAGCCTGCCATTTCTTGGAGGTCTGGTTGAGTTGTTCGTTAGCACGCTCGTATGCCGGAATATTCTTAAGGATGTACTCCATATCAACGAGTGCGAATTTCTGTGCTGCTGCGGGGAGCATGGCTCCAAGGGTGAGGAGCAGTAAAAGAGCTGTCTTTTTCATAATATGCGTTGTTTAGTTTTAGGGTGTTAGTAGAATATAAAACTCTGTTTTGTGTGCTTTATTATAACTTTTAAATACTTTAACTTTTCAATTCTTAGAACTCTTGTCCTATTATGAAGTGGAATTAGCTGCCGCTATACCTGCTTGAGCCGAAAATCTTGTCAAAGCCATACGCCCAGTCGATGCCGAGCATGCCAATCATCGGCAGGAACAGTCGCAGTCCGGCGCCTGCTGAGCGTTTGAGGTCGAAGGGATTGAACTTAGAGCACGTTGTCCAGCAGTTGCCACCTTCGAGGAAGCCGAGGGCATAGATGCTCGTATTGCCGAGCAGGAGCGGATAGCGCAGCTCCATTGACAGTCGGCTGTAGGCATATCCCTCCATTCCTTGTGGCGTGAGGGCACCGTTGTCGTAGCCTCGCAGTCCGATGGTCTCCGTGGCATAGTTGTAGGAATAGCCCGACATACCGTCGCCGCCCATATAGAAAGTCTCGAAGGGCGAAGGCTTATGCTTGCGGTAGTAGCCAAGGAGTCCGAACTCTGTACGCGTCATCAGTACAGGGCACTTGTCGGCCTTTGTGAGAGCCGTGTATGTCTTGAGACGGAACTTCCATTTGTGGTATTCTATCCAGCGGTACTTCTCCTTCATCTCCTGGAGGTAGGTGGCAGATTCGCGGTTGTTGGCCAGCGAGGCATAGTCCTTGCCGTCCCACAGAGAGAAAGGCGGAGTGGCTGACACGCTCATCGCGAGGTCGGAGCCTTTGCGCGGGAAGAAGGGCTGGTCTGAGGAGTTGCGGTTGAGGCTCAGTGTGAGGTTGAGGTTGTTGCAGTTACCGTCGGTCATGATGAAGTACTGCCACTGCTTGAGGTTATAGCGCTGGAAGGTCAGCATGGCCGAGAAGTTGAAATAGTCGTCAGGCCATCTCAGTCGCTTGCCCCATCCTACGCTACCGCCGAGAATCTGTACGTATTTGTCGGGGTCATAGTAGTCGGCGTAGTTGTAGTAGTTGGACGATGTGCCGTAGCCGTTGAGGCGATTATAGTAGTTATTGTAGTACGCCGAGTTGTAGTAGTTGCTGTTTACGTCAGTCTGCTTGCTGTAGAATAGGCTCACCGACAGTTGGTTGGGGCGTTTCTTACCGAACCAGGGATCCATAAACGATACGCTGTACTGCTGATAGTAGCGGCCGTTGGTCTGTGCGGCAATCTCTACGCTCTGTCCTTCGCCCTGAGGCAGGAAGAAGTTGCGGGCGCTACTTTTCTTAAACAGATTCTGTATTGCAAAGTTATTGAATTTCACGGCTATTCGTCCTGTCACGCCCATAGCTCCGTAGCCCATGGAGAACTCCATTTGGTCGGTGGATTTGGAGACCAGTTTGTAGGTGATGTCCACAGTGCCGTTGGCCTCGTCTTGCTTGAGGTCGGGAGTGAGGTGCTCAGCGTCGAAGTGCCCCATTGATGCCAAGTCGCGCAGGGAGCGCATAAGGGCGTCCCTATTGAAGAGGTCGCCGGGTTTGGTGCGCAGTTCGCGACGCACCACATGCTCATAGACATGGTCGTTGCCGATGATATTCACCTTGTTGAGCGTAGCCTGCTTCCCCTCGCGGATGCGAATCTCGAGGTCCACGGAGTCGCCCACCACGTTGGTCTCCACGGGAATTATGCGATTGAACACATAGCCGTGGTTATAGTATTCGTTGGCAATGGCGTCTTCGTCGGCCATACTCATGTCTGTGCCGAGGCGCTTCTTGAGCAACTCCTGATTGTAGATGTCGCCGTGCTTCAGTTGCAGCGACTTGTTCAGCGCCTCGGTGGAGTACACCGTGTTGCCCACCCAGTTGATGTTGCGCACAAAGTATTTACCGCCTTGGTCGATGGTCAGATACACATCCACATGTTTCTCGTCAAACGGCACTACGCTGTCGGCCACGATATACGCATCGCGGTAGCCCCACGAGTTATACTTGTTCACCACAGCTACCTTGTCGGCGGTGTATTTCTCCTCAATAAATTTCTTAGAAGAGAAGAAGTTGCGCAGTTTGCCTACCTCGCGTGTTTTCTTCATCGCTTTCTTCAGCGAGTTTTGCAACTTGGGGTCTGCACCGGTGAAATAGATGCGGTGCACCTTCACCTTCTCGTTCTTGTCGATATTGATGTCGAGCAGCACATGGTTGGCTTCTTTCGGGTCATCGCGCTGCAATACCTCAATGTCCACATTCTTGAAACCCTTGTCCTCAAAGAAAGTCCGGATGATATACTTTACGCGGTCAATCACGTCCACCGAGATTTGGTTGCCGGGTTTTAGCTTTAGTTTCTCTTCCAGGTCCTCACGCTCAGCTTTCTTAATACCGTTGTACTTCACCTCCGTCAACTGGGGATGAGCGGCCAGCTGGATGTGGAGGAAGATATTATTGCCTACGATGCTGTCGGCAGTAATCGTAACGTCGGAGAACAGTCTCTGCTCCCACAGTTTGTTTACAGCCCTGGTAATCTCGTTGTCAGCCTTAGGAAAAGTAATCTCTTGTCCCACTATCAGTCCGGCCATGCTTACCAGCCTGTTTACTTCCTGCTCGTCATTAATACCGTCAATGCTCACACCACCCAGCACATATATTGTGGGGTCGCCTGAGTATGTGAGGGTCGGCTTAACCTTCGTATTGCTGTTTTGTGCAAGTGAACTCACCGTCACTGCAAAAAATAGAAGTATATGTAAAAGACTACTCTTCATGAATGCTTGGTATCTTGGTAGAAATTCATTTATTCTGTTCTTTGTCTTCTTCGTTGGCTACCTGCTCGCTGGTCTTGCCATATCGGCGCTCACGCTGCTGGTAGTCGCTGATAGCCTTCAGCATCTCGTCCTCAGTGAAGTCGGGCCAGAAGGTGTCGCAGAAGTATAGTTCAGAGTATGCGCACTGCCACAGCAGGTAGTTGCTCAACCTCAGTTCTCCTCCGGTTCGTATGAGCAGGTCGGGGTCTGGCATGAAGGCGGTGGTGAGGTGGTCGCAGATGGTTTGCTCTGTTATCTCGGCGGGGGTTAGTTCGCCGCTGACAGCCTGGGCAGCTATCTCACGCGCAGCGTTGGCTATCTCCCAGCGTGACGAGTAGCTCATTGCTATCACCATTGTCATCTTGGTATTGCCACTGGTCCGCTCCTCGCATTGCCTTATGCGGTCACGCACAGCCTTGGGCAGCCGTTCAGCGTCGCCAATCATGCGGAAGCGCACATTGTTTCGCATAAAGATTTCCTCCTCCAGAGAGTCAAGCACCAGACTCATCAGTGCTGCCACCTCGTCAGAGGGGCGGCTCCAGTTTTCTGTGGAGAAGGTGTAGAGCGTGAGGAACTTGATGCCGATACGGGTAGATAGCTCCGTGATGCGCTTCACCGTCTCTACGCCCTGCTGGTGTCCCACGTTGCGGTGCAGGCCGCGCTGCTTGGCCCAGCGACCGTTGCCGTCCATGATGATAGCCACGTGCTGCGGTATCCTCTCGGGGTCTATTTGTATGGAGGAGTTCATCTATTTTGCCTTATTGCAGTTGGGGCAGCGTGGCGCAAAGCTGTAGGTCAGCGTCAGCAGTGCCACCCCATAATGGTCCTTATTTTTGAAGCCCGACGACTTGATGCCCAGCGGGTCCTCCAGGCCGTCAATCTTGTCATTCATGGTGAAGTGCATAGCCCAGTCGAATGACACATTCAGTCTCTTCGAGGCTCGGTATTTCACTCCTAAGCCTACAGGTACATTCAGCGATGCCGCTTTGCCTACGGTGCCGTAGGTCATACCCACACCAAACTGCAGGAAAGGAGTCAGGCGCTTGTGGCCGAAGAAGTCCTGATAGTAGCCGTAGGGGAAGAAATTTATCTCATACATGCAGCTGAGGTCAATCACACTGCCTGAGAAATGGGCTTTCAGCGGTTTCTCTGCCACTTCTCCGCTCTTGGGGTCGATGGGGTAGAAGTCATCCTGGTCCTCAGTGCTTCCTTTGACGCCAGCCCATGTCAGGTTCACCTTCAGTGAGCTGTAGTGGTCGAAGAGGTAGCGCCAATAGGCACCCACAGCAGGCCGGGGGCCGGCAAACATTTTATTGTTGAGGTCGCCCATGTAGAAGCTGCCACCGATGCCACCGCCAATCTCCATGCGGAAGTCAGCGTCCTCCTGTGCCCTCAGCGCTGAGGGCAACAGCATCACCGTGGCAAGCAAGAACAGGAGCTTTTTCATTTTTTTATTTTAGGAATGTTTTCTGGTTCTGCTCATATCCGAGTCGGTTGAGTCGGCCCCTGAGCACTTTGCCACTCGGTGCACAGATAATCCAGACATAGTTGTCATCGTCTGCCACCAAGCTAAAGGACTGTGCCTCGATATTGGCGGGGTGATTGCTCACCGTGGTCTGTTCCAGCCAGTTGCGGCCTCCGTCGTTGCTGAGGTAGAAGTTGCTGAGCGTGTCGCCCTCCAGTCCGGCATATAGTATCTTGGAGTCGTATGCCACCATAGCAGACTGCGGCAGTGCGGGGTAGGTGTTCAGTCCGTTTTCCCCTTGAGGGAACAGTGACCACGGCTCTGTGTCGTTGCCGTTGGAGTCCACCACCTTGCGCCATACGCATGGCTCGCCGTCGTGGGTGCCGCCTATCAGCATAAAGCTGAAGTTGCTGTTAAAGGACATGGGGCTCCATACCGAGGGACAGTTATCGCTGGGGAACGGCGGCATATCTTTCTCTGCCGTGTCGTCGGTCCAGGTGATGCCGTCGGTGGAGAAGTATATCTTATCGCCAGCCAGGGCATAGACGGTCTCCCGGCCTGCTGCCAGCATCCTGTCCATCGACAGTTGGTCGTTAGCCGTGGTCCATTGGATGCCGTCAGTGGAGGTCTTCACTGTGCCGCCGTCGATGCAATAGTAACTGTCTGCAAAGAGCACCACGCCCTCGGGCTTGAAGCCCGTGAGGCCTTCGAGTGGCGTGCTTGTCCACTCTGCGGTATTGTCTGCATCGGCTTGCAGGACTGTGGGGCTGCCGTCCTTAAGGGCGAATACCGTCAGGCGTCCGTTGAGGACAAAGGCCTTCTGCGCCGTTACCCCTGCGAAAGTGGCAGGATCTTCGGCTACCGTATTCCAGGTGAAATTCTCGGAGTAGGTTTTATGTACGTTGACTGTCACCCTGTATATCTTGGTCTGCTGTCCGTCGCCGGAGAGGCAGGTGAACAACTTGGGCTGTGTGAAGTCGAGTGTATCTGTGGTGGTGAGGAGGGTATCGTTGCCGCTGGCAGTGCGGTAGAACACAGTGCCGTCGCTTGTTACAGAGGAGAATATCACCTTGGTGATGTTTGTATTGAGGGGCAACGAGTCGGGGTTGTAAATCTCTTGCTTTAGTTGGTCGATATACATGGGGAATGCAGAGCCGGCCACCGCCACTTTATAGACGGAGTCGCGTCCGTCGGCCGTAGTGGTGTGGAGTGTGCGGGAGAGAGTTCCCATCGTGACTGCCGTGATGGCGCAGTCGCTGTTGGCATAGGTTTCTTCTGATGAACTGCTGTTGAGGCAACTCGTCAGGGAGAGTATAGCCCATGCTGCCATGAGCAGGGAGAGAGTGCGTGAGTGAGAAAAGGGTCTATACATTATACTTAATTAGATAGTATGCGCATTTAATTTGCAAAAGTAGTGACAATCTTCCATATCGCCGACCTTTTATGTGTTGTTTTATGTAAAAACATCATAAAAAGATTCAAAATGCCCTCTGTTTTGCTCTTTTTGCCACTTTTTGTACCTAAAAAAGCGTGACATATAGATGGGTAGCCCGTAGAGCCGGGGGCGTATGGCCCGTTCGTCATACTCCCTCCCGGCTCCGCCGTACTTCCCCTATTAGGGGGAGAGCCTTTTAAAAGAAAACCGCCGAAGAAAAATCTCCGGCGGTTTATGAAGTTTTTAGAAGTTAAGTAGGTAAAGAAGTTAAGAAGTTAAGCCGATACTCTACTATCTCCTACTATCTCCTCCCCTCCCTCCGGGGCCCCTTGGGGGAAAGAAGAAATGGATTCTTCGCGTAGCGAGGGGCTGGGGGTGGGTCTTCTACTCCTCCGTACTACCCTTAATGATGACATCGTAGATGGCCACCACATCGGCGGTGTTGACATTGTCGTCACCGTTGACGTTGGCATCGTCGCGGCTGATGCCCGACTCTTCGCCCTTCTCGATAAAGCTGTACACAGCCACCACGTCGGCGGTGTTGACAAAGCCGTCGCGGTTGACGTCGCCGCGCTTGTGGTTGCCGCCGGGCTCATACACCAGAAAGACGAGGCACTGCGTGTCTTTGTTGGTGGTCATGTAGCC
>JAGCYL010000105.1 GCA_017960825.1 Bacteroidaceae bacterium | reverse complement strand
TAAGACATTCGAAGACTATGTCGGAATCGCCGCTGTCGATGGCGACGGCATGGAGATCGAAATTCCCTACAACCCCGCAGGACTGCAGGAATACATCTACACCAACGCCGTAGGTACCCAGCTGCGCCTCACCTTCACCCCCGACTGGAAAATCGTCTGCCAGCATTACATTACGAGTGCAGACGGCGGAGTAGCCGAGATTAAGGAATACGTGGGCGAATACACGCTGGCCTATATCAACGACGAATACAACAACCAAGAGATAGGCTACACCATCCACACACTGGCCAATGTGCTTGCCGATGACAACCAGCCCAAGCCCTATAAGAGCAAGGGCACTTTCAAGCTACAGCACCTCGACGACACATCTATGCAGGTCAGCATCACTCCCCAGAAGGGCAACCTACTCCCCCTCCCCACGGGCAAGCCCGCCACCTTCACCCGCGACGAGCAGTAGGCCATACCATAATTATAAAAAGTAGATTTTTACGCCCAAATTCTTGTCACATGTGAAATAATGACTAACTTTGCAGTCGAAATCTATTGCAGCTATGAATAAACAGGTGCCAAAAGAAGAAAAAAACATTATTCATCGTTTGCTTGAATACAAGCACGCGATGAGGAATTGTATTCAGAAGGGAGCAGAACGCAAAGAGATAGAGAAAATTACAGAGGAACATGGATTTACCCTCGCCACTCCCGTATGATATAGTTAGAGTAAAAGATTTGTACTATACCTTTACCAATAAAGACGGTATAGTATATCATCTATATTTTAACCCATTATCGGAATTATATCCCCAATTGCCTAACACTTATTCTTTTAGCATAGAGCCACAGGATAGCAAACCACATCCTATAGATAGGCGTATTGCTATAACTATTGTTTCGGTTTTGAGAAAGTTTTTTGAGAAAATAGATAATGCCATGATTATGGTATGCGATAGCACAGATGGAAAGCATCATAAGCGTCGTTATCTATTCAACCGATGGTTCCAATATTATAATGATGGGACTATGACAACGCTGAACGCCGAAGTAAGCGATGGAGACTATGAGTTGTTGCTTTCTCTTTATTTTAAAAGGAATAACCCCTATAAGACACAATTGATAAAGAGTTTCAATGATTTGTTAACGACAAATCTATATGAACTAGTGATATAATCCTTTTTATTCGCCTTATATACTTCTATTCCTCTCCGCGTGTACATTATATATTATTACTGTCCGGCCAGACAGCAATGATTTCTTATTATAATTCTCCTTCAAAGATTTGCGCTAGCATCTCATAAACATTATCACCATGTGAATACCTGGCAAGGATAGTACCATCTGGAGCAAACAGTATAACTTCTGGAATAGTTCTGATATTGTAGATGTCGGTGGCTATCTTCTGTGAGTTTATAATCTGTGGATATGGAACTCCATCTTCTTTGATGGCTTGTAGGCTTGCATCGGGTTTGTCCGAACAAGCTATGCCAATAACTATCAAACCTTGTTCCTTGTATCTGTTGTAATTTTCAATAAGAGTAGGTATTCCTGCCCTGCAAGGACCACACCATGAAGCCCAGAAGTCCGCGATAACATACTGGCCACGTCCCACATAGTCTGAAAGACGGGTGGTTCTGCCATTGTACTCTACGGCGAAATCTGCAAAGTGTGATCCCACATTCGTATCAAGGGTGGAAGCCATCTTGGCCTTACATTTATTGATATACTCAGCAATAGACTTAGTTAAAAAAGTACGGTTGCGTGCAAGATATTCATCATTAATCTGTTCATACAATTTAAGCCATGCATCAGGCTTCATGTAGTTATATCCATCATTGATAAGAAGGCATAATCCATAGACATCGTTTGTATGGCGACTAATGTATTTTTGGCAAACCTCGCCTCTTGCAGAAACCCAATCATAAGCAGATTGTCCTTCCTCCTGGACAACGCTGTCTCGTTCTTGTATAAACCCTTTAATATCTTCGCATATAGGTGTACCGCTGAATTGAAGCCAAGTATCCTTAATACCCTCAACACGTGTTGTGCCATCTGCGAGAAATAGCCAGCCTAATGACACTCCTTGGGAACTAATTGAATCATTATTTTCCATCTCTTTCATCATGCACCACGCCATTTCAGGAATATCTCCCTCCACAGGAATTATTTCACCTTTGACAATTCCTACAGAGTCTATCGTCTTTGAACTTACGATGTCGCATATTTTCAAGGTTCCCGTAAACTCTGGCATGCCGATGTTTCCTTCTATGCGGTAATGAATTTGACCCTGTACTGCTATTGCGACAAAAGCCAGCAGAAAGCTTAAGCGTTGCCTTTTCATTATTTTTTTGTGTGAAATTGGTTGGACTTTAATCTTTATCGAACTGACACAAAAGAGTTGAGTTATCTATATGTCTTTACACCATTGATGTAGCTTTTCTGTTTTGGCCAGTCGCGAGGAATCCAGAGATCTCCTTCGTTTGCAAGGGAAAGGATGTGGAAGCCGTCACTGTTGAACATACATTTGAGATAATAACCTTTGCTGTTTTTATGCTCCATTCCGTCAACAATGTCAATAGGCAATGTATTAGTGTTATTTAAGTGAAGCTTGGGATAATGGTATGTGTATACCTGTTCGGGGTGGCTGTTTACATAGTTGTATGCAAGAGAGTCAAGTTGGTTGAATAGAGCTTCTGCTTCTTCCCTATTTTTTAGAGGGATGAAATAATGTGTACCTGTTGTAAGGCCATTATGCTCACTATTTTTACTATTTGAATGTTTGGAAACAAGATCCCCACCAATCACGGCATCTTTAAATCCTGCATCGTGTTGCCAATACACCGGGTAAGCCTTTGCTCCTTCTATTGCCATATAAGCATCTATAACGGGTTTTATTTGTTCTTCGAAGGCTGCGATATTGAAAGGCTGCATATCGTTCCAACTAATTCCAGTTGGAATTCTAAAAGAATGTCGCAAGTTGCGAACATTATGATGGCACAAGAAATCTAATATTTCATAGGGTAGTATCTTCGTAACTTTCGTAATGCTATCGTTATTCTCCTCTAAAGTAGAATCATAAGTGGCATAATCATGGTAAAAATACAATACATATCTTATAGAATCAAAGTCCCAATGGTTCGTATGAATTTCGTAAAGATAACTTTGTGATGCTTTTTTTATAAGACTAGTACAGGTGAGACGAATGGAGTCTATAGCATCATCTACTTTCTGATGGAGGAATTGCTCCCGTTGTTCCTCATTTAAGTCGAAGTAACCTTTGGGAAATAAGAGATCTGTAAACCATTCGTTGGTGATGCCTTCACCCCAGGTTGAAGATTGCTGATGAAATACAGTAAAGCCTTGGTTTTGCAAGTAATTATCTAGCTGGCGAAGTTTCTCATTGGGCTTTTGACCGAATGTCGTGGTTGCAAATGCTGCAAACAAGACGATTTTAAATATTCTTCTCATAATACATTATTTATTTAGAAATTCATTATTAATTCTACTTTCCGGCAAAGCTGTTCGCCTCGAGTGCGAATATCTTGTGCGTGTGCGGATGCAAGTAGGAAGGGGTCAGACCTGTCGTAATAGGATGCAATCATATGCTCTGGCTCTGGCAGTATTTCTGGTGATGTTATTTCTATTTCTGTGAATTCATGTTGTATCTGTTGTTGTGTAACGGAGCTGGCAGCAACAGCCCTATGTTTAGGAGCCATCTTTGGTCGTGGAGCAGAAGTCTTTGTTTCAACTTTTTTCTTTGGTATAGGCTCTGGTGGTATTACCTTGGCCATGGCATTCTGTTGTTTTGGGCGAATTATAACTTCTTCATCTTTCATCGGCCATATAATTATTCCAATAAGAATGGCAGCAGCAATGGAAACAATGGTGGCAACAACGCGATAATGATGGGCACGTTGTCGCCGTGCATTCATTTTGCTTATCACTTGTTCAGCAAAGTCTTCAGCAAGTTTTGGCACCAGAGTAGCGCGGTGGTGCATCACTGCCTGTAAGGCACGGTCTAATTTTTTATCTGTTGTCTTGTTCATTTTTCATGAGTTTGCTGAGTTTATGTCTTATTCTTTGCAGTCGGTTTGCAAGCGGCATCTCTGCCACCCCCATTATTTCTGCGATTTTACCAAGTGTATGGCCTTCGTAGTAGCGCATATGAAGTAGTGCGTGTTCTTCGGGACGTAGATGTTCAATAGCTCTGTTAAGGAGTGAGAGGCACTCGGTTTCATGGCTCTTTTCCTCTTCATCCTGCACCCATAGCGACACGTTGGGTGGAGGGTATAATTCTTCATCAAAATGTAGTAGCGATATATTTTGGCTTCGCATATGGTTCAAAGCAGCATTATAGGCTATGTGGCAGAGCCAGGTGCAGAACGAACCACGTTGAGGGTTGAAATCCGACAAATGCTCAAAGGCTCTTATGAAAGCATCTTGTGTTAATTCTTCGACATCTCTTATATCTGGAACCAGTTGTGCAACGAGGAGATGCACCTGATTGCCGTACCGGTTCATAAGGTATTGATAGCCTTCTTCTCGTCCCTTCCGGGCGGCAAGTATCATTTGCTGTTCCAGTTCTATCATAAGCTTGTCTTCTTACCTTTATATACACACTACCAGCAAAAATATGTCGGTAAAAAAGTAAAAATATGTTATCTTCAAGAACTTTTTCTTTAGAACTGGACAATATGGACGAGCAGTAGCCTCTCACCTGCCACATACAAAACAACCCTCCTTCCGGGGGCTGTCTTCGTTTCACGAACTCTGCGACTGGCTTATCCACTCCTGCTGAGGAGGAGTCTGTGCGTAGAAATAATAGTACCAGAACGTGCCGCGGAAGGACGAGTCGTCCAGTTTGTTGCGCTGCAGCCTGTTGAATTCCTTGAGCTGCGCATCCACCTCCGGCGCATAATGCAGCTCCGGGGAGAGCCCTGTGGGATTGAGCAGACGTAGCACTGCTGCCGCCTCGGCGTACGCCTTGGGCAGCGGTGCATCCTTATATTTGTCAGCGAACTTGTTAAGGACAATCTCAAACACCTCCAGGCGCTTGGTCAGCAGCAGACCGCACAGCAGATAGTCGAGCGCAGCCTTGTTATCGGGATTATCCTCCACATGCTGCGCCATCTCAGTATTGAAAGCCATCGCCATCACAAACACATCGCCGCGCAGCGGCATGGCGGAGTCGGTAGCGTGCGTCGCCTTCACATTGTCCAGCAGGCGCCTTTGCTCGGCTACAAAATCACCATTGTTAGACGTGCGCTCCAAGAGCCACAAGTATTTCTCTGCCAGCGGTTTGTCGCCAAGCGCCACGCAATATTCAGCCATGTGGCGCAGGGAGCCGACGCAAAATCCGCAGGACGGCGAAGCCATCATGCCGTACTGGAAAGCCTGATGGAATGCTTCGTCGGGGAACCCCAGTTCGCGGTAAAACACGCGGTTGAAATCACTGGCGGCAGGCATATTTTCCAGACGTGGGCAAAACAGCTCCGGCGAATTGATAGGATAAGCAAACAGATTGTCGGCCAGAGAGCCCAGCCTTGCCTCTGCCAGCAGCGCATACTGAAGATATATTGTATTATCAATATTACCGTTGCTATTGATGTCGCTCAGTAGTTGCTGCCATTCGCCCTTTTCGGCCAAATCGGCGTAGTAGTAAACACTCTCCGACACCTGATAGCCCTCATTATCAGTTATATGATTATAAGTGCACAAGCCCGCGATAACGCTTGCCACCACCGTGACGACCGTGCGGAGGACAGGCTTGCCGAAGAGCGGCACAAACATCAGCACCAATGGAGCAGCCAGCAACAGAAGCAACTCGGTCACATAGTCCCTGATCTCTGGCACATACCACCACCTGTTGGCGAAAGGAATAAATCCCAAATGGTCGGAGGAAAGCTTTATACTGACAGCCGTAATGGCGATGAAGAGCAGAGGCAAGACAACATTGACAATTGGCAATTTACAATTGGCAATAGATAATGGATAATGTGTATATGAACGTTGGACGAGCTGCAGCAGTGTCAGGGTCAGCATGAGCAGCACGGTTACGGGGAAGGCAATCAGCCAGAAAGACAGCAGACCAACGGCGGCAATCACAATAGCAGTCAGCCATGGAGCGCACTTCCTATGGGCATAGCCCACGGCCATCAGACTGCCGAAGAAGAATATACCCTCCAGCGTCACCGATGGCCTGTGGAGAAACAGCCAAGCCAGTCCCACAGCAGGGATGATGGCAAACATCGACCACGAACGCCTGCCCCACGCTTTCGGCACCAATGCTGCAAGCCAAGTCATCAGCGCCAGCAGGCCAGCCTCAATAATGATGCCCGTCGTTGCGCTCTTGAAGAACTGCAGCAGCCAAGCGGTGAACAAACTGTTCAGGCCCGGATACATAGAGAGCTGCAAGGACAGGTGCTCTGGAGTCCACACAAAGAAATTGAGATACTCCATCAATTTCTCGGAGTTGGGATAGTGCGTCAGCGCCATAGCCACAAAGGCGAATATCGCTATCGCCGGCACCAGCGCACCGCTGCCCCATGTCCACAGGAAGGAGGGCCTCGTTGCCTTAGCGGGGCTCTTCCGGCTCTTGTCCGGAGTCGCGGCTTTGGGTTGGGAGCCTTGCTTTCTATATGCTTGCCTTCTCTTGCTCATATATCATCAGAACAACTTACTCTTTATCAATCACAAACAGCTCCGCCATCTCGTCAGGGTCAAAGAGGATGCGCTCCTTTATGAACTCTGGGATATTATAGCTATACATACGCTGGCGGTTATGCTCGGGGTCACGCTGGGGAATAAGCATCGGCTTAGAGAATTTCCGGCCGTCCCAGTGGCTGAGGAACAGGCGCGTGTAGCGACCGTCGATGCGCTTGCTGCTAAGCACAACCCAACGCCCGTTGCTGCTCCACGAGTGGTAGCTGTCCACGTCGGGGCTGTTAATCTCGGGCAGTTCTGTGACCCTGCCGTCGTCCAGCTCAATCATCTTGATGTCGGCCTCCTTATGGTGGATGGGGAATGTGGCGCAGTCCGCCCATGTAAACAGCAGATGGCGCCCGTCGGGAGAGATGCGTGGGAATGAAGCGCTGCCACCTTGGCGGCTGGCGCTGTAGATGGTGTCAAGCTGCGCCCCCAGCCTGCCTGTCTCCTCATCAAAAGGCACGCGCACAATGCTGTAATACAGTTTCTTATATTGCAGAGGCATCCTCACAGCCTTAGCCGTGCAGAAATAGAGCCATTTGCCGTCGGGCGAGAAGGCGGGGAACGTCTCCCAGCTGAGACTGTCGCAGAAGCGCTCGTCAGTCAGCACCTCTCGCGCGCGAACATTATATATAATTATATCGGAGCGCTGGTCATAGACCTCTATCTTGTCCTGCGAATGAGCGTAGAAGGACTGGCGCGTCAGATTGCTGGAGAATACCACCCACTTGCCGCTGGGATGCCACATCGGGTAAGTGCCGCTCTTCTGTGGACCGATCTGCTCAAGGGCAATCTTCTCCAGATGGCCGTCATGATAGACCATCGTGCCGCCGCCCCTGCCACGGGCATGAAACACCATCCCCTTCTCGGCGCTGTAGTCGGCAAACGAGTGACAGTTGACGCAGCCGTTGTTGTTCTGCTTGTTGATAATAATGGCCCGCTCGTCGAAACCCTCGAGATCACGCTCGTAGATGCCCATGCGGCTCCACAGCTCGTAGCTGGGAGGTATCTGGCGATAAGCCACCCAGCGGTCCACCTCGTCAGCACTCACCGTTATATTAAACGGCTCATACTGCACGCCGTCCGGTGCCTCCTCAGTCCAAGCTGCCACGCTCACGCTGATTTTGCCGTCAGCCTTGAGAGCAGCTTCTATCAGTCGGTGCCAGTCGTCAGGGTCGATGTCCACGTACCGACTGCCGCTCACGCGCACTTCCTCACCGCCGGCCTTGAGCAGCGCCTGCAGATGAGAGGCACTGGCTATCTCAAAGTTCAGCGGAGCAATATTGGCAGGCACAGTCACGCCCACATAGTCAGGGAAGATTGGCGGCACATCCTTCGACGCACCGCCAGCCTCGCGCCACCCTCCGCAGCTGCACAGCAACAGTGCAACTGCCATACATAGCGCATTGCGCAGCAGAATTTTATTACCGGACATTTCGGCCATTTACACCAGATGGCGTATAATATCCTCGCGCTCGCCGGGCAGCATGTCTATCACAGGCAGCTCAATCATGGTGTAGGCACCCGGCTGCTGCTTGAGCGAAGCGCGAGCCACGTTGACCAGCACCTGGCCCGTGAGAGCAGGATTATTTATCTTCATGTTAAACTCAAAGAGCTGGTTGTGAGTCTTGCCGCTCACGCCCTTGCGCACCAGATTCACGCCGTGGCCCACGTCGTTGAGGGCGTCAACGCTGTCCACCTGCATTACGTGCGTCTCGTCGTTCACGAAGTAAGGGTCAGCCTTGATGGCAGCCTCCACGGTCTTGAAGTCGGCGCCCTGCTCCAGTTCCACATAGACCATGCGGCGATGCAAGCCTGTGCCGATGGGGATAGTCACCGACAGAGCATCCTTAACGCCCTTGATAGCCTTCACTGCCACCGAATGGCCCATGGAGCGGCCGGGGCCGAAGTTAGTGTAGCTGACGCCTTTGGG
>JAGCYL010000104.1 GCA_017960825.1 Bacteroidaceae bacterium | reverse complement strand
GCGGTGGGGCCGCGGTCAGGAGACTTACGGCGAAGACCCGTACCTCACCTCGAAGATGGGCATCGCGGTGGTGAGGGGGCTGCAAGGGGAGCCTACCCAAAACAAATATCGGAAGCTGCTCGCGTGCGCCAAGCACTACGCTGTGCACAGCGGGCCGGAGTGGGAGCGCCACTCGTTAAACGTGGAGCTGCTTAGGCAGCGCGACCTGTGGGAGACTTATCTGCCGGCTTTCAAGGCGCTGGTGCAGGAGGGTGGCGTGCAGGAGGTGATGTGCGCCTACCAGAGCTACGACGGCGAGCCGTGCTGCGGCAACGCACGTCTGCTGACCGACATCTTGCGCAACGAGTGGGGCTTCAAGGGGCTGGTGACCAGCGACTGTGGCGCCATTGACGATTTCTTTGAGCCCGGGCGCCACGGCTTCTCCGACTCGAAGGAGAGTGCCGTAGCCTCAGCGGTGATGGCGGGCACCGATGTGGAGTGCGGCGGCGTGTTTCGCAACCTGCCCGAGGCGGTGGTGCAGGGCAAGATACCGGAAGCGCGGATGGACGAGAGCCTGATGCGACTGCTGAAGGCCCGCTTTGAGCTGGGCGACTTCGACAGCGAGGAGCTGGTGGCGTGGAAGAGGATAGGCCCCGAGGTGATTGCCAGCGCTGCGCACCACGAGATAGCGCTGAAGGCCGCTCGCGAGAGCATAGTCTTGCTACAGAACAAGAATAATATCCTGCCGCTCGGACGCGACACGAAGGTGGCGGTGATAGGCCCCAACGCCAATGACTCGGTGATGATGTGGGGTAACTACAACGGGCTGCCGCGCCACACGGTGACTATACTCGAGGGCCTGCAGGCCAAGGGGCGCGTGGTGGGCCATATAAAGGCGTGCGAACTGGTGGAGAATGCGTCGCGCACGCTGCATGGCACCGACGGCGTGCCTGAGGTGGACTATGGTCACGACACGGCGCTGCGCATACGCACCGATGATGCGAGCAACACCACCTACGACGAGGTGATGGACTGCGTGCGCGATGCCGAGGTGGTGATTTTCGTGGGTGGCATATCGCCGCGTCTCGAGGGCGAGGAGATGAGCATTGACCTGCCCGGTTTCCGCGGCGGCGACCGCACGAGCATAGAGCTGCCTGATATCCAGCGTAAGATGCTCAAGATGCTCCACGATGCGGGTAAGCGCGTGGTCTTTGTAAATTGTTCCGGAAGCGCTGTGGCGTTGGTGCCTGAAACAAAGACGTGCGAAGCAATAGTGCAGGCGTGGTACGGCGGCGAAGCCGGGGGCGAGGCATTGGCTGACGTGCTCTATGGCGACTTCAATCCCGTGGGGCGGCTGCCCATCACTTTCTATAGCAGCACAGACCAACTGCCTGACTATGAAAACTACGAGATGCGCGGACGCACTTATCGCTATATGACTGAAGCTCCGCTCTGGTACTTCGGCTATGGCCTAAGCTACACTGATGTCGCCTACGGTAAGCCTAAGTACGACGGCGATAGCCTCACGGTCTCCCTGACTAATAAGGGTAAACGCCCGACTACAGAGACGGTACAGGTTTATATAAATAGGTGCGACGACCCTGAGGGGCCTGTACGCACCCTCCGCGCCTACCAGCGCGTTGATATACCGGCAGGAAAGAGGGTTAAAGCGACGATTTCTCTCCCTCGCACTACGTTTGAATGGTGGGATGCCGCGTCGAATACTATGCGTGTCCTCCCTGGCAAGTACAATGTGATGGTGGGTTGTTCTGCCAACCCGAAGGACCTGAAGACGGTTTCTGTCAGTGTGAGGGAGTAGGAGAGAGCTGACGAGAGAGGTCTTATCGTTATTTTTTTACTTTCTTGCCGTTGGTGATTACTATTCCTTCTACGGGGGTGTCGTCGGTGAGTTTGCGGCCTTGGAGGTCGTAGGTAGATTTACTATTTACTATTGAAGATTGAACATCATCATTTGTTTTCCGGTTGATGTCTTTTATTCCGTCAACGAGGTCGTCGAAGTCGAAGGTATAGGTCTGGAGGTCGGGCATGAAGCCGTCTTCATAGGGCAGATAGATATTGTTGGCGGCAACGAGGGAGATTGCCGGGCGCTTCATGACGGGCTTGCCATCGGCGTTGGACAGGGTGTAGAATGCGCCCTTGGGCAGGGTGGTGGTGCGGGTGAAGACGCCGAGGAGTTTGTTGCTGTATTGAGCATTGAACATTGCGGATTGGGCATCGGGCACATTGAGGATTTTCACTTCTGCTCTCTGGTAGCTCTGTCCCCTGAGTATGACGGGAGTGGCGGGTGGTATGGTGCCGGAGAGTTCGGTGAGCTTGATGACTCCGTCGGGGGTGACGTGGTTGACGGCGTATGCCTTGATGTCCTCGGGCACTTGTACGGCGAAGTCTACGTAGAGGCCTGTCACGCCTACTGAGTTGAGGGAGACGGACGTGGTGGTACAGGGCTCGAGGTACCAGCGTGAGCCATCGGTATTGATGGAGGTGGTCTTGACGGGCGAGAAGTTGCCGTTGATCATGGCATTGACATTCTGAGCCGGACCGATGAGGAAGTTTGCCCACTCTTGCTGGTCAAGGATATAGGTGCCTCGCTGTGAGGGGTCGAACGTGGTGCTGACGGCCTGGCCTGTGGCAGTGGTGGCGGGTTTGAGGCTGGTGCCTTGTGAGTGGATGGAGTAGCCGTAGCCGCGGGTCTGGAAGCGGAAGATTTGGTCGTATTCTTGGTCAGCTGCCTTGGAGTAGAGGCGCAGCCCGGGGTCGGAGGTGAGGTAGGGGGTGGCGCTGAGTGCGCTATAGGCAGAGCGTATGTTGTATACGGTGTGGTCGGGGTCGAAGGGTATGAGGTCGGCGTTTTCGACTGCGTTTATGAATTGGTCGATGTCGCTGGCAAACTGGGGATTCTGTGCCTTGTCGTATGCTGCCTGGATGGCGTCGCGTGCCTCTTCGGAGGTGAAGCCGCCCACTACTCCTACGGGCGCAGAGAGCATCTTGTTGATATTCTTCTTGTATAGTTCGAGCTTGCCGGCGGGCTCTACGATGGCCGTGAGGCTGTCGCGGAGTGTGACGGGCTGGCTGAGGGCATAGTTGTCATAGACATAGAACTGGCCGTAGGCGTTGGAGGTGGAGGTAAGGAGGGCCTCGGTGCCGTTGACGCCTATGGCGTCGTTGCCTGCGCTGAAGGTGAATCCCTTGCCATTGGCGCGCATGGATAGGCTCTGCGGGGTGGTGGAGAGGTAGCCGTCAACGCTGAGGTTGAGGAATCGGCGTGCGCCTATGTTGTAGAGGTAGTAGCCTGTGTAGCGCTCATCGTGGAGGATGACCCAGTTGGCGAGTGGGGAGGTGAGGTCGGGCGTCGGGCTGTCGATGACTGACCATTGGCCTGACGACTGTGCGGCTGCGAGGGTGCCGTAGCCGTTCATATTCTGGATGGAGTAGGATCGCTGCGGACTGATGTGGCGTGTGTAGTGGAGGCGCGAGTAGTTGAGGGGCTGCGTGCCGTTGTAGAGTGCGCGGAGTGCGGCCACGAGGAGGTCGGGGTTGGTGCAGTTGCCGTTGTTGTAGATGGTGCGCACGTTCTTGAGGGCTTCGGCGGGGAAGTAGGCGAGGTTGCCTGCGTTGTCGAGCTGCTCCTTGGCTATGGCCTTGACACGGTCGAGGTTATATGCTCCGCGGAAGGTGAGGGTGTTCATGGAGAGCTGGTTGGTGTCGTAGCCACGATAGAAACGCACCTGGAGATACTGGGTCTTGACGGGCTGGGGAAAGGAGACCTTGGTGTAGTCTTCGCAGCGTATGAGGAGGCTGTCGAAGGCGAGGGTCCACTCCTGTCCGTCGGTGGAGGTGTAGATGTCGGCGTACTTGGTGCGCCATGAGTATTTATACTCCCAGAAGATGTCGAAGGATGTGACTGTCTGCTCTGACGCGGCCTTGAGGGAGAGCTTGTAGGGTGTGCCCTTGGACGAGGAGCAGTGGGTGTCGTCTCTGTCGTCGAGGAGGTCTTCAAGACGGCCATAGACGTTGGTCTGGTAGGACTGGTCTTTGAGTATGGTCCATGTGCCGGAGGGTATGGGGTCGGCGGCGAGGTTGAGTGCCCAGTTCTTGTCGAGTTTGCTGTCGCGCAGTACTGCCTGGTCCACCCGGCGCATGAGTCGGTCGGTGTCGATGGTGTCAACGCAGGTCTTGTCGGTGACAAGAGGTATGACGGATGCGCTGTCGTGCTGGTGGATATAGGCTCCCATGTCGAGGAAGAAGGCTCCGGCATGCTCCTGGCTGGCTCCGCGGCCGAAGTCATAGTGGAAGTCGCGCTCGTAGGAATTGTTGACGAGGTCCACGCGGTTGCGGCTGTACCAACGGCCGGAGTTGGCGGAGCGCCCCATGGCGTTGCGGTAGAAGACGCGGTGGAGCTTGTTGCCGGCGTAGGAGGTGAAGGGCTCTATGAAGCAGTACCAACTGGAGAGGAGGTCCTGCTGGCCGGAGGAGCGTATGGTGGCCATGTAGCGCCAGTCGGGCATGGTGTCAACCTTGTACCATGTGGACATGAGTATGTTGTCGTAGGTGAAGGTGGAGTCTTGTCCTTTCTTGTCCTTGACGGTGACGGTGATGGTCTCGGGGCGTGTGTTGAGCAGGAACTGCACCCAGTGGTCGGCTGTCCACCAGTGGGGCTTGTCCTTGAACATGATGGAGGCTGAGGAGCCTTCGCCACCGGCGTGGGTGTGGACAGCGTCGCTGTTGCCGTCCATTACTCTCGACTGGAGGTAGAGGGCGAGGTTGGGGTCTTCATCGGTGTTGCCGTTGTCCCATACGGAGAAAAGGACGCTTTTGTTGAAGTCGTCGTCACCGTAGGGGCTGGAGGTCTGCATGCCCATATAGGCATTCATGGGGCCCATAGTCATGAAGTAGGTGCCCGGGCAGAGGTAGCGGGAGGGCGCCATGCACTCTACATAGCCCCAGTCGAAGGAACCGCCCGTTGGTGCCTCAGGGTCGGTGGTGCGGAAGCCGAACATGTGGGCTGAGGTGCCACCGAAGTTGCGTGGTATCATGACGGGGTCGGTGCTCTCGCGCTGGAAGAGGAAGTGCTGTATGTTTTTGATATAGCTCCACTTGGGCGAGCTTATCTCTACGCGGTAGAAGTCGTCGGCGGGGAAGTCGACGATTTTGCCGAAGAGGTCGTCGGTATGGGTGGCGGACTGTATGGCGTCATTGGCTACGGTGTTGACGGCAAGGGTGTCGCCTGTCTCGGGATAGGTGAGCACGATATTGAGGGAGGCGAAGCGTGCAAAGGCGTTGGTCCAGACGATGTCGGCGCGCACTTTGCCTTTGGGTATGCGCCAATAGTAGGCGAGGTGTATGTCCTCGCTATTGGGCATGGAGGTCATGCCGCCTGAGGAGGTGAGGGCATCATACCATTTTCCGTTTTTCTCGCGGTAGCAGTAGTTGCCTGCCATCTTGTCGGTGGTGGACTGCCAGTTCTGGCCGTAAGCAATATTGAACATTGAGCATTGAAAATTGAACATTATGCCCAGCAGAGCTACGTGAAAGAGAAAGAGTGATTTTTTCATGTGACTATTTTTTGTTTGTTCGGGCAAAGTTAGTGAAAAGTTGGGAGTACGGGGGCAGAAGCAGGGAATATTTTATGTTTTTCGCGCACGTGATATGAAAAAGGTGGCAATTTGTTTTGCTGTGTCAGAAGATTGTTGTAATTTCGCGCCGCTTTTCGAGTCTGTAGTGACTCGCTAAACATAATGTCCAACTTATCTAACTATTTTTAATTAACTTTTTTAATGAACGATTTAAAGAACATTCTGCCCCTCGACGACTTCAATTGGGAAGCGTATGCTGACAGTGCAGCGGTGGCAGACCAAGAGAAGAAAGAGATTGAGCAGGCCTACGACAAGACTCTCAGCCAGGTGAATGACCACGAAGTGGTAGAGGGTACCGTAATCTCGGTCAACAAGCGCGAAGTGATGGTTGACATAGGCTACAAGAGTGACGGTGTTATCTCTGCCAACGAGTTCCGTTACGACCCCGACCTCAAGCCCGGCGACAAGGTTGAGGTGTATATTGAGAAAGGTGAAGACAAGAAAGGCCAGCTGTTGCTGTCCCATCGCAAGGCTCGCGCTAAGCAGGGCTGGGACCGCGTAAACAAGGCCATGGAGGACAAGGAAGTGGTGAAGGGCTTCGTAAAGGCTCGCACCAAGGGTGGTATGATTGTCGATGTATTCGGCATTGAGGCATTCCTGCCCGGCAGTCAGATCGATGTGAAGCCTATCCGTGATTACGACGTGTTTGTAGGCAAGACGATGGAGTTCCTTGTTATCAAGATTAATCAGGAATATCGCAATGTGGTTGTAAGCCACAAGGCTCTCGTTAAGGCTGAGCTTGAAAGCCAGAAGAAGGAGATTATCTCCAAACTGGAGAAGGGTCAGGTGCTCGAGGGCGTAGTAAAGAATATTACTTCCTATGGTGTATTCGTTGACCTTGGCGGTGTGGACGGTCTGATCCATATTACCGACCTCTCCTGGGGCCGCGTAGGCGATCCGAAGGAGTTTGTACAGGTTGACGAGAAGATTAACGTAGTTATCCTTGACTTTGATGAGGAGAAGCAGCGCATTCAACTTGGTCTGAAGCAGCTGACTCCGCATCCGTGGGATGCCCTTGATCCTAACATCCAGCCGGGTGACAAGGTGAAGGGTAAGGTGGTCGTTATGGCCGACTACGGTGCATTTGTGGAGGTTGCTCCCGGTGTAGAGGGTCTGATCCACGTCAGCGAGATGAGCTGGAGCACTCACCTGCGTTCTGCTCAGGACTTCATGAAGGTTGGCGATGAGGTAGAGGCTGTAGTGCTGAACCTGGATCGCGCAGAGCGCAAGATGTCTCTCGGCATCAAGCAGCTCAAGGATGACCCCTGGCAGAATATCGAGGAGCGCTATCCCGTGGGCAGCAAGCATACCGCCAGAGTACGCAACTTTACCAACTTCGGCGTATTTGTTGAGATGGAGGAGGGCGTTGACGGCCTGATTCATATCTCCGACCTGTCATGGACAAAGAAAGTTAAGCACCCGTCAGAGATCACCAAGATTGGTGAGGACATCGACGTGGTAGTGCTTGAGATAGACAAGGAGAGCCGCCGTCTGAGCCTTGGTCACAAGCAGACTGAGGAGAATCCTTGGGATGTATTCGAGACTATCTTCACCGTGGGCTCTATTCATGAGGGTACTATCGTGGAGGAGCATGATAAGGGTGACGTAATCCAGCTGGAATACGGCATTGAGGGGTTTGCTACTCCCAAGCACCTTGTTAAGGAGGATAAGACGAAGGCTCAACTGAACGAGAAGTTGCCGTTTAAGGTGCTTGAGTTCAACAAGATGACCCGTCGCATTATCCTGAGCCACAGCCGCGTGTTTGAGGATGAGCAGAGAGCTGAACGCAAGAGTAATGCTGAGCGTAAGGCTGCTGCTGCCGAGACTACTCCGGAGATTCAGAACCAGGCAGCTGCCAATACCCTGGCTGACAACGATGCTTTGGCCGAGCTCAAGGCTAAGCTCGCCGAGCAGGGTGGTGCAGAGTAAGCTAAACCGAGAATAAATGATATTTAAAGTCCTTAGGGTCCTTAAGGTCCTTAGGGACTTTAATAATATTATATAATGTACGCGCGAGGCAATGGAGAAATTTGAGGTCACGATATTGGGGTGTGGAAGTGCTACGCCAACCCTTCGTCATAATCCCTCGGCGCAGATGATCAACGTGCACGACAAGTTGTCGCTGGTGGACTGTGGCGAGGGAACTCAGCTGCAGATGCGTTGCTATAAGCAGAAGTTCATGGCCCTGCGCAATGTGTTTATCTCCCATCTTCACGGTGACCATTGCCTGGGGCTGGTGGGCCTTATATCATCGTTTGGGCTGCTGGGACGCACCAAGGATTTCCATGTGTATGCGCATGAGCAGTTGGAGCCATTGCTCAACGAGCAACTCAAACTCTTCTGCCACGGACTGGACTTTAGTGTGGTGTTTCATTGCGTTGATGCTAAGAAGCATGCCTTGATTTATGAGGACCGCACGATGGAGGTGTGGAGCCTTCCGCTGAAGCATGGTATAGAGTGCAACGGTTTCCTGTTCAGAGAGAAGCAAGGGTTGCCCCATGTAAATCGAGAGATTACGGACTGCTATGACATACCTGTATGTTACCTTAATAATATTAAGGCTGGTGCTGACTGGACTATGCCTGACGGCAGAGTGATACCCAACAGCCGCCTGACGACACCGGCGGAGCCCCCCAGAAGCTATGCCTACTGTTCGGACACGACTTTCCTGCCATCGTTGGTGCCGCTGATTAAGGGCGTGGACCTGCTCTACCATGAGACGACATACGATAATAGCAAGGAGGCAAAGGCCCGTGTGCACGGCCACTCTACTGCCGGCCAGGCTGCAGAGATAGCCAGGCGGGCTGAGGTGGGGCAGCTTATGATAGGGCACTACTCTGCCAGCTATGACGACGACTCGCTGCTGCTGAATCAGGCTCGCGAAGTGTTCCCCAATACTATCGCAGCCAATGAGGGTATGACGGTGAGGGTGGAAGAGGAAAGAACTAAGAAGTAAGAGCTAAGAATTAAGAAGGAAGAAGTAATGAAGCCTCTTTATAGAAATATCTTTTTTATACTCGGCGCAGTAGCCGTGGTGATAATGCTACTGACATTTGACATGGACTATGCCGAGCTGTGGGCCCATATCCGCAGGGCAGGGTGGTGGTTTGCTGCTGTAGTGGGCGTGTGGGTTGTGATTTATTTCTTCAACGCCGTAAGTTGGTATTTCATTATCAAGAATGGCGAGAAGCATGTGCCTGTGTCATTGGGGAAGGTATATAAGTTGACTATATCGGGTTTTGCACTCAACTATGCCACTCCCTGCGGATTGATGGGCGGTGAACCCTACCGTATCATGGAACTGAGCCCGGTGCTGGGCAGCAGCCGCGCTACCAGTAGTGTGATACTATATGTAATGATGCATGTGTTCAGTCATATTTGTTTCTGGCTTGCATCGGCGCTATTATTTATAATAATGTATAAGCCTGATGCTACCATGTGGGTGTTGCTGGCGGCAGTAATAGCGTTCTGCCTGTTGGCGATATACTTCTTTGCCAAAGGCTACAAGCATGGTATGATAGTCAAGACCCTGCGTGTGCTGGGGCGCATTCCTTGGCTTGGCAAGTATGCGCGTAAGCTATCGGAGAGCAAGCACGACAAACTGATGCAGATAGATAGTCAGATAGCAGAATTGCACTCGCAGCACAGCAGCAGTTTCTATGCATCGTTTTTGTTTGAGTTCTGCGCCCGTGTGCTAACTTCGCTGGAGATTTACTTCATCCTGCGCATATTGACAAGTGATGTTAATTTCTTTGACTGCGTACTCATCATGGCCTTCACGTCGTTGTTTGGCAATATTTTCTTTTTCTCCCCGATGCAGCTCGGTGCCCGCGAGGGCGGCTTTGCTTTGTCGGTCAGTGCTCTGTCTATCAGCGGCGCCTACGGAGTATATACCAGTCTTATCACGAGAGTGCGCGAAGTGATATGGATTATCATAGGCCTTGCATTGATGAAGATAGGAAACAAAAAACCTGCCCCTGACGATACAGCAGAAGATAGGGATTTGACTAACGCAAAAGATGCCTCTAAAAGCGCAAAATAGCTTCTTTTTATATATGTTTTGTGGGCTGTAACGCAAAAAAAGCAAAAAAATTGTGTGAAAATTTGGTTTGTATAAAAAAAAGTCCTATCTTTGCAATTGATAAAGTGAGAAACTATACAAAATGAAGCGCGTAAATAGCTTGATAATCGCCTTTGGCATGGCATTGACCCTGTCCGTAGCACCGGCTTTTGCAGCCCCCAGCCCTACGGAGAGTGAGCCTATTATGGTTGCCGCTCCCGAAGGTCAGGATATCAACGTAAGCGTTTCTGGCAATACTATCCGCGTAGCCGGAGCCGCCAAGCAGACCCTTGTGGTGTACTATGTGACCGGTACAAAGGCTGCGAGCTACAGCATAGAGACCGACGACCAGACTATTAGCACCAATCTGCAGAAAGGTGTTTATCTGCTGAAAGTGGGCAAGTTTGTGCGCAAGGTCACTATCTGATAGAGTCAATACAACACAAGCATATAACTGAGAGCAATTAGGCTACGGCAATCACGCAACCTAATTGCTCTAATTGTTACACCATAGTTACATGGCACACCACCCTTCTGACCGCCAACTGACAGAGCAGCTCCGCGACCCATCGGGACGCAGGGCGGCCTTTGAGGCTGTGGTGGCCAAGTATGGTGCCAAGCTCTACTGGCAGATACGCCATATGGTGATATACCATGACGATGCCAACGATGTGCTCCAAAATACATTTCTCAAAGCGTGGCTTGCACTCGACACTTTCCGTGGCGAGGCGATGCTGTCAACATGGCTCTATAGGATAGCTGCCAACGAGAGCCTTGCCTATATCCAGCAGCGAAAAGACACGGTGGCGCTTGACAGCGAAGAAGCAAGCCTTGCTGACACCCTGGAGAGCGACCCATATTTCGACGGTGATGAGACGGAACGCCTGCTGCAGCAGGCCATCAGCGAATTGCCGCCCAAGCAGAGGCAGGTGTTTGTGATGCGATATTACGACCAGATAAAATATGAGGAGATGGCGAAAATTCTCGGCACCTCGGTGGGGGCTCTGAAGGCCTCCTATCATATAGCTGCGGGTAAGGTGGAGGATTTTTTTAAGAGTCGCGATTAAACTTTTGTCCGTTGAGGCAGTCAAAACAAAAGAAACAACACTATGAGAACGCCAGACTTAAATAATCCATCCGCAAGGAAAGAGTCTTTCCGTGTGCCGCAGGGCTACTTTGAGAGCCTTCCGTCGCAGGTGATGGCTGCTATCGACCGTCACGAGGAGCAGGCTGCGCCAACCGAGCGCGAGGCGAAGAAGGTTCCTTTTTATAAGACGGAGCTTTACGCCAAGATAAAACCATATATCTATATGGCGGCAATGTTTGGCGGCATCTGGTTTGGTATATGGGTGTATAAGTATCAGCAAAAGATTGTGGCAGAGAAAGCACAGACACTTGCCCAGCAGAATCAGAAGAACAGCTCTGACATCTATGAGCTTACAGCCCAGGAAATGGAGGACTACATTGATGATGCGTGCGACTACATGATGATAGACAGCCGTGATATCATGGCATACGTAACGGATGACGAACAATAAAGATGTATAAAATCCAACAATTATGAAACAGCGTATATCTATATTTGTCTTTGTTTTGGCCATGTCGCTTATGTCTGTTGGCGCCTCAGCCCAGGAACATCATCGAGGCGGCCATCGTTTCTCGCCCGAGGAGTTTGCACAGAAATGTGACTGCTTCATTACAAGCGAGGCCAAGCTCACCCAGCAGGAGTCACAGAAATTCCTACCCCTCTATCATGCCATGAAGGATGCGCAGCGTAAGTTGATGCAGGAGAGAGGTCGCTTGGTACGCGAAGCTATGAAGGATGACTCCAACGATAAGCAGACCCTCAAGACCCTTGAAAGGCTTATTGAGATTGACCGTCAGGTGGTTGATATAGAGCAGGATTACCAGAAGAAGATGCTCAAGGTGCTATCTCCTTCAAAACTGCTGAAGGTCAGGGTGGCCGAAAAGAAGTTTGAGCGCCAGATGCTTCACAAGATGGCTAATCGTTCAAGGCCTTACAAAAACGGAAAGTAGCATAGACAGATAATGATATGACGTGCGTTAGACGTGCGTCACACTTAATCACATAAGATTGGTATTAGCCAAAGGGTTGATACCAATCTATATTTATATTTAGCTGCGAAGAAGGCGCCACGAATAAAATCAGTAGTGTCTTTCTTGCCGTATTCGGGAGAAAATGCTACCTTTGCAGAATAATATATGCTTTACGCAGACAAGAAGCTAACAAACGATTAATATTTTTAGGAAAAAGAATTTGTTATGGATATTAAAAGCAATGGCAGTAATGAGACGCGAGAACTCAGCGCTAAATATAGTCCCGCGGAAGTAGAGGGCAAATGGTATGAATACTGGGTGAAGCACGGGCTGTTTCGTTCTAAGCCTGATGGCCGTGAGCCTTACACTATCGTGATACCGCCACCCAATGTGACGGGAGTGCTCCACATGGGCCACATGCTTAATAATACCATACAAGACATATTGGTGCGCAAGGCGAGGCTTGACGGCAAGAATGCTCTTTGGGTGCCCGGCACAGACCACGCATCGATAGCTACGGAAGCCAAAGTGGTGAACCGTCTGGCAGAGCAGGGCATAAAGAAACGCGACTTGAGCCGTGAAGAATTTCTGCAACATGCATGGGACTGGACCCATGAGCATGGAGGCATCATCTTGAAGCAGCTCAGGCGTCTCGGCGCAAGTTGCGACTGGGATCGCACAGCATTCACTATGGACGAAGTGCGCTCTCAGAGTGTGCTCCGCGTGTTTGTGGATCTCTACCGCAAAGGCCTTATCTACCGCGGTTTGCGTATGGTCAACTGGGACCCCAAGGCTCAGACGGTGCTCTCCACAGAGGAGGTAGTCTATCGCGATGAGAAGAGCAAACTATATCACCTAAAGTATTATGTCAAGGACCTTAAAGAAATTAAGGAATCTAATGCCGAGGGCAACGTCATCCATCACGATGAGAAGGGCTACTACGCCGTGGTAGCCACCACGCGCCCTGAGACTATTATGGGTGACACGGCAATGTGCGTCAATCCCAAAGACCCGAAAAATCAGTGGCTGCACGGTTGTGAGGTGATAGTCCCGCTGGTGGGCAGGGTAGTGCCTGTGATTGAGGACCGCTACGTGGATATTGAGTTCGGCACGGGTTGTCTCAAGGTTACGCCTGCTCATGATGTGAATGACTATCAACTGGGAAAGACCCACAATTTGGAAACCATCGACATATTCAATCCCGACGGAACTATCTCCGACCAAAGTCCGCTCTACGTTGGTATGGACCGCATGGAGGTGCGCAAGCAGATTGTGAAGGATTTGGAAACCGCTGGTCTGATAGAGAAGATTGAGGACTACGACAATAAGGTGGGCTATTCTGAGCGCAATCTTGATACTGCCGTAGAGCCGCGCCTCTGCAAGCAATGGTTCCTTTCGATGAAGCATTTCGCCGACATCGCACTACCGCCAGTACTGGAGGGCAAGATAAAGTTTCACCCACAGCGCTATGTTACTACTTACCGTAACTGGCTGGAAAACATTCAGGACTGGTGTATCAGTCGCCAGTTGTGGTGGGGTCATAGGATACCCGCTTGGTTTCTGCCTACCGCTGAGGAGGAAGAAGAGCGTTTCGTGGTGGCTCTTAGTGAGGACGAGGCAGTAGCTGAGGCTCGCAAGATAAAGGGTTATGAGAATATCACGGCTGCCGACCTGCGGCGCGATGAAGATGCCCTTGACACATGGTTTAGCAGTTGGCTGTGGCCCATATCGCTATTTGATGGCATCAACAACCCCAATAATGAGGAGATAAAATACTACTATCCTACGAGCGACCTTATAACGGCCCCTGATATTATCTTCTTCTGGGTGGCACGTATGATAATGGCCGGTGAGGAATATATGGGCGATGTGCCTTTCCACAACGTCTATTTTACTGGTATAGTGCGCGATGAGATAGGCCGCAAGATGTCGAAGCAGCTGGGCAACTCGCCCGATCCAATTGTGCTGATGGAGAAATATGGTGCTGACGGAGTGCGCATGGGTATGCTGCTTGCAGCTCCTGCCGGCAACGATATACTGTTTGCCGAAAGCCTCTGCGAGCAGGGCCGCAACTTCTGCAACAAGATATGGAACGCCTTCCGTCTCGTCAAGGGCTGGGAACATACTGAACAGGAGCAGCCCGAGGTAAACAAGGTGGCAATCTGCTGGTTTGACGCTAAGCTGAAGGCAACGGCTGCGGAACTCGACGACCTCTACAAGAAGTACCGCCTTAGTGATGCGCTGATGACGGTGTTCAAACTGTTTACCGATGAGTTCTCCGGCTGGTATCTGGAGATGGTCAAGCCCGCCTATCAGCAACCTATAGACAAGGCCACGTATGAGACTACGCTCCGTTTCTTTGAGCAGCTGTTGCGGATTATCCATCCGTTCATGCCCTTCATCACGGAGGAACTGTGGCAGCATATCTATGAGCGCAAGGACGGCGAGAGCATCATGAACAGTTGTGCTAATGGCGTAGAGTTGCCCCTTGCACCAGAGTTCTCTTTAGAGAATGTGGTAGAGTCTTTCGAGAATGTGAAGAAAGTGGTGGCTGGTGTGCGTGCTGTACGCAATCAGAAGAATATTCCCAACAAAGAGCAGCTGAGCCTCGTATGCTTGGGTGCCAACAGCTATTGTGCTTATGACTCTGTGGTGAAGAAGATGTCAAATCTTTCTGCTATCGAGGTCAGCGACGAGAGTCCCAATGGCGCAGTTAAATTCCTTGTCGGCACCAGCGAATATGCAGTACCCATCGGCAGCCTCATTGATGTAGAGGCAGAGATAGCCAAGCAGGAGGCAGAGCTCAAGCGACTGGAGGGTTTCCTCATTGGAGTGCAGAAGAAGTTGCAGAATGCCAATTTCGTGGCTCACGCTCCTGAGCAGGTTGTGGCCTTGGAGCGCAAGAAGCAGGCTGATGCTGAGCAGAAAATAGCAGCCATAAAGGAAAGCATTAAAGAATTGAAAGGTTGAAAATTCTTTTTACTCCTTACTCCTAATTATAATAATCATGCATACTCGCGAAGAACAATTGCAGGCGTTCAGTCGCCTGCTCGATGTGCTGGCAGAGTTGCGCCAGAAGTGTCCCTGGGACTCTGTGCAGACCAATCAGAGCCTGCGGGCCAATACGATAGAAGAAGTTTTTGAGCTCTGCGACGCGCTTGCTCGCGAAGACCAGCGGGAAATACAGGAAGAACTTGGCGATGTGCTGATGCACGTGTGCTTCTATGCTATGTTCGGTGCAGAGAAGGGCGAGTTTGACCTTGCAGATGTGTGCGACAAAGTGCGCGAGAAACTCATCTTCCGTCATCCGCATATCTACGGCGATGTAAAGGCCGAAACGCCCGATGCCGTGGCCGACACATGGGAGCAACGCAAGCAGAAGGAGAAGTCTGGAAAGAAGAGTGTGCTGTCAGGAGTGCCCGCTGCGCTGCCTGCGCTCATCAAAGCCTATCGCATACAGGACAAGGCCCGCCATGTGGGCTTCGACTGGGAGCAAAAGGAGCAGGTCTGGGACAAGGTGAAGGAGGAAATCACCGAATTTGAGGCCGAGGTGGCAAATATGGACGAGGACAAGGCTGAGGCTGAGTTCGGCGACGTGCTGTTCAGCCTGATCAATGCTGCGCGGCTCTACCATATCAATCCGGACAACGCCCTCGAGCGCACCAACCGCAAGTTCATTCAGCGATTCAACTATCTGGAGGCCCAGACCCTCAAGCAGGGCCGCAATCTCAAGGATATGACCCTCGCCGAGATGGACGCCATCTGGGAGGAAGCAAAGAAGAAAGGGGAATAGAGGCTGCTCGCGCTGCAAACGCCCGGCCTTACGAAAAGAAAGAGTGAGCTGGCGCCAACAAAAAGCGTTCTCAGAAAATCTTAAAGCGTTCTCGGAAAATCTTAAAGCGTTCTCGCAAAAATTAAGTGCGTGCTCGTGATTGTGTTCTGCGCAGAATACAAAAGCAAGCCCGTACATGTTTTTGCGAACACGGACTTTGGCACCGTCAGCTCTGAATCTTTGTACGTGTTTGCAGTGTTTATGTACGGTTTTTCTGCGTGCGGAGATAGAAATTGGTGCTATTTTTCGCGAGATAAAACTTTTTTTGCGTTTTGTTTGGTGTATTTACGGGAAGTTTTTAGTATTTTTGCAAGGAAATATGTACGATTGAGATATGCCCTCGCAATTGACATTCAGCTACGGCAAGACGCTGACGCTATGTATCAGCACTCGCAACAACGAGTTGCAACTTAAGGAGCAGCTGCAAAAGCTTGCGCTCCTTGAGGCCAATGTGCTTGAGCGTATCGAGATAATAATTGTGGACAATGACTCCACAGACGGCACCTCTAATGCCGTGAAGCTCTTTGAGGGTAGGGTTCCGTTCCATTATGTCAGCAATACGGAGAATCTCAGCCAGGACAACAGTTTTACCTTTGCTCTCAATCAGGGCATTGCTTCGCGCAGCAAATATATATGGTTGCTTGATGCGCGCAACATTATTCGCGTGGGTCACTTCGGCGCGCTGATTGAAACGCTGGAGAACAATGAAGTGGGCCTTGTGCACCTGGTGTCGAACGACAATGCCAAAAAGACGATGGTGCAGTATGTGGATGCTGACGATTTCCTGCAGTCGGTGTCGATGGGCATTATTGAGGTGAGCCGCAATATCCTGCGTACTGATATGATACGCGGCTACAATCCCCGTGAGTTTGGCGCAGGCTCCGGCATACCTGCCGTGCCTTTGCTACTTCATATTGTGCTTGCCGCCAAGCAGAACTTTATCTACAATCCCACCCTCTTTGAGGACGGCGGCATAGACTATGTGGCTGAGGTCAACGACCCCGTGCGCACCTATGTGAAGAATCTGCTGGCTGTCTATGACCACTACGAGGACAAGCCTACCCCCATCTCGCCCTACACCACCATAAAGATGAAGAGCCGCATCAGCGACTTCTTGTTTCCCCAGATATTCCGCCTGTTTGTGCTGCGGCGCAGTATCAAGGGCATCGAGGGCAAGGTGAGTCGCAGTACGGTGAAGCAAAATCTGGGTTTACGCCCAGTGGTGTCGGCCCTTAAGCGTTGCGTGTCGCCCGTACTGTGGGGCCGCGTGTTCCGCTTCCTAGGCAATATGCTGCGCAAGCTCATCACCTTCATTGTAGGCATTATCGTGGTGCTGGTGTGCAACACCATGTTCACAAAGGCATGGAAGAGATTTAAGAAAAACCTTGTCACCTTCCGTTTTCGCCACCGCATGAAGGTGGGACGCGGCTGTGTGGTGGAGGGTCCCATCTTTACTGACGGCAACAGATATATCACCATAGGCACCAATTTCTGCGCCAAGTCCGGTATGCACCTCGAGTGCATCAACACTGGCAATTACACACCCAAGCTGATAATCGGCGACGATGTGAGCATGGAGCGCAGCGTGCGTATCAATGCTATCCGCGAGGTGAAGATAGGCAACAATGTCAAGATAGGAGCCAATGTGCTGATAACCGACTATCAGTTTGGCAAGACCGACAGCGAGACACTGCGCATAGTGCCTGCTGACCGCGACCTCAACACTCGTGGGGCAGTTCATATAGAAGACAATGTGCTCATAGGACCGCGCGCCATTATTCTGCCCGGTGTCACCGTTGGCAAGGGAGCCGTCATTGGCGCCGGAGCCGTGGTAACGCGCAATGTGCAGCCGTATAGCGTGGTTGTGGGCACTCCGGCAAGAATTAAAAACCATTAAAACATTATAGTATTATGAAAAAATCATTACTCTTAATCCTTGTGGCCTTAATGGTCAATGTAGCAGGCGTTGTTAATGCCGATACCGTGATAACCAACACGGTAAGTCCCAAAGACCTCACTGCCTATGATGGGCAGAGCGTGGATCTTACTTACTACCGCTATATCTACAAGGGCTGGAACACTATTTTCCTGCCTGTGTCACTCACCGAGGCAGAACTTAACGAAATTTTCGGCGAGGAATGCCGCCTCGAGACTCTCGTGGGAGTGGAGAACAACGGCACGGAAACAAAACTCAATTTCAAGGATGTGAAGCGCGACGGTCTTAAGGCCAGGACTCCTTATATTCTCTATTCCACCCTTGACAACGGTGTACGCACCATCAAGATGAAGGACGCCTATATCACCACCGGCGATGTGGAGCTCTCCTTTGAGGACAACACCGGCACCACCGTCCAGTTCTCTGGAGCCACTGAGAAGCAGGGCACCGAAGGAATGTATGGCATCATCGCCAAGGACAATGCCACTGCTGCCTTTGTCAATGCCAGCAATGTGCCGCAGATTTACGCTTCGCGCTGCTATATCAAGCTCAACGGTGGCGAACTCACTCAGGTGCTCACCTCCAACCACCTCGACTATGATGACGTGACGGGTGTAGAGGCCGCCGTAGCCGCTGCTGATGATGTGTCAGTGGATGTGTATAATATCTCCGGCGTAAAGATTGCCACGGGTGTGGCTCCTGCCGATCTGACCAAGCTGCCCAAGGGCGTTTATGTCGTTAAGGGACAAAAGATTTGGGTACGATAATGAAAAGGCTTCTGTTTTCTTTTGCCGTAATCGCAATGACAGCCATTGCGGCCAATGCACAAAAGGCAAAATTTGATGTCAACAATGACACCAACGTAAACACTGCTGATGTAGTCGCCATCTACAACTACATTATCACCGGCGATGCCCAGGAGATGAAGAAGCAGTCTTTCGTGGTTGAGGGTGTGGCCTTCACCATGATGCCCGTGGAGGGCGGCACATTCATGATGGGAGCTACCGCTGAACAGATAAATGCTGATAGCGATGAGAAGCCCGCCCACCAGGTAACGCTCAGCAGCTACTACATCGGGCAGACCGAAGTGACGCAGGAGCTGTGGGAAGCCGTGATGGGTAGCAACCCGAGCTACTTGAAGGGAGATAAACTGCCCGTGGACGTGGTCAGCTGGAACGACTGCCAGACTTTCATCCAGAAGCTTAACCAGCTCACGGGAAAGAAGTTCCGTCTGCCCACCGAAGCCGAGTGGGAGTTTGCTGCGCGTGGCGGTAACAAGCGCATGGGCTATCAGTACAGCGGCAGCAACGATATTGACGAAGTGGCGTGGTACTCCAGCAACTCTGACAACAAGACCCACCCCGTAGCCTCCAAGCAGCCCAACGAGTTGGGCATCTACGACATGAGTGGCAATGTGTGGGAGTGGTGCTCTGACTGGTACGGTGGGTACAGCAGCGAAGCACAGACCAATCCTACCGGCCCCACCTCGGGCTCCTACCGTGTATTTCGTGGTGGCAGCTGGCGCAGCGGCGCCGCTAGCTGCCGTACGGCTAATCGCAACGACGACGCGCCCACGGGCTCGAGCAACTACCTCGGCCTGCGCCTCGCTCTCTAGTTCCTAACATAGATAAGAAAGAAGTAAGAACAATCTGTGCTGCACAAACTAAATAGCCGTTAAGGCTATGAGAGTGCAGCACAGATTGTGTTTTTTGCTGAGGGCGTATGAATTATCTCTGAGCTCATTTGTTTTTCTTAGCTAAGAAAACGTCTTTCCTTAGCTAAGAAAAGCCCTAACCTTAGCTAAGAAAACATCTTTTCTTAACTAGGAAAAATTCTTTTCTTAACTAAGAAAAATAAATCCCCTCGGATTTTATTCCAGTGAGGTCTGCTTTATTTGCCGCGATGTCTACTTTATTTCCCGCGAAGTCCGTTTCAGATTTCGTCAGATGACTCGAAAAAGTGGTCTTCCGAGCAAAAAACTTTTAGGGAACAGCAATATTTTTTTATAAATAGGTGACGTATATGCGGAAAATAAAGTAATTTTGTAATCTCATTGTAAAGCTCTGATCATGAAAGACCCCACACAGTTTCTGATTGACAATCTCCGCTGTGTGCCCGACTTCCCCACAAAGGGCATCAACTTCCGCGATATTACCTCGTGGTTTATCAATCCCGAGTGTATCGATGTGATGACCGACATGCTCGTCAGCCGCTATAAGGGCGAGGGCATCACCAAGATCGTCGGCCTTGAGTCGCGCGGCTTCCTGATGGGTTCTATCTTGAGCAAGGAGCTCCATGCAGGCTTTGTCTTGGCGCGTAAGCCCGGCAAACTGCCCACCGCCACTATCCGCGAGACTTACACCAAGGAGTATGGCACCGACACCCT
>JAGCYL010000103.1 GCA_017960825.1 Bacteroidaceae bacterium | reverse complement strand
CACGGTGATGTAGATATATACCGGCACTATGACAGAGGCAGTAAGACCCACATAGAAATTGGCCAGAAACATGAGCACCAATGCCAACAGTGCGGAGGTAAACAGAGGCAGAAGGTCGATGAAGGTATTCTGCACCGTTGTTGAGAGACTACTCACGCCTTGGTCAATACGAGTTTGCAGTTTGCCAGCCTCATTGCCATTGCGCGAGAAGAAGGCCATTCGATAGCTCAGGATGCGGTCAACGGCTCGCTGGGCAAGGTCACGGGAGACGAAAGTGCGTATTTTCTCGCCGAAGAAGTTCTGTGCGTAGGAGATGATAACAGCAAGCAACTCCTTGCCAAGCAATACAATGGTTATGACCAATAATATGCCTGAGGCTCGACGCCAACTGAGTCCACCGCTCATAACGAGCGAGTTGATGGCATCGACTGTGCGGTCAAGCACGATAGCATTGACCTGCGCAATGGTAGAACCGACAAGGGTAAGGACCAATGTGCAGGCCACGAGCCATTTGTAGGGCTTTACAAACGGCCACAGTTTTTGGAAGAGTTTTATAAGCGACATCTATTTCTTCTCGCGTTTCAGGAGATAGTCGCTAAAAATGTTAAGGCGTACGAAAAAGGCTCCATTGCCTTTGTATAGACCGAGCGAGAAAGCATCACCACTGTCGGCGTCGGCATAGGCGTAGAGTTTGAGCACTCCCTCTGTGCGGCTCATGGTCTGCACATTGGGGTACTGCTCGCGCACTTTGGCATAGGCGTCCTCAAAAAATATGGTGGCCTCCTGCTTACCGGTGAACTTGGTGTAACCGAAGATATTGTAGAAGGCATCCTCAACGGTGAACTTGAAGCCTATGGTGTGGAAGGGGATGCTAAACACCACATTGTCCTGCAGATATATAGCATCGTCAGAGACAATGGGCTGTAGTCCCGCAGCAAGAAGATTATTATACACCTCCTCGCTGGTAACTCCAAAACGACTCTCCCAGAACGTATTGGCTATCTTTTGGGCATATGCACTGTTGAACATTGAGCATTGAAGATTGAAAATTATGCCCAATAGCAATATCTTATATAGCTTTTTCATATCTTAATAAGTTGGAAAGTTGACTATCGTACGTTAACATCCGATGAGTCACATTAAATTATTCTCAGAATCTGTAACCCATTGTCAGCATTACCTGCGAGCGATTGAGCTTGAGGCGATTGGGTGGGCAGGCATTGATGCCAGGAGTGGCAGGGTCTTCAGCGTTGAATGTGTAGAGTGTGCCGCGCTGATGCTGATAGAGCCAAGTAGCATCGGCATAGAACTTACCGAATTTAAGGCCGATGCCGGCAGAGTAGCGATTGACAGCACCAAGGTTAAGGTAGTCGGTGTTGGATGCTACGTCAACGGATGGACTGTTTATGAAATGATTGAGCCATGCATCTTTCTCTATAGCAGAGGTAACATGGTTGTATCCACCGCGGAGGTAGAGGTTGGGAGTAACCATCAACTCGGCACCAAACTTAAGAGTATGGGTGCCTTTAAGATACTTGTCGAGCTGCTTGTTGAGTTCGCGATCCTTGGTCTTGTGGCGCCAATCCCAGTCATCCCAGTAGTCGTCGCCGTAGGACACTGAGCATGTGCTATAGTCAGCAAACTCATACTCTGCACCCAAGGCCAGGCGATTGAAGAATGTGTTGCCGAGGCTCACGCCTACCTTCCATGGGGT
The DNA here is from genome assembly GCA_017960825.1 of Bacteroidaceae bacterium. Classification (GTDB taxonomy): domain Bacteria; phylum Bacteroidota; class Bacteroidia; order Bacteroidales; family Bacteroidaceae; genus UBA6382. The sequence continues at coordinate 12,115 of JAGCYL010000103.1, read as the reverse complement.
GCGCACATTGTAGTCATAGTCGAAATAGTAGCCGCGCGGCTCCACTTCGCCGTAGCTGTCGGTATAGGAACCGAGTAGAAGGTCATTGCGATATGTCAGCTCATAATAGGTGGGAGTAGTGAGGGTAACGCCTATTTTGAAATTGCTCTCCTGAATGGGCCTTACCAAGAAGCCGAGCTTGACGTCAACGCCGTTGCCAGTGAGCTTGCCCTCATTGTCCATCAGATAGTAGCCGTCGTCAACGAGGTCGGCAGTGAGCAAGTCCTCACCGTAGGCCATATAGCTCTTTTGCCTTACATTATAGCCTGTGACTGTAAGGCCAAGGTAATACTGGTCATTGAAGTTGAGTGAGAAATTGAGGTCCAGTGCCTGATTGCTTCCGGTGCGCGAGCGGCCGTAGGCATTGCGGGCTGCATTGTAAGCTGTGTAGTCACCACCGTCCTCACCTAGCAGATATGCGGAGTAAGCCATGTCGGCCAGCGGAGTGGCACTCTCTGCCCCACCCCAGCTGTTGCAGAGGTCGGCGAGCTGCCAAGTCTGCGAGGCATTGCCTGCGGCACCAAGCTCGTTGTCGGCGTTGAGCAGTTGGTTGAAGTCGTGGTGTTTGTGATAGTTTAAACCAAAGTTAAAATAACGCAGCGAGCCGCCGCTACTCGGCATGGAATATACAAAACCTATCTGATCGAAGGAGACATAAGTCGGTTTATCACCGTCAAACTTATGACTGCCAGGCATACTGACAAGGCTTGCCGTGACAGCTACATCATTGTGACGATAAAGGCCGATGGCGGCAGGATTGGACGACATCACCGAGAGGTCGCCGCCAAGAGAGCTCATGGCTCCGCCCATACCCACATAGCGCGATGTGCCGTTGAGGTCTGTGGCGCTGAGTTCGGCCACCTGATAGATATCTTGTGCAAATGTGAGAGTGAGGGTGAGAGTGAGGGTAAGAGTGAGTAAAAACTTTTTCATAGAATTTCTTATTTTAATAAAGAGAGACGAGGCTGCGCCCCGCCTCTCCATTATGTTTGAAAAGATAGTATGCATTATATATTTACCTGCGACCACCGCGGGCTACGCCACCGCCGCTGCGTGATACGCCACCGCCTCCGCCACGGGACATGCCCCCGCCACTATGGGAGGGAGACGAACTGCGACCTATACTGCCACCGCCGCCAAATCCACCGGAGGGACGACTGCTGCTACTACTGCGGCCTACTGACGAAGGAACTGATGAGCGGGTGCTCGGACGGCTCTCGCTGCGACTTACTCCAGAGGGAGTGCGGCTGACATCGGGCCTACGCTGCACCTGGCTGGAACGCTGACGGTCAGCATTGCCCGGAGCCACACGACCACTGCGCGATATTCCACCGCCACCGTTGCGCGAGATTCCACCACCATTGCGCGAGATATTGTCGGTACGCATTACGGAGTTGGGACCGGTGCGGCGTGTGCCACGGCTCATCTGAGTGCTGGCATGTGAGGCCGGCTGACGACTGGAGCGAAACACTCCTGAGAGAGGACGGCTACCACCACTGCGAGTGGCATATCCTGCACGACCACCGCCTATCCTTCCACCGAAGTCTGCACGAGGTCTGTCCATACCGCGGCCCGCGAAGGTACGTCCACCGTGATGGCCGAAGCCATGTACATAGCGTCCATAATGGTGGCCCCATGCAGGACGGCTATAGTGGTGGGCATAGTGGTGATAATAGGGACGGCTCCACCCCCAATAGATTGGGCGGCCCCAGCCCCAGTAAGAACGATAGTACCAGCGGTCATACCATCCCCAGGTAAAATCCCAGCATGTGCGGAAATGCCAGCGGTTGTAATACCAGGGGTCGTAGGTATAGCTCCAATAGGTGTAGCTCGGCACGTATGCTGCCCAGCCGTCGTAATATACATCCCACACATCGCCGTAGCATATATCCCAATAGTATGGGCTGCTCACGATGTAACCCACGTGAGGGCTATGGAAACGCATCACAAGTTTGGTGTAGGGGTATGCCACATCGTCAGAGCTGTCGTCAAACTTGCTCTCAACGGTTCTGGTTGCCTCATCGTTGTAATACTCCGCAGTATCTGTGAGTACAGAACTCCTACGGTTATAGTCATCTACATCCCTTGTCTCCTCGTAATACTGTGCCTTGTCGGCAGTGCTCTCCGTGGGAACCAGGGTACCGTCAGTGGTAGTTACCTTGCGGATGTCCTTCGAGGGGATGTAGTACACATCGTCCTGTGCATTCGCCGCCATCGGCAGCAGAATAGCCAAACCAAGTAAAAGTACGGATGTTTTCATAGCGCAATAAGTTTACGTTGACGTTGCAAAGTTAGACATTTATAATAATATAAAATGTTAAAGGACTAAATAATTACTTTCTTTAAGGATTTTTATAATTTTACCACCACACAAGCACTTGAATTGTTAATTATTCGAGCATGAAACTGACAAAATAAAAGCGTGAGCCCGAAAAAAGACTCACGCTTTATATAGGTTAACGGTTAACGGTCAATAGTTCTGTGCCAGCAGTTGGAAATAGCTCTGCGGATGGTCACAAACGGGGCATATCTCCGGAGCTTGCTTTCCCACTACGATGTGGCCACAGTTGGAGCACTGCCAGATGCAGTCGCCATCCTTGGTGAAGACCACCTTGTTCTGCAGATTGTCAAGCAGTTTGAGGTAGCGCTCCTCATGGTGCTTCTCGATGGCTCCGACCATCTCAAATTTCTCGGCAATGTCATCAAATCCCTCCTCACGGGCCTCACGGGCAAACTGAGCATACATGTCAGTCCACTCATAGTTCTCACCTGCTGCGGCATCCTTGAGGTTCTCCTCAGTTGAGGGCACAGCTCCGCCGTGCAGAAGCTTAAACCATATCTTGGCATGCTCCTTCTCGTTGGCAGCAGTCTCCTCAAAGAGGTTGGCAATCTGTACATAGCCGTCCTTCTTAGCCTTAGAGGCATAGTAGGTGTACTTGTTGCGAGCCTGCGACTCACCGGCGAAGGCAGTCATCAGGTTCTGCTCGGTCTTGGTTCCTTTGAGATCTTTCATAAGAACAGAAAAGTTTAAGAATTGGGAAACTGGAAGTTAGTCCTTCTTGCACTCATCCTTGCAGCAAGTACCGATGATGCACCAAACGATAGCAGCAACCACAGCACCCACGATAGGAGCCACGATGAATACCCAGAGGTCGGTTACGGCCTGGCCACCCTCGAAGATGGCGGGACCGATTGAGCGTGCGGGATTGACAGAAGTGCCAGTGTAGTGAATGCCTACCAGGTGGATGAGCACAAGGCTCAGACCAATGGCAAGGCCTGCAAACTGACCTGCGCCCTTCTTGCTGTCGGTAGTACCGAGCACTACAAGCACAAAGATAAAGGTGAGTACAGCCTCAACAATGAAGCCTGCCATCTGGCTGCCGGCACCTGCGCAACTGTTGGCACCAGTGAGAGTGCCGCCAAACTCAGTGGTAGTAGCGCTGGTAATAGCATATAGGACTGCGGCGGCAATGATAGCACCGATTATCTGGAATACAATGTAGCCCACAGCGTCCTTAGCACTGATACGCTTTGAGAGAAGGCAGCCCACAGTGATGGCAGGGTTGATATGGCAACCGCTCACGCCACCGATGGTATAGGCCATAGCTACTACGGCAAGGCCAAATGCCATGGCTGTGCCGACAACAGATGCGGTATCAACACCGCAGTTAAGACTAACGGCTGCGCCGCAGCCCAGAAGGGTAAGCACGAATGTGCCGACCATTTCAGCTAAATACTTTTTCATGAATTAAAGGGGTTTAAGGATTTATAAGGTCATTAAAGTCATTAAAGACTAATTAATTAAAGCCACTGCCTGTGCGGCGATGCCTTCGCCACGCCCGGTGAAGCCCAGGTGCTCTGTAGTGGTAGCCTTGATGGAGACACAGTCCTTCGGCACCTGCATTATCTCTGCAAGACATGCCTGCATCTCAGGAATGCGCGGATTGATTTTCGGTTGTTCGCAGCAAACCGTGGAGTCAATGTTGCCCACTGTGTAGCCATGCTTATGGAGCAGACTCACCACCTCAGCCAGCAGATGCTTGCTATCGATGCCTTTATACTGTGGGTCTGTGTCAGGGAAGTGATATCCTATATCGCGCAGACATGCCGCACCGAGCAGCGCATCGCAGATAGCATGGATAAGTACGTCGGCATCGCTGTGACCCTGCAGGCCAAAGTCTGCATCAAACCTGACACCGCCAAGCCATAGCTCACGATTGGCAGCCGTCTTGTGAACGTCATATCCGAAGCCGACTCGCATAAGAGTTAGGAGTATTTACTATTTAACAATTCGACAATTTACTATTTTACGATTTATAAGGTCTTTAACCTCTAACCTTTACAGACTCTTGACTCTTATCTACGGCGACCACGGTTGAAGAGGTCCTGTATGCCGTCGAGGTCAAAGCCCAGCGACACGCGCAGTGTCTGGTCGAGCGGATTGGCTGCTGCTGTAGAGATTACGTAGCCTGCGTCAATGGAGAATACGCTCATCTTGAAGCCCGCACCCACAGTGAAGTATTTACGGCCACCCTTGGTGTCAGCCTCGTGGTGATAACCGGCACGCAGGGCAAACTTGTCATTGTACACATACTCTGCACCTACCGACCACTGTATCTCCTCGAGTTCCTCGGAGAATCCGTTGGGCGCATCGCCGAAACTCTTGAAGATACCTGATATAGACGATACATTGTAGTAGTGTTCCTCGCGATATTTCTGATACTCAGCTGTATGGTCAAGACCATCGGTTGTCTCATAGCCCAGTTTCTTAGCACACTGTGCATCGGTGGGATAAGTGGGCACGAGTAGCTTGTTGGCATCAGCAGCAAAGGAGAAGCGATTGTACTCGTTGATGGGGATGGTGTAGTTGAAGCCCAGTCGCAAAGTGGTGGGGATGAAGTAGGAGTAGTCGTCGCCATAGTTTATCTTACTACCCAGATTGAATACACCACCACCAATGCTCAACTGACACTCACGGCTGCCCACATTCATATATGTGGTATAGTAGGCGGCCAGGTCGGCAGCAAAGGCAGAGCCAGGCTTTGAGCCGTCGTCGCTCTTACCGCTGAGGTCAGAGTAGATATAGCGGAAGGTAACGGCAGCAGCAAATTTCTCACTCAGCATACGGCTATAGGCAGCGTCCACAGCCAATTCGTATGGCTTGATGGTAGTATTCTCCATACCGTTGACCATCACATCGCCCAGCGAGAAATAGCGCAACGAACCAGATATTGCCTGATAGTCGCCCAGTCGGTAGTAGCCTGCCATATATGCGAGATCGATGTCGTTGACCAACTGGCGCAACCACGGGGTATAGTTGAGGGCGACGCCGCCCTTGGAGATGGCAAACGGATACTTAGCTGCGTTCCATGCCTGTGAGTTAATGTCCGCCTCGGTAGCGGCACCAATGTCACCCATACCACCGGCACGTGCATCTGGAGCAATGCTTTGCGATACCACCGCTGTCTGCACGGGGTTGAATTTTTCCTTGATATCCTCTGCGCGGCTGCCTGCAGAGATTAGTAACATTAGCGCTGAGAGCGCATAAGTCAGTTTCTTCATATAATATAATTATAATTGGTGTAATAACAATTTTATAAACTCCAAAAGTTGCTGTTTATTGCCTATGGATAATCAATTTTTGCTTTTTAGTACTCTCCTTGCTGTCTTTGCAGCTGATAGTCACTTTATAGACATACAGACCTCCGCGCAGCTCCACTCCATTGTTGGACGCAAGGTCCCACTTGATGGTGTGATAGCCCGTAGGCGTAGCAGTGCGCTCCGTGTGAGTCCACACATGCTGACCGTACAGATTATATACATCTATGGTAAAGGTAGTCTCCGTATTGGGTCGGTCGTAGGTTATCTGGAATGTGGTTGAGGTGTGTGCAGGATTTTCGCTAAGTGTCACCGAGGTAAGCTGCGGACGCATGCTTGCATCCACCACAAAGTCGAGTGAGACAGCCGATGAGTTATTCTTCACATCCCATGCGCGGAAGTAGAGGTGGTGGTCACCGTCAGGCAGTTCTGGTATCCTGAATGCCACCTTGCCCGAGGTGTAGCTGCCGAAGTCGCTCTCATAATACGGATTCAGGATATAGGAGGTAGCCTCTTTGCCGTCGATTATGAGCTCCAGGTCGTGCCCTACCCCATTGCCGGTGATATTGATACCGTCGGAGTCTGACAGATTGGCGTAGAAATAGGGAGTGGTGTTCACCTTCTGCCCGCTCTCAAAGTCGGGATTATTGAGATACACGCTGATCTTCGGTCCTTGGGTGCTGGGTGACATACCGCCGTTCGTACCGCCTATGGTAAAGCGTTTGTCCGTACCGTTGGCCTCCATCGAGCGGTCCGTATTTACAGCATACAGTTTCACCATGCCGGTACCGTCGGTGTATTTGATATCCAGCGGTATGGGCATCACCACGCTGAAGTTGCCGCCCCTCACGGAGTCGTTGCCTTCAAACAGCATGTGGTCGTAGCTGTAGTAGGTCAGCGGTTCCACGTCCTCGTTGGTATTGTTGCGGCATGTCACAGTGTCCTGGCTGTCATAGAGGGTTGCAGTCACGCGACCGTTGAAGGTTGGCAGCCTATTGCCGTCAGCATCCTCTATGTGTCCTGAGAAGCGGGCCTTGCTGCCGGCACTAAGGTTAGGCAGGTTACCGCTGCTAACGGCCACGCCGTTGATACTGTCAAGCACAGCCGTCTGAGTGGGCATCGCCAATATGAGAGCCGGGTCGCCGATAAGGGCATACTTCAATTTGTTCTCGCTGTAGTCGCGTGCTGAGATTACCTCTCCGTCCATAGCACTCACCAGATTTACCTTAGCCAGTCGCATGGCATCGCCGATAGAGTTGCGCTTGCGTCCCTCCTTGCCAAAGAGGTAATAAACATAGTAGTTGTTGATATAGCTGTTCTGCGTGCTGTACACAGCGCGGGCCGAACTCATGAAGGCTATTGCAGCTCCATTGGGATTAAGCATACTCACACTGCCGATACTCTCCTCCTCGCGGTCGTATGGCAGTATCTCACACGAGGCCACTACCCACATCGGCACCTTAGCACTGGCAAAGGTCTTGAAGTTCTCCGTCTTGAGCACCATCTCCTTAGATATAGTATAAGGTGCGCCGTGGCCTGTGTAATTCATCAGCAGAGCACCCTTGCTCATCATCGTGTTGACGGCACTCTCCACCTGCGGATAGGTGAAGCCCGTGGCAGTAGCCACGCGGGTGTAGGTGTCCCAATAGATGCGGTCAACCTTCAGATTGGGATACTTCGCCTCCACATTCTGCACCACACTTTCGGCGCCAATCATGTGCTTCTGCTTATCACCGTCGTCAGCCATGAAGCATACGGTGTTCTTCCAGCTGCCAGGGGTTTGGTTGGCCATATATTTCTCTATCTTGTCAACCAGTATCTTGGCATTGTCGGCAGTCCTCACCGGCAGTCGGCCGATACCCACGTCAATCTTGTCGTAGCGTATGTTGCCACCCTCGCCGTCGTCGAGGAATCCAAAGTAGTCGTCGCATACATAACAGTTGATTTCGCTCACCGATGCCTCGCTCTCATAGCAGAGCAGCATGTCGCGCGGGTCGAGGCGCCGGCACGACTCCGTGAGGCAGCGGTTATCCCATACGCCACTGCCAAAGAGCAACAGATACTTGGGCAGGTCATTGCCGCTGTTGCGGTCGTAGAGCATCTTGAGGTAACGCTTGTAGGCTCCGGCGTCAGGAGTGCCTGACGAGAACTCATTGTACAGCTCATCAGCCCTTACCACCTTCACCCTCAGCGAGTCATGACTGCGGTGAATGTTGGCCAGGCGCTCAGCCTGCTCCCTCAGTTTGCCGCTCTCAGGAATGATGATGACCATATCGGCCAGCGAGTCAGCGTGCAGGTCCTGATTGACGATAGTCCCTGCATTCTCCGGTGTGGGGAAAGCAGCATTCACATTCACAGCCACATAGCGCAGAGTGGGATTCTCCACCTTAAACTCCAGAATGCTGCCGCTCAGCGTACCCTCCACCTTGGCCACAGGGTTGCCGGGGTAGCCTATGCGCCACACCTCGGTGTTGGCGGTAGCACCCTCCAGCTTCATCGTAGAGGGCCTTGTGCTATAGTGGCTGAACACCATGGCGTCGTTCAGCATCTTCAGCTTGCGGCGATAGCAAATCTTCACATAGTCCAGGCGTGCCGACTGACCGTTTGTGGTGGTAATCCTCAGCGCGTTAGTGCCGGTGAGGTTAGTCAGTGAGAAATCGCGGCGTCCGTTGGTAGCCTTGTCAAACTCATTGGTCAGTCCGCCCATGGTGATGCTGCCCAGACTCTTGCCGTTTACATAGTATTGCGAATTGGTTATCTTCGTCGATTTGGCCGCCAGAGTCACAGTCATCGTGGCAGTGTAGTTATTATCTACGTCAGGCGTGCTTATATTGATGGTGCGGTCGTTGCCGTTCACAAAGTCATAGTCTTCGTAGAATGTGCTGCCACCCGTAAACCAACTGTACTCGTCCTTGTCAAAAATCACGTGCTCCGGATACGTGGTGATAGTCTGGCTCGTGGTCTCCGGCGCAGATAGCGTAGTCATGCGCAGCGGATTGTCGCCCTCGGTCACGAAGTAATAAGAGTAGTTAGAGTAAGTATTGTTCAGATGGGTGGCTGTGCATGCTCCGTATTCATTCGAAGGGTTAGCCAGAGTCCAGTTGCCCCATCTCACTGTGCCCTCGGCAAAGAAGAGCAGTGCGTCGTTGCGGCGATAGAGAGGCACCTCTTCCAAGTCCTCGTAGTCGCTGTTGAGGTAAGTGCCGTAGCTCACCACGTCGTTCTGTATGCGTCCGCCGTAGCCATACACCTTCACCTTGCTCATGTCGCTGAAGCCCAGCCCCTTGAGGAATGCCGGCGTGAGCTGATACACCCCCTCCTTGCTGACGCGTATCTTCACCCATTTGCCCGATGAGAGCACCGAATGCTCCCTGTAGCCGCTGGCGTCAGTGCTCAGCACTAGACTGTCCGACTTGGCACCCTCAAACTCACGAGCCTTGGCCTTGCCGCGCTCCGCCACGTTTATCTTGCAGCTCATCAGCCGCAGATACTTGCTGTTGCGCTTCACGATAGGCACAAACTTCACGTCCAGCATACCCACCTTGCGGCTCACGCCAAGGAAGGTCTCCACACGTATGTTCTCTCCTATCACGCCCTCGTCGTCGGTGAGCTGCAGAGCCTCCGCCTTGCTCATCTCGGCAAACTCCGGATACTCTATCGTCACGTCGTAGCCCTCGCGCGCATAGTCAGGCCCCAGATCTATCGTCTTGCAAAACTCAGGCAAGTCACCGTCGAGGCTCACCCCGCTCCAGTCGATATGCGTAAAAACAGGGTCACTCTGAGCAAAGGCCACACACGCCCCCAGCATCACCAAAGCCAGAGCCGTTGCCCTTCTTACCTTATTTATATTATTCGTGTCCATATTTTTATTTGACAATTTCACTATTTAACTATTTACAATTCTGCTACTCATGACCATATGTCTTCCCCCCTCATAAAAGGAGGGATATTACCACCTCTACTTCACGTTGAACCTCGTGAGCACCTTGCCGTCAACAGAGCCCTCGATGTGGTCATCAATCTCCACGAGAGGCTTCTGCTCCGGAGAGCCCATAAGCAGCAGGTCGCCCTGCCTCAGAGTAAAGAACCCGCTCACCTGCTCTATCACCATACCGGCCTCAGTCTTGAGGTCTGCGATATGCAGCACGCTCTGCTCCACCCCGTTGATCAGCAACGATATCTCCAGTTGCTCGTCACCCATTTCCAGTTCCTGCCACTCTCCCAGGCACACCGAGCCGTCAAAACTCTTAGCCAAGTCCCAAGGCTCACCCTCGTAGCGCAACTGCCTCAGCACATCCTCGGCAGTAAAGTCCACCGCCACACCCACGGCATCGTAATACCTATGAGCAAAGCGGGCAGGAATACTCTTGCCCATACGGCTGATACGAAGCGCCAGAAGCGGCGCGGCACTCAGCTCCTGAGTGAAGTCAGGCTTAAACATCGGCTTGCCGTGGGTCAGCAGCGCTGAGTCGGCCTTGAGCCAGATGCGAGGACAAACCTGCATAATATCTAACGCATTATTGCCCAAATTATTGTACGCGCGCGAGCTTTCCGCAACGATAATCTTCATAAGCAGACTTCTTGATTCTCTTAACGCAAAGGTACAAACAAAAATTCAAACAACAATAACACTGCAGCCAGTTTTTCACAAATCTGCCAACCAAAACCCATTCCTGCACCACTTTTTGGACTAAATAAGGTACGCGCACAACCTTGATATGGAATTTTTTTTGTAACTTCGCGACCTGAACGCAACATAACGACCATACAATGATAACAGTCAACGACTTAGCCATACAGTTCGGCCAGCAAGTACTCTACAAAGACGTCAATCTCAAGTTCACCAACGGTAATATCTACGGCATCATCGGAGCCAACGGAGCCGGCAAGAGTACCCTGCTTCGCGCCATCAGCGGAGAGCTCGAGGCCACCAAGGGCACAATAGAGATAGGAGTCGGCGAGCGCATGTCTGTGCTGTGTCAGGACCACTTCAAGTACGACGAATACACCGTGCTCGACACCGTCCTCATGGGCTACAGGGAGCTGTGGGATGTCAACAATGAGCGCAACGCCATCTATGCCAAGGCCGACTTCACCGATGCCGACGGCATGCGCGCCGCAGAGCTGGAGGAGAAGTTCGCCAACATGGGCGGCTACGACTCCGAGAGCAATGCCGGAGCCCTGCTCGAGCAGCTCGGCATACCTGTCAAGAAGCACGCCACCCGCATGGCAGAGCTCGAGGGAAAAGAGAAAGTGCGCGTCCTGCTCGCACAGGCCCTGTTCGGAGAGCCCGACAACCTGCTCCTCGACGAGCCCACCAACGACCTCGACCTCGAGACCGTGGAGTGGCTTGAGAACTATCTCGGCAACTATGAGCACACCGTGCTCGTGGTCAGCCACGACCGCCACTTCCTTGACGCCGTCTCCACCCACACCGTCGATGTGGACTACGGCAAGATAACCCTCTTCGCCGGCAACTACAGCTTCTGGTACCAGAGCTCCCAGCTCGCCCTGCGACTGCTGCAGAACCAGCGCCAGCGCATGGAGGAGAAGCGCAAGGAACTCGAGGAGTTCATACGCCGCTTCTCAGCCAACGTAGCCAAGTCCAAGCAGACCACCAGCCGCAAGAAGATGCTCGAGAAACTCAGCATAGAGGAGATACGCCCCTCCACCCGCAAATACCCCGGCATCATCTTCACCATGGACCGTGAGCCCGGCAATCAGATACTCGAGGTCAAAGACCTCAAAGCCGTGGCAGACGACGGCACCGTGCTCTTCCAGAACCTCAATTTCACCGTAGAGAAAGACCAGAAGGTCGTCTTCATCAGCCACGATGCCAGAGCCATGACAGCCCTCTTTGAAATCCTCAACGGCAACGCACAGCCCGTGGAGGGCGAGTACAAATGGGGTGTCACCATCACCACCGCCTATCTGCCGCTCGACAACACCGCCTTCTTCAACTCCAACCTCAATATGCTCGAGTGGCTTAGCCAGTTCGGCGAGGGTAACGATGTCTATTTCAAGGCATTCCTCGGGCGCATGCTCTTCAGCGGCGAGGAGATAATGAAGAAAGTCAGCGTACTCAGCGGAGGAGAGCGAATGCGCCTCATGATAGCCCGTATGCAGCTCAAGAACGCCAACTGCCTCATACTCGACACACCCACCAACCACCTCGACCTCGAGTCCATCCAGGCGTTCAACAACAACCTCAAGCTCTATAAGGGCAACCTCCTCTTCGCCTCCCACGACCACGAGTTCATCAACTCACTAGCCAACCGCGTCATAGAGCTCACCCCCAATGGCAACATCGACAAACTCTCCAACTACGAAGACTATATGGCCGACCCCCGCATCCAGGAGCAGCGCCAGAAACTGTATAACAATTAAAAGGTTAATGAACAGCCCCCTCTCATCCCCCTTTTACCGTCAACTCGTCAACTTGTCAACTTTAAAAAAGATTGTAAAATAAAACCATGGT
>JAGCYL010000102.1 GCA_017960825.1 Bacteroidaceae bacterium | reverse complement strand
GCATACACCAACGTGCTGTTCATCAACGACCCCACCACGCCGCAGATGTATCATCTTAATATATGGGGCAAGCGCACACGCGCCTACAAGCACCTCAGCGAGCCTGACAAGCAGGCCTACGATCGTATTTTCCAATACTTCTTCTATGACCGTCACGACCGCCACTGGACCGAGGAGGCTTTCCGCCGGCTGCCTAAGCTCATATACTCCACTCCTATGCTCGCATGTGCCGAGGACCTCGGTATGATACCGACCTGCGTGCATCCTGTATTGAAAGACCTCAACATCCTCACCCTCGAGATACAGACCATGCCCAAACGCGGTGGCACACGATTCAGCAATCTCAGCGAGAACCCACTCTACTCGGTGGACACCATTTCCACCCACGACATGCCGCCACTTCGCCTTTGGTGGAAGCAAAATCCTGAGGCAGCCGCCGACTACTGGCACAATGTGCTGCATCGCACCTCTGCAGTGCCGCAGCTCCTGTCAGCAGAAGACTGCGAGGCCATAATACGCTGCCATGTCAGATCTAACTCACTGCTTACAATCATATCACTCCAAGATTGGCTCGGCATGAGCCAAACGCTCCGCAGCGATCAGCTCGAGCAGGAGCAGATAAACCATCCGGAGATACCGCGCCACTACTGGCGCTGGCGCATGCAGCCCACTCTCGAGCAGCTTGCAGCCGATAAGAAACTCACTGCACGCATCCGAAAGATGGTTACCGACAGTGGCAGAACAAGAAAATAACTAAAAAAATAAAAATACCCCCTCCTATCCTCACCTAAGGTGGATAAGAGGGGTGGGTGTACTCACACCTACAGAGTGGCAGCCAGCTGCACCAAATGTACAGCAACAAGGGCTGCCGTTTCTGTGCGCAGTCGCGAGTGACCGAGTGACACGGGCATGTATCCCTGACTGATGGCCAGTCTCACCTCATCGGGCGAGAAATCACCCTCCGGTCCCACCAGCACAAGAATATCCCGCTGACAGGTTGCTTGCTCACGAATAGCATCGAGCAGAAACGGTTTGCTGCCGCCGACCAGCAGGTCGGCATCATCGTAGCAATGAGCGATGAAATTTGATATTTGATATTTGTTATTTGAACTTTGGCTGTTAACAACTTCCTCAAACGGGACCATGTCGCTGATTTGGGGCTTATAGTATTTATGGCTCTGCTTCATGGCAGCCACGGCAATCTTGTCGAAACGCTCAGTCTTGATTACGCGGCGCTCAGAGTTGGCGCAGTCAAGAAAAGTGATGCTGTCCAACCCTATCTCGGTCGCCTTTTCCACCAACCACTCCATACGGTCGATATTCTTAGTCGGAGCAACAGCCAGATGCACTCCGCAGGGCCATGGACGCGGCATCTCTTCCACCTTATTTTTTATAAACCGACACACATGCTTACTTGCTTCAGCAATCGTAGCCTCTATCAAGTGCCCCTGCCCGTCAATAATGTTCAGGTTGTCGCCCTCACGCAGGCGAAGCACTCTCAGTGCGTGGCTCGCCTCATCAGCGGGCAGCACCGGTTCCGTCAGTGCATCCGGTGCATAAAAATATCGTATCTCTTTCACTGTATAATTGTTTTCCTATTCATTGAACTCGTGCTTTTTCATCTGGCTGCGAATATACGGCATCTGTCGCATAATCTGTCGTTGTCGCTTGCTCATATACGCCGATGGGGCAGCACTGTTGAATCGAAGCGGATTGGGCAGTGACGCCGCAATCAGTGCACACTGCTTCTTATTGAGATTCAATGCCGTGGTACCGAAGTGTTGCTCTGCCACGGCCTGCGCCCCATAAATGCCGTCGCCCATCTCAATTGTATTGAGATAGACCTCCATTATGCGCTCTTTGCTCCAAAGCAACTCTATGAGTATAGTGAAGTAGGCCTCAAAGCCCTTGCGCACCCATGACGATGCCGGCCAGAGAAACACATTCTTAGCTGTCTGCTGCGATATTGTGCTGGCTCCACGGCGGCGCTTGCCCTCGCTGTTTTCGCGGGCAGCCTGCTTGATGGCGTCGATGTCAAAACCGCTGTGCTCCAGAAAGCGCTGGTCCTCCGATGCCATAACAGCTTCAACCAAATGAGGCGAAATGCTATCGAGCGGCACCCAATTGTGGTGCAGCCGCGTCGGTTCGTCCCTACCCGACTGCTGGACGCAGCGTATCACCATCAGCGGACTGATGTACACCGGCACCCACTTGTATAACAGAGTAAAGAATATGCTCGACCCGAAAAACGCTATCAGGCCCCACAGCACAATCTTCTTGAAAATTCTCAACGCATTCTTCATATTTCGGCTGCAAAAATAAACATTTTTTTCGAACGATGCGAATAATCTCCACAGAGTCAGCTTTAAATTCCACGAAGTCAGCGTTAGTTTGAACGATGTCTGCTCTTTTTTCAGCGACGAAGATAGACATTATTCTTATTTCCTGCCATTTTATATTAGGTAAAAGAGAAAAAAGTTGTAATTTTGCGGCCGTAAATTTATATACTATGGCAATAGAACTCAAAGATCTCACAAAAAGAAGCGAGAATTACTCGCGATGGTATAACGAACTTGTGGTAAAGGCAGACTTGGCAGAGCAGGCCGACGTAAGAGGCTGCATGGTCATTAAGCCCTATGGCTATGCTATCTGGGAGAAGATGCAGCAAGTGCTTGACGGCATGTTCAAGGAGACGGGTGTGCAGAATGCCTACTTCCCGCTGCTGATACCGAAGAGTTTCCTGTCGAAGGAGGCTGAGCACGTGGAGGGCTTTGCCAAGGAATGCGCTGTGGTGACCCATTACCGCCTCAAGACTAATGAGACGCACGACGGTGTGGTCGTTGACCCCGAAGCAAAGTTGGAGGAGGAGCTCATCATTCGCCCCACATCCGAGACCATTATATGGAACACGTATAAGAACTGGATTAAGTCATATCGTGATCTGCCCGTTCTTTGCAACCAGTGGTGCAATGTAATGCGCTGGGAAATGCGTACTCGCCTGTTCCTGCGCACGGCTGAATTCCTCTGGCAGGAGGGCCACACCGCTCACGCCACCCGCGAGGAGGCTGAGCAGCGCGCGCAGCAGATGCTCAAAGTGTATGCCAAGTTTGCCGAAGACTTTATGGCAGTGCCTGTTGTACAGGGCGTGAAGAGTGCTACGGAGCGCTTTGCCGGTGCTATCGACACATACACCATCGAGGCTATGATGCAGGACGGCAAGGCGCTGCAGAGCGGTACAAGCCACTTCCTCGGCCAGAACTTCGGCAAGGCGTTTGGAGTGCAGTTCCTCAACAAGGAGAATCAACTGGACTACGCATGGGCCACCTCATGGGGCGTAAGTACCCGACTGATGGGCGCGCTCATCATGACGCATTCCGATGACAACGGACTGGTGCTACCACCAAGACTGGCACCGATACAGGTGGTTATCGTGCCTATCGGCAAGCCCGCGCAAATGGAGGCCCTCGACAGCAAGGCCGCAGAGATGGTGGCCAAGTTGAAGCAACTCGGCGTGAGCGTAAAGTACGACAACGACGACAGCAAGCGCCCCGGCTTCAAGTTTGCCGACTACGAGCTGAAGGGAGTGCCCGTGAGAATAGTGCTCGGTGCCCGCGACCTAGAGAAGGGAGAGGTGGAGATTATGCGCCGCGACACCCTGGAGAAACAGAACGTCAGCGTGGATGGCATCGAAGAGTATGCCAAGAATCTGCTCGATGATATCCAACAGAACATCTACAGGAAAGCTCTCGACTATAGGCTGGCGCACACCTGCGAGTGCAGCGACTACGAAGAGTTTAAGCATAAAGTGCAAGACGGTGGTTTCTTCCTCTGCCCGTGGGACGGCACTGAGGAGACCGAGGCGCAGATCAAGGAGGAGACGCAGGCTACTATCCGCTGCATTCCTTTCGACGTAGATCAGAGCAACCCCGGCATCGACATGGTGAGCGGCAAGCCAGCCAAGTATAAAGCACTGGTAGCAAGGGCGTACTAAAGACTCGCTATGAAAATCGCAGTCATAAAATACAATGCCGGCAACGTATGCTCAGTGGTCAATGCGGTAAGGAGACTGGGTGTAGATCCGCTCGTGACCGACGTGGCAGACGAGATACGTCAGGCTGACTGCGTGTTGTTTCCCGGACAGGGAGAGGCGGCCTACACAATGCAGTATCTGCGCTCAAGCGGCCTTGACAAAGTGATAAAAAGTCTGACACAGCCTGTGCTGGGCATCTGCATCGGAATGCAACTGATGTGCCGCCACAGCGAGGAGAGCAACACTGACTGCCTGGGAATCTTCGACGCTGAGGTGAAACGTTTCATCCCTGCTGAGCACTGCCAGAAAATCCCTCACATGGGATGGAACAGCCTGCATAATCTCAAGAGTCCGCTCTACAATGGCATTGGCGAGGGTGACTTTGTGTACTTCATCCACAGTTACTACGTGAACCGCAACCCCTACTCTATTGCTGACTGCGACTACATACAGCCATTCTGTGCATCGATGCATAAAGATAACTTCTATGCCACGCAATTCCATCCAGAAAAAAGCGGTCAAATAGGCGAACAGATACTTAGAAACTTCATTGCATTGAGCAATAAACAATGATAGAACTCATTCCAGCTATAGACATTATCGGCGGCAAGTGCGTACGTCTCACAAAGGGTGACTATGGCAGCAAGAAGGTGTATGACCTTAATCCCCTCGATTTCGCTAAGCAGATAGAGGAGATGGGTTACCGCAGGCTGCACATGGTGGATCTGGACGGCGCACGGTCAAATCATGTGGTAAACGGCGAAGTGCTGAGCGAAGTGGTAGCCAACACCAATCTGCAAATAGACTTTGGAGGCGGCATTAAGAGCGACGTTGACCTGGAGACCGTGTTTGAGAGCGGTGCGGCCTTTGCCACCATAGGCAGTGTGGCAGTAAAGGATCCCGAGCTGATGGACAGCTGGATAAAACGCTATGGTGCCCACCGACTTATACTCGGAGCCGACGTCAAGGACGGCTACGTCTGCATTAACGGATGGAAAGAGAAAAGCCGACTGCAGTTGCTGACCTTTCTGCATAGCTACTATGATAAAGGCATACGACAGGTGCTCTGCACCGACATAAGCAAGGATGGTATGCTCCAAGGCACCGCCGTGGAGCTGTACAAAGAGATAATGCAGGCACTGCCCGATCTGTACCTCATAGCCAGCGGTGGGGTGAGCTGCGAAGAGGATATCGCCCTGCTGGACAGGGCCGGCATACCTGCCGTAGTGTTCGGCAAGGCTATCTACGAAGGAAAGATTGATCTAAGAAAACTAAAAGAAATTAAGTAGTTAGACAAAATGTCTTTAGCTAAAAGAATAATACCCTGCCTTGACGTCAAGGACGGCCAGACCGTAAAAGGCACCAACTTCGTCAACCTACGCTATGCTGGCGACCCTGTGGAACTGGGCAAAGCATACAGCGACCAGAATGCTGACGAACTGGTGTTTCTCGACATCACTGCCAGCTATGAGGGACGCAAGACTTTCACCGACATGGTGGGCAGGGTGGCTACCGAACTGTCAATACCGTTCACTGTGGGTGGAGGAATCCACGAGATGAAGGACGTTGACACGATGCTTAACGCTGGAGCCGACAAGGTGAGTATCAACTCCGCCGCCCTGCGCAATCCTCAACTTATCGACGAAATAGCCAGTCACTTCGGCTCACAGGTGTGCGTAGTGGCCATTGACGCCAAGCAGGAGGCAGATGGTCAGTGGCAATGCTATATCAACGGCGGTCGCGTGCCGTTCGGTAAAATGCTATATGCGTGGGCAAAAGAGGTGGAAGACCGCGGAGCAGGTGAGATTCTCTTCACCAGCATGGATCATGACGGAGTGAAGCATGGCTTTGCCAACGATGCTCTTTCCCGACTGTCAGAGATGCTCTCCATTCCTGTCATTGCCAGCGGCGGTGCAGGCAACATGCAGCACTTCCGCGATGTATTCGTGGAAGGTAAGGCTGATGCAGCATTAGCCGCCAGTGTATTCCACTATGGAGAAATAAAGATTTCCGAACTCAAACACTATCTGCATGACGAGGGGATTAGTGTTAGACTATAAGCCGATACTATTATCAGATAACAATGAAAATAAACTTTGATAAGATGGGCGGACTGGTGCCCGCTATAGTGCAAGATGCCAGCACCAAGACTGTGCTGATGCTCGGTTTCATGAACGAAGAGGCGTACCTCAAGACTCTCGAACTTAAAAAAGTAACTTTTTTCTCGCGCACTAAGCAGCGCTTGTGGACCAAAGGCGAGGAGAGTGGCCATTATCTCCACCTGGTGGATATCAAGGTGGACTGTGACCAAGATACACTGCTGGTGCTCGTCAACCCCGTAGGACCGACCTGCCACATGGGCACCGACACCTGCTGGGGTGACAAGAATGAAGCCAATCCGCTGCTCTTTCTCAGTGAGCTGCAGGACTTTATAGAGAAGCGTCACGAAGAGAT
>JAGCYL010000101.1 GCA_017960825.1 Bacteroidaceae bacterium | reverse complement strand
GCGCCGAGGGCTGCAACTTCGGTGCCCACATCGGTCGCTATGGCAACCGTATCGCCAAGGGGCAGTTCACCCTCGATGGCGAGAACTACCAGCTCCCTATCAACAACGGCCCCAACAGTCTGCACGGCGGTGGCCCCATTGCTTTCCACAATCGTATCTGGCAGGCTAATAAAGTGGATGATCAGACTCTGGAGTTCACCACAAAGAGCGCTGATGGCGAGGACGGCTATCCCGGCAATATTGAGGTGAAGGTAACCTACACACTTACTGACGATAATGCCCTGCAGATCGCCTATCAAGCCACGACCGACAAGGCTACTGTGCTGAACCTTACCAACCATTGCTACTTCAATCTTAGTGGTGACGGCTCAAAGGACTGCCTCAACGAGGTGCTGACCTTAGATGCTGACCAGTTCACCGCTGTTGATGCTGACGTTGCGGTGACAGGCGAGGTGCTCAACGTGGAGGGAACGCCGTTTGATTTCCGCACACCTACAGCCATTGGAGACCGCATCGACGACGAGAGCAACCAGCAAATAGTCAATGGTCATGGCTACGACCACAACTGGATACTCAACACCAAGGGCGACATCACCAAGTGCTTCGGAACCCTCTTCGACCCGAATACAGGCATAAAGATGGAGATGTTCACCGACCAGCCAGGTCTGCAGTTCTATGCAGGCAATTTCCTTGACGGTAGCTTCGTTGGCAAGAAGGGTGTTAAGTATCCGCGTCGCAGCGCTTTCTGCTTCGAGACACAGCACTATCCCGACAGCCCCAACCATCCTGAATGGCCGAGCACAACGCTCCGCCCGGGCGAGCAATACCTCACCAAGACCATCTACCGCTTCAGCGTAGAGAAATAGGATTTATTAACAGACTTTATCCCTCTGATTATGACTATTCAAGATAAAGAGACAGAATTCGTAGTGTTTTGTATTGAAAATACTGCGGCGAAGTTAGGAATAACTGGCACAGAGTTGTATTGCCACCTTGAGCAGATAGGGGGGATAAAGTCCTTTTTATATCCCAGCTATCAAGCTCTTCATACTCAAAGCAAGGACTACATAGTAGATGAAACTATAAATTATATCAAGGAAAAGTCACCAGACTTTCTAAAGACGAAAGGAGTAACGGCATGAGAGTATATCACGGGTCAATAGTTGCAGTAGAAAACCCTTTAGTAGGTGTAGGTCGAAGAAATTTGGACTTTGGCCAAGGCTTTTACGTGACAGACTTGGAGCAGCAGGCAATATCTTGGGCGCAGCGTCCTTTGAATGCAGATAAGCCCCATGTTATAAATGAATACGAACTCGACATGGACTACATCAGGAGATCCGAATACAGATACAGGCATTTTGCTGCATATGATGCAGAATGGTTGGAGTTTGTGGTAGCCAGTCGTCGCGGAGAGAACGTGTGGCAAGATTATGATATAATAGAAGGTGGCATCGCTAACGACAGAGTATTCAATACAATTGAGCTCTATATGGCAGGTCTTACGCCGCGTGAAGAAACATTGCAAAAGCTGATGTTTGAGAAGCCTAATAACCAAATCTGCATACTGAATCAGGCTGTTGCAGATAATTATTTGCATTTCATTAACGCAAGAACAGTTTAAGAAAAAAGACAACATGAAAGGCAATCCCCTAATCAACGAGACATTACTGCAGATGAAGTATGCACGTATAGTGTCTTCACTGGCCCGGCAAATAGGTGTGACGCGTGAGCGTGCGCTGGGTTTGTTCTATACCTCTGATACTTACACCTATTTAAGTGAGGGGAAATATCACCTTCATAACATGAGTGATACATACCTTGTTGATGAGATAATTATGGAGTTGCAGAGAAAGCAATAGAGACAAAGCCATCAAAGGCAAAAGCATAGCAGGCAGGGGTTTCGCCCCTGCCTGTCCTTTTTTTCCAAAAATAGTCAAAAATTGCTATTGCATATTGCAAAATAGGGTCAGAAAATGTTAAAAATGAAAAAAAAGCATTCTTTATGTTGTATATATAAATATATATCGTACCTTTGCAGCCCCAAACCATGAAAACAATTCACTTTCTTATAAACATTTAAATTTTAATCACTATGACAAAGAAAATGTATGTAGCTCCCGAGTGTGTAGCATACACGTTACCTGCTGGCTCACTTTGCCAAACGAACACGTCTATTACTATCAATAGCACGACTCCGGTAACTGATTCTAACGACATCGGTGTCTCCAAGGGTTTCTCCGGTGGTGTAGAGGACGATAGTTCCCTGAACCTGTGGGAGGAAGAGTAAAACAAGTATTAACCTTAAATTTTTAACGATGAAAAAGTTTTATACTATTATTGCTGCTCTGCTGATGGGAATTAGCGGAGCATGGGCAACGGTTACACAGCCGACGCTGACAACCGATTCAAACAACCCTGTTTATTATACTATAAAGAGCCTCCGTTCTTCTAAGTATGTTTCTTATGTTGGTCGTAGTACCCAGTTAAATCAGATTGCTGCAGCAAACTATACTACTCTTTGGTATTTTGTGGCGAACGGTGAAGGTGTAAGCATTGTTCCTGCTGCGGATCCGTCTGTTAAGTTGGCAACCAATGCAAGTGCCACTGTAGATGGTGCTGTGTGGTATCTTAAAGAGAATACATACAATGCTGGCTATTTTTGCATTAGTTTGAAGAGTGACTTATCTGCTAATTGTTGGGATGACAATAATGGTAAGATTGGCTATTGGCAACCATCAGCTAGTGACTATCAAGGAACATCATGGATTATTGAACCATCAAGTGTAACTTTTAATGATAGAAAGAATGCTATAGATGCTATTATAAGCAATTTGCCAGATGTTCTTAAGCCGACAGCAAAGATGACGGCTTTTACCAATGCTACAACAGATGTGGCTTTGAGAGCTGCTGTCGCAGATTTCAGCACTAATGTCAATTTCAAGTGCAGGAGTAATAAATACTTAGTTGTTGGTGACTCAAGAGGTTCTTTTGTCGATACTCCATCAAATAACGAGGAAATAATTCAATTAGAATCTGTCGGAGATGGTTCCTTCTATATAAAAGGTTTCATGTCCATGAAGTATATGGGAGATGTGGCGATGAGTACTGCTATTCAAACAGAAGCAACAGCAAATATCCCATATTATATTCAGGCCTATAATGATTATGCTGTAGCACGCCCAACTAAATATGCTGATAATGGTTATAATTATATACATAATGGAGGTTCTGGATGCGTCGGTTGGTCGGCAGATGGAACCAATACTCAGTTCACCATTCAGGAAGTCTCGCTTCCAGATGGATTGGTTGCCGTTACATACAATGTGGAATTAGATGGAAACATTGTTGCTTCTGAGACAGTTCGCCAAGCAACTGGTGCAACTGCTGCTGTTCCAGCCTCTTTAGTACGTGACTATACTACATACTCATACAGCGTAAATACTGTCCCTGCTAATGATGTAACTATTACCGCAACAGCTACCGTATCAGGCTTACCTTTCACCGTAAGCACAGACTACAGCACAGCAACTTGGTATTACCTGCATGGCCACGCATCATATTCTAATACATATATTTCAACGAATGGAACAGCAACGGTTTATGCAGAAAACAAGTCTGCAACCGATGCTTATAAATGGGCGTTCATAGGCGATCCAATAACGGGTATTAAAGTTATTAATAAAGCCTCTGGAGAGAGTTCATACTTAATGGCAACAGATCCTGCTACAATGGGCAGCACTCCTAAGGCTTGGACACTTAAGAAGCAAACCAATACAGGTTGGCAAAGCGGAGCAAACGGATTTGGCTTGTATGATGCCGCACGCACTTATTTGAACACCCAGGGTACTACATTGAAGTATTGGGGCAGTTTCGACCAAGGGTCAACTTATTGGGTTGAAGTAGTTCCTCAAGTTACAGTAACCTTCAATCTTGAGGTAAATAGTGAGATAGCTAACACTCTTGAAAGGATTGTCACCGAAGGAGAAACTGTGAGTGTTCCCACAGAGTTGTGGACTAATTATAATACTTCTCTTGGATACACCATCACTGGTAATGAAGATGTTACTGTAGGAACAACAAATCAGATAGTCAATGTTACTGCAACGCCTAAAACAGGTGTTGTCACTTCTCTCTCTGCCTTGAGCAACAACAAGGCTTATCGCTTAGTGACTGAGCGCGGTACCTTCACTACTGATAACGGTGAATTGGCAAATACTGCTAAGAACAATTCCAACTATACCGTATATAACTTCGCAATTGTTAACTATGATAACGCTTATTATCTCTGGAGCGTACAGGATGGTAAGTTCGTTGCTGGTGACGGAACCGCTTTGACCAATACCCCAACTGCCATAACTTTGAATGAATTGTCGACAAAGCCTTTGATAAAGTTCCAGTGCGGTTCCAACTATATGAACTGTAATGCTAATGGATGCAGCTTCGGCAGTTGGAGCACGACAGACGCAGGTAACTCCGTAGCCATTATCGAGGCTGCTGACTTCGACCCGACTCCTGTCATCAACGCTATTAACAATGTCGCTTCTAGCGTCGTAGCTAACATCAAGCCCTTCTTCGATGCTGCAGGTTCTGACCTGTTCCAGCTGAAGGCTTCCGTAGCTCAGACATACGATGCCACCTATACGGCAGCTCTGACAATGTGCAGCACTACCACTTACAATGAGTTGTTGGCAGTAGTTTCTGACGCAGAGAACTTCAATCTTCCCGAAGATGGTAAATACTATATTGTTAAGAATGTTAGCAATGACAAGTATTTGAACGTTAATGTTGGAGGTCGCTCCAATGGTTTGATAAAGGCCGATTTGGATGCTCCGTTGGCAACCTCTATAGTAAAGGCAAGAACTGATGGTAATGGCTATCGCTATCTTGGTTCACAAGGCAAGGAGCTTGGCTGGACTTATGGTTCTGACGCAACAAACTATGGACCTTTCTTAGAAGAGAATGAAGGTAAACATGTGCATTACAAAGTCACGGTTCCAGGTCAGGCTGCATTCGAACTTGCTTTAGGAAATGGCGAAGGCGAATATGCTGGATATGCCAATACCGGGTATTATCAAGTAAACGGTTCCAATGAAATTACTGGTGGAGCCTACACGGGTGCTACAGCTCAGTGGACCTTCGAGGAGGTTACTACAATGAATGTTGCCCTCAACGCTATAGGTAGCGCCTACTACGCAACTCTCTGCGTGCCGTTTGACTACACTATCAGCGGTGCAACTGCCTACACCCTCGCTCTGAATGCCAACGGCACAGCACTCGACATGACTGAGGTAAGCGGAACTGTAACTGCCGGTACTCCTGTTGTGCTGGTAGGAAGCAGCAATTCTGCAACTCTCACCATCGGCAGTGGCTATGCAAGTGCTCCTCTTACTACAACTGCTCTGACTGGTCAGTACCTTGCGGCCACTATCCCTGCCGGTGCATCCAGCAATAACTACTTCCTTGGCAGACTTAACGGTGAGCCCGGCTTCTACAGGTACAGTGGCGAGAGCCTCGCTCTTGGCGCCAACCGTGCATATCTCACCATGTCTGGTTCCGGTTCCAACGGCTTCTCCCTGATTCTCGACGACGATGACGTTACTGCAGTAGCTTCTGCAATTGATGCCCAATCTTCAGCAATCAATGGTCAGTACTATGACCTCACCGGTCGCAAGGTAGCAAGCCCGCAGAAGGGTCAGATATACCTCGTGAATGGTAAGAAAATCCTCTACTAAAAAGTAGATATATAATTCAATCGCTGCTGCCGGTGCACATCTGTGCATCGGCAGTAGTGTTTTTAAGGAGAATAGCCGTCATGCAGATATAGAGCTAAGGAAAAATTTCAGTTTTTCCTTTGTTATATAATGTATACCTTTGCACACAAAATATATTGTGTATATTATGCAAACAACAGCAATAAAACGTAAGAATATCGATTTGCCGGTCGAAACATTGCAGAAACTGTCATTGGTTGCAGTCGCAAGCGGTAAGAGTTTGAAGGCATATATTGAGAGCATACTAATTGCAAAAGCGTCAAGTATATCTGTTTCCATTAGCAGCAATCCATCACCATCTAATGATGAGTGGTTTGACAATGCTGACAACCTGAGTAGTGTGGAGCGAGGTGTCGCCCAGGCAAAGGCCGGAAAGAGCAAAGCATACTCTATGGAGGAAATCAAAGAGATTCTTGGGGTATGATGTATCAATTGGAATTAACGCCGACTTCGTCAGATTTAACGCCGACTTCGTCACAAACTAACGCTGACCTTGTAGAATTTAACGCTGACTTCGTGGAATTTAAAGCTGACGGCGCTCAGCGCTAACGCGTCAGACCTTTCTCACTCACTCGACATTCGGCTTAACTTCTCTACCTTCTTAACTCCTAAAAATCTCAAATTTCAAATTTCAAATCTCAAATTTCAAATTTATTAATGCTGTGCTCGCGTCATTTTATCCGCATCTCGCGTCCATGAGAGTGCGCTAAGATTCTGCGAGAGTGCGCTAAGATTCTGCGAGAGTGCGCTAAGATTTCACGAGAGTGGCTTTAGTTTTCACGAGAGTGCGCTAAGTAAACTATACATTCATGTTACGATGGAAATACTTGTTATCATGTATCGTAGGTTTAAGAATTGTTAGAAAGTAGAGTGCTTTTCTTGCTTGTTTAATATGTTTTTTATATTTTTGCAACTGGAAAAAAGGAAACACTCTATGACTGCTATGCAAATGCGATTGAACTCTGAGCTTTTCAGTGCTCTACAGGTTATTTCTGAAGATGAAAGTCTGATGAAAAAAGCTGTCAAGTCTCTGAAACGTCTTGCTTCTCAGAAGCAAGCGGCTGACGAGACTGCTTATCTTATGTCATCGCCTGCTATGGCAGATGTGATACGACAGGGCCAGGAAGATATAAAGAAAGGTCGTGGCAGGGTAGTAAAGATTGAGGATTTATGGAAATAGTTCTCCTGCCTAGGGCCGAAGAAGACCTCGCATTTTGGAAAAAGACGGGTAATGTGCGAATTATGAAGCGCATTACAGCATTGCTTATAGATATACAACAACATCCTTTTACTGGTATTGGAAAACCTGAACCTTTGAAAGGGGAACAACATGGACTCTGGAGCCGTAGGATTACCGGCGAACATCGCTTGGTTTATTCTATAAGTAGCGAAAAGATTTATGTTTATGTCCTTTCTATGTGATATCATTATACTAAATGAAGTTCAATAAAAGATCACAAAAGCCGTAGTTCAAGCTGCGGCTTTTGTTGTATGGCAGCTAAATGCCTTTCGGCCTCTGGCCCACTCCCTTGGCTTAGTAGTAAAGCTATTCCTCTTTTGACTTTCAACTCGAATTGCAGACTACCAACTAAATTATACGTATAACAGTCTTTGTCTGCTCAACTTTCTATAGTACTTTTGCATTATAAATTTGAAATGATGATAACACCTTATTTATATTATAAAATGGAATGATGCTTTGAGGGTGAATGTGAGAAGTTTTTATTATCTTTGCAGATATGAATGACAGTAATAAAAATATGATTATTTACAGCGCATCGGCGGGTACGGGCAAGACCTATACGTTGGCGACGCGCTATATCGCATTGCTGATGGACAGTACGGATGACAGAGCCTACCGTCATGTGCTGGCCGTGACGTTTACTAATAAGGCTACGGCAGAGATGAAGCAGAGAATACTGTCGTATCTGTTCCTGATTTCTAAAGACAACAACTCATTGGCCAACTCTGTGCGCAGTTTTATGCGCTCCAAGCCTGACAACGCGACTATGGCAGAGAAGGCAGAGAGGATTTATCACAATATTCTGGCTGACTACGACGATATGTGCGTGTCAACGATCGACGCGTTCCTTCAGCAGCTGATTACGGGCATGGCGCAGATGCTCGGCATCGGTGCAGACTTTGGCGTGGAGGTGGACACCAACCATGCTGTCTCTGTAGCGGTGGACGAGGTGATGACCGAAGGGAGAGATGATTCCGTCAACATATTGGCCGACTACCTTGAAGAGCGCATGGATGATGATAAGGGCTGGGATGTACGCAAGGACCTGATCTGTATGACCGAGGAGTTGCTTAAAGAGGCTGTGCTGAAGGATAACAACGAGATAGAACTGAATCCTAACAAGATTAAGGAATATAAAAATGCCATCAACTGGAGGCAAGACCACGCAGTAAGGGAAATGCGCGACCTTTATGAAAAGGTCAAGGACTGTAGGAATGATAATGAGATAGATAGTGGTAGCAATTTCTATTATTTTATTGATAGGGTAGGCAAGTCTCTTGAAGGCAAGGCGGATAACAAAAATGCGTTCCGCGGTCTTGGCGTCAAGGATGACGAGACCTTGTACTCCAGTAAGTTTACGGCCAAGGTGCCGCAGCGCCCAGAGATACAGGACATTCTGCAAAGGATGCAGGAACTGACGGGGCCTTGCCGCAGAGCATACCTCTCGAGCAGGATAACGAGCCGTTATCTTAACGACCTCGCGATGATGAGTTTCGTCAATGATAATATGAAGCGCAATCTGGAGGAGGCCAACACTATATTACTGGCTCGCACGGCGTATGTGCTGCAGTCGGCTCTGAATCCTGGTTATGCGGACTTCATCCTTGAGAAGGCCGGCATTCGCTATCACCACATTATGATTGACGAGTTTCAAGACACCTCGACATTGCAGTGGGCTGTGTTCTGTCAGCTGATAAGTGAGATTCTGGCCAGCGGTGGCACCACGCTCATCGTGGGCGATGTGAAGCAGAGCATCTATCGTTGGCGCAACGGCGACTACAGGATTATGCAGGGACTGAAGAGTGGGAAGCCAGAACCTCAAAATGAGAATAATCTCAAGCCATACGTGAAAAGCATTCCGCTTACAAAGAACTATCGCAGTCAGGCGAAGGTGGTGGAGTTCAACCACGAGCTGTTTGAGTATCTTTGCCGGAAGGGTGGATATGCCCAACAGTTTGCCGACATATATTGTGAGGTAAAAAAAGACGAGAATGGCAATCCGCTTCCTTTTAATGCTGCCGACTTCTGCAACAAGGCAGACAAGGGTGCCGGCTACGTGCAGGTGAAAACATACGTATATAAAAACAGCGCTACTGAGGAGAAACTGAAACGCTCCGTGGTGAAAGGACAGATGCTGGACGATGTGTTTGCTGACTTGGAAGACTTGATTAAGCGTGGAGCTGCGATGAGCGACATCCTTATCCTTGCCCGCACGAAAAACGATGCCAAGGAAATAATCAACCATTATGCACAGAGTAACGCGGTTAGCGGAAAGGTGCGGCTATGCTCTAATGACAGTTTCTTGTTGGAGAGCAGTCGCTCTGTGATGGTGGTAGTGAGTGCCTTGAAGTATATTGCTACCAACGAAGCCCTGTCAGGTATGTTTCTGAAGATGTGCGGCATATCCACGGATTGTTTGGGTAAGGCTTTAATGCGCCTGCCACTCAACGAATTGGTGGAGAAAGTGATAAAACTGACACTCTTCAAAAGCGATGGCAAGTTGCGTTATGATGACATTTCTTATCTTAACTACTTCGTGGATGAGGTGGGCAACTATGTGAACAGCTACGGCTCTAACGTGAATGACTTCTTGGTATATTGGGATGACCAGTTGCATGCAAAGCCCATCTCTGCTTCGGGCAACGAGGGCGTGCGCATTATGACTATTCATACAGCCAAGGGTCTGGAGAGCAAATATGTGTTCATCCCATTCTGCGACTGGGCCCTCATCAAGGACAATAAGATGATATGGCATGAAGCGCTGTGTCAGCCTCAAGGAAATGACGATGTCGAGAAACTGAAGCTCATACCCGCAGAGGTAATCAAGGAGATTGCCGAGACAGACTATAGGGATGCGTATGAGGCAGAGCATGAGGCACAGAGCGTGGACAATCTCAATTTGCTTTATGTGGCATTCACCCGTGCGGCAGACCAGCTCTATGTATATGCGGATGTAGAGCAGACGGTCACAGCTGATGCTCCAAAGACCGTTGGCGACCTTGTGAAAGGCTTTATTGGCACCGATTGCTATTGCAAAGGCGAAAAAACTATCATTGCTGACAGCAAGCATGATGATGACACTCCGTTCGAGCATCACTTTAAGGACGATGAAATGGTCGGCTACTCATTCTTCAGCGGCGAAGAGGCCATCCGATTCCGCCAGTCGCAGGAGTCGCTGTCCTATATGCAGAGTGGAGCAGAGGATACGGCCGAGATTACAGGGCGTATCAATGCCGGCAATTTGCGCCACGATATCTTTGCGCATATCGTCACTATGGCAGATACCGACAGAGTTATAAACGATTTCTATACTAAAGGCATCATTGAGTCGCAGGCCGAGGCCAAGATGATAGCCGAAGAGATGGAGCGTGCGTGGAAGAACCCGCAGATGGCTGACTGGTTTGGCGGGGGATGGCGTGTGCTGCGTGAGGTTTCGGTGCTGCGTCCTAAAGATGAGTATGAAGCTGAGGTAGCTGCTTGGAAGGCCCTGCCGGCAGACCGGCGTGGGCCTATGCCTAAGCGTGAGCTGCGCCCTGACCGCGTGATGGTGCGCGGTGGTGAGGCCGTGGTGCTCGACTTCAAGTTCGGCAAGCATAATCATGCCAAATACTCTAAGCAGGTGGAGCAATACAAGTCGCTGCTTAGCCAGATGGGATATGAGAAAGTTGAAGGCTATCTCTGGTATGGCCATGATGGAGATTTAGTAAAAGTATAGACGATGAAATTCCTGGAATATACTATCAAAAACTTATACCAGCGCCAT
Source organism: Bacteroidaceae bacterium (assembly GCA_017960825.1). Taxonomy (GTDB): domain Bacteria; phylum Bacteroidota; class Bacteroidia; order Bacteroidales; family Bacteroidaceae; genus UBA6382. The sequence goes on along the minus strand of JAGCYL010000101.1, from coordinate 5,201 downwards.
GAAAACCGTATGCAGGACCTGACGCTGGTGCTGCCTACCCGGCGTGCCGGTCTCTTTGCGAAGGAATGTCTGGGTGAGCTGGCTGGCAACCGTCCGGCGTGTGCGCCTGAGTGTACTACTATCAGCGACTTGTTTGACAGCCTTTGTCCGCTGAAGGCAGCCGATGAGGTGAAGACGGTATGCCTATTATATAATATATATAAGGTGCAGGTGAAGACCACTCTGAGTCTCGACGCCTTCTATGGCTGGGGCCGCCAACTGATAGCCGACTTCAATAACATTGACAAGTGTGCCGCTGCCGGCATCACGGCAGAGGATATTCTTCGCAACTCGATGGAGGCGCACCATTTTGACGAGAGCAATATAGATGCTGAGGTCAAGGAGCGCATAGTCGGTCTGTTCAGGGCCTCTGGCGTATCTGTGGCCGACGAAGAGAATAGTGTGCGCAAGGAGTATGAGGCGCTGTGGCGCCAGTTACCGGAGATATATCGTCAGCTCACCGAAGAGTTGCATAAGGAAGGCTGCGCCCTTGAAGGTGCACGATGGAGATGGGTGGTGGATCATGTGGACGAACTGGCTCCGCAGTTTGAAGGCCGCACCTTTGTCTTTGCCGGCTTCAACCGTCTGCTGGCTGTGGAGCGTGCCCTTATGCTGCGCTTGAAGGAGCGGGGCATCGCGCTCTTCTACTGGGACTACGACGCCGACTTCGACAAGCACGAGGGCGAGCATATCAATGTGTATAAGAACGTGAGGCGCAACATACGCCACGATGACACCAAGGTGGAAAACCTCGGCGGCACCTATGATGACACCGCGCCCTCTGACAGTGATCCGATAGAGGTGATAGCTGCGCCGTCCGATAATGCGCAGGCACGCTATGTATACGATTGGCTGAAGACCCACCATAAGGAGGGGGACCGCACGGCAATAGTGATATGCAACGAGACACAGTTAGAGCATGTGGTGTTTGCCATCCCATCGGAGTTTGCGGATAATGTCAATATAACCAAGGGATTTCCTCTGCGCAATACCCGCATCTATGCTGACATAGCGCGGCGATTGCATGGACAGAAGGGCGAAGGGGCTGACTTTGCCGAGGTGCTGCAGGGGTTGCTTGATTTTATTGACAAGAAAAGAGAGGAGGAGATAGAGTCTGACTCAGCGTTGCCCTGGCATGAGTTGCTTAACATAGAGTCGCAGTGGCAGGCAAGGCTGGTGATTGTGCGTTTTCTCCAACTGGTGAAAGACGGCGCCCTGGCTGATGTCCGTGAGTTCCATACGCTGCGCAATCTCCTGCTGCGCCACCTCAGCACGGTGAGCATCCCGTTCCACGGTGAGCCAATCACAGACATACAGATTATTGGAGTGCTCGAGACTCGTGCCTTGGATTTTGACAATATCCTGTTTCTCAATGTAGAGGAAGGCGTGGTGCCTAAGGTGGGGAAGGACAATTCGTTCATTCCTTACTACCTGCGCAAGTATTATGGCTTGCCTACTAACGATGAGCAGACCGATATATATGCCTATAATTTCTTCCGTCTGCTAAGGCGTGCCAGCCATGTGACGATAATGTATAGCGATGCGCAGACGGCGACGGGACAGAAGTGTATGTCGCGCTTTGTGATGCAGATGTTGGTAAGCGAGCGCTTCTCTACGCGCCGTCGTATGCTGAAAGATGGCGGTTCGTTGCCAGTGGAGCCGGCGGAAGAGCAAGTCAGCAAAATGATTCAAGGAATGACGGACTGCAGATGCTATGCCGACCGTCTGAAGGCTATGCTGGAGAATGGTAGGGAGCTTTCGCTCTCGCCGACGGCCATTAAGACATACCTCACTTGTCCGATGAAATTCTATGTACGCTATATGCTCGGAGTGCCAGAGCCGGAGAAGGCCGACAGTATGTTGCAGGGCAACGAGCTTGGTACCCTCATCCACAATGCTGCCCAGGTTGCTTACGAGAGTATCACCCACGGTTATCAGCACCCTCTCAGCCCAGGGGACATAAAGAGATTTCTTGATGATGAGAGCAATTTAGTAATGGCTGTAAGCAAGGCGTACGAGATGCTCAACGAAGACTACCGTCGCTGGCACGACCAAAATGCGCCCGACTTCTATCAGCCGGACAAGCATAAGGTGGAGACGCAGGTAGCCTTGAAGCATCTGAAAAAGATTCTTGTCAATGACGAGAATACTCCGGGGCTGCAAATAATAGACTGCGAGAAAGATGCGTATTATACAGTTAATCTCTGTGGGCTGAGCATTAAGATAGGCGGACGCATAGACCGCATCGATAGTGTGGCTGACGGCAGCTTCCGTATAGCTGACTATAAGACAGGCAAATATAAGGACGAGTATATGAAGGCGGCCTCGCTTGATGCCCTGTTTGAAGTGGGGCAGAGCAAAAGCGGCAACCTGCTGCAGACACTCATCTATTGCCTTGCAGCCAGATATGACAAAGAAACGCGGGATTTGATACCGCAAGACAGGAAGATGTACCCTGTCCTGTTCTATACGCAGAAGAATCTGACGAGTTTTAATCCCCACCTCTATTTTGCCAAGGAGCCAATAATGGATTTCGACTCTATCAAGGAGGATTTTGAGGATAAGCTGTGTGCATTGGTGGAGCAGATTCTCACCACAGAGGAGTTCCCGATGGTCCAAAAAGGGAATTCTTCGCCTTGCGAATACTGCAAGTATAAACTGTTGTGTGGGCGCAAGGCATCAAGGGAGTGACCATGCCGTCTGCATAAAATAAAAAACTTCCTCATTGGAGGAAGTTTTATGTACGCCCTCAGGGGCTCGAACCCTGGACCCGCTGATTAAGAGTCAGCTGCTCTACCAACTGAGCTAAGGACGCATAGTTTTTTCAAACGCGGTGCAAAAGTAGCACATTCTTGCGAAACAGCCAAAGCATTTTCTGAAAAATATTTTCTTTTGGCTGTGATTTGTGTAAAAATTTGTAACTTCGCGTCTGTGAAACGCTTTCTGATATACTTTTTAGCCCTGTTGCTGCTGTCAGCGTATGCTGCAGCGCAGAGTATGAGCGGTCGGCTGGTGAGGATGGTGGCGTATGATGCTGGCATTAAGTTGCCCATTGCGCCGATAGTCAAATCAGTGCGCTCACAGGGGGAGCCTTTCAACAATGCCTGCCCTTATTATATATACGATGACGGCATGGTATCGCAGGAGCGTAGTCTGGTGGGCTGTGTGGCAACTTCGGCTGAGCAGGTGCTGTCTCATTACTGCTATCCCGATGCTTTGCTCGACTCAATAGCAGGGTTTACGACCCGCAACCATGGCACAATTGCCACCATACCTGCGGGCACCGAGCTGGACTTCGGCAATATCCTCAATCTTTACGAAGAAGGTCTCTATACCGATGACGAGGCTGAGGCTGTGGCCAATCTGTCTTATTACCTCGGAGTGGCGTGCCACATGAACTGGGCGGTAGGCTCGTCGGGGGCACAGGTCAGTCGGTTAGTGGAGCCGCTGAAGCGGGCATTTGGCTACCGCTATGTGCGATATCTATGTAGCTACGACTATAGCCCGCAACGCTGGATAGCCTTGCTACTCAACGAATTGGCCAACGGACGCCCTATCGTATATGCAGGCTATGCCTCCTCCGGCAGCGGTCACGCCTTTGTGATAGACGGCGTGAGCAAAGATGGCAAGTTTCATGCTACCTGGGGATTTGGAGGACACAATGATGGCTACTTCGACCTTGCGGTGCTAAATAATAATGAGAATCCGCTCGACCCGACTCTCGAAGGAGCTGTGGAAGGGCTCAACCACATGCAGGAGGCACTCTTTCTCTATCCCGACAGTGTGCCGTATGTTATTAACGACACACTTCCCGAGGCACACCGCATAGAGGTAGATACCGTGATGTTCAATCGTTCTCCTGACACCAATATGTACACTATTGCCAGTGTGAAGGTGCGCAATCTGACTGATGATTATGTATTTGCTCCCGTGGAGTTATTTACGTATTCAGAATTAGACACACTGGGACGTCCCGTTGATACAGATTATCTTGGAGCTGTAGATGCCATCTTGCCTGCTGCTGCCGACACCACGCTGTTGGCCTATATTCGCTTCTCTGCTACCGGCCCGCGTATGCTCGGCATAGCCATTGCCGACACCGTTTATCTGCCCTACGACAGCCTGATGGTGAGCAAAGCCTCGCAGCCGCGCCTCAGCTATGCACTCAATGACTCTACGCTTACTGCCACCACTGCCACCTTTACTATTGATATAGAAAACCTGTCGCCGCTTTATTGGTCCGGGCGCATGGTGACCTACAGTGTCTTTGAGGGGCCATACACTGAGGTAGAGAACGACCTGCGCCATTATACGGTGCTCAATTTGCCGCCTCAGGCTGCCACTATCGACAGCGTAACATTCACACATCTCAAGCCGTCCACAGACTATACCTTGGTAGTGCGCAATCCATGGCAGCCCGCCTTGCAAGTGGAGTTCCACACACCAGCGGCTACAGCCATAAATGAAGTGGAGAGCACAGGAAATCTAAAAACACAAAATCCTGCTTTCAAATCCTATCGCTTGAACCACCGCATAGTAATACAGTACGATGAAAGCACTGGCCGTTATCGACAAATACTATCCCCGCAACGATGAGTTGCGCAGCTTGCTGCTCACCCATAGTTGGCGGGTGGCAACCATGGCGCTACGATGTGCAGCTTCTCACCCTGAATTGTCAGTTGATCGCGGCTTACTACTCCGTGGTTCATTGCTGCACGATATAGGCATCTTTGCCACCCATGCACCTTCCATACATTGCTACGGTGAGGAACACTACCTCATGCATGGCTTTATCGGTGCGCGTTTGCTTCGCGCCCTTGGGATGGAGGCAGAGGCCCGCATTTGCGAACGTCATACGGGTGCAGGGCTCACACGCGAGGTGATAGAGGAGAGAGGCTTGGATATTGAGCCGCGCAACTATCTGCCTGAGACACTGGAGGAGCAACTCGTCTGCTATGCCGACAAGTTTTACTCCAAATCGCGCCCCAATCAGACACTAACCTTTGAGCAGATTCATGCTGCTCTCCTCCGCTTTGGAGCAGATGGAGCAGCACGTTTCAGCGAGTGGCACAAGATGTTTAATGTATAACGTAAAATGTTCAATGTATAATGTAAAATGTTCTGTGTATAATGTATAATGTTCAATGTATAATGTTCAATGT
>JAGCYL010000015.1 GCA_017960825.1 Bacteroidaceae bacterium | reverse complement strand
TTGGCCGCCTACGCTACCGACAGCTATCTGGGCCGCGTGACAGACCCCGAGACCAATGCCACTACGACCTGCAACTTCATCACACAGTTTGCCACCCTTGAAGGCGATGACCTGCCCGACATTTCTGCAATGTACAAGGAGGACGGCATGGTTGTGGCTGACTCTGTGGTCATGAATCTATTTATCAAATCATACTACGGCGACTCTATCAACTCCATGAAGCTCGGCGTTTACGAACTTGACTCGGCCAACGTGATACCCGAGGGCGAGAAGCTGTACACCAACATCGACCCCGAGGACTATGTGAGCACCAATCCCCTCGCGCTTAAGAAGGAGACTTCCTTTGCCGTGACCGACTTTGACATAAGTGACACCGTACGCTTCGCCTCAAGCTCCACCAGGAACATACGCATCCAGCTGCCCGCCAGCTACGGTACACGCATACTGCGCCTCTTCTACGAGCACCCAGAGTATTTCAGCAACAACTACGCATTTATCCACCATGTGATGCCGGGATTCTACTTCAAGATTCTTGGCGGCAACGGTACGATGGTCAACATCGACATCACCATGCTCACCATATTCTTCCGCTTCAACACCAATGGGAAGACGTACGTGGGGCTCAAGCGCGTGGCTGCCACACGCGAGGTAATACAATGCAACTACTTTGAGAATCGCAACCTGCAGCCTCTGATGGATGCCGAGGACTACACGTTTGTAAAGTCGCCCGTGGCCATCTTTACTGAGTTGGAGATGCCTATCGACTCCATCTTCTACAACCATCGCAACGACTCCATCAACAGCGCCAAGCTGGTGCTGCCGCGCTACAATAACGAGCAGGCCGCCGGCTCCACATACGTACTGCCGCCACCGGGCAAACTGCTCATGGTGCCCAAGGAGCAGTTGCATCAGTTCTTCGAGCAGCGCAAGGTGCCCGACAACCGTACATCCTTTACCACTGAGTTCTCCGCTGCCAACAACTCCTACACCTTCAGCAACATTGCCAATCTCGTAAGCTATCTGAACAGACTGCGCAACAAGGGCGCAGGAGTCAGCAACAGCGACTCTGAGTCCACACGCAGGGCCAAGATTGAAGCATGGGAGGCCAAGCACCCCGACTGGAACAAGATGGTGCTGCTACCCGTGACCACCAACAGCAATAGCAGCGGCAACATCATAGATGTGGCCAACGACCTCTCGATGGCGTCTGTCAAGCTGGTGGGAGGCCTGGACAGAAAACTGCAAATCTCCGTGGTTTACAGCAGTTTCAGCGAATAGACAACTTTATTACATAATTGACATATCATCTCCCCCTATGGGTACTTCCCTTAGGGGGAGAGTCTTTCTCCTTACTCCATATAGCAGCAACTAAACGAGGACCTAATGGTTAATTTTTCTTATTATTCTATTATTTTCCATATTTTAATGTATGCAAGAAACCCGTAACTCAAAAATATATTCGTATATTTGCCAAAAATAAACAAGCAATCCAAAGCCATGATACACAACCAAGAAGAAACTGTAGAAGCGAGTCCGAGGAAATACTCAGTCATCATTCCGGTCTATAACCGCCCCGACGAGCTTCAGGAACTGCTCGAAAGTATTGCCGCCCAAGGACGCAGCGGCGAAGAAGTGGAGGTAGTGTGCGTGGAAGACGGCTCATCGGTAAGGTGCGAGAATATCACTACCCTCTTCTCCGACAGACTAAATATCAGATACTACTACAAGGAAAACTCTGGTCCCGGGCAGACACGCAACTTCGGCGCTGAGCGTGCCAGCGGCGACTTCCTGATTATCTTGGACAGCGACGTGGTGCTGCCGCCGGGCTACTTCAACGCCATAGACCGCGAGCTGGAGCGCGAAGACTGCGATGCCTTCGGAGGTCCTGACAGCGCCAACAAGGACTTCACCGTCATGCAGCGCGCTATCAACTACGCCATGACATCCTTCTTCACCACCGGTGGCATACGCGGCGGCAATAGGAAGATGGACAAGTTTTATCCCCGCTCTTTCAATATGGGCATACGTCGCGAGGTATATGAGGCGTTGGGCGGGTTCAGCAAGATGCGCTTCGGCGAAGATATCGACCTTAGCATACGCATATTCAAGGGCGGCTACCGCTGCCGCCTATTCCCCGAGGCATGGGTGTGGCATAAGCGCCGCACCGACCTCAAGAAGTTTTTCAAGCAAGTTCATAACTCAGGCATAGCGCGCATCAATCTCTACAAGCGCTATCCCGATAGCCTCAAACTGGTCCATACGCTACCCGCTGTCTTCACTGTGGGCTGCGCCCTGCTGCTTATCCTCGCCATCTTCTGGCCGTGGGTGCTGGCTCTCTTCCTGCTGTTTGTAACGATTATCTTCCTTGACGCTACCGTAAAGGAAAACGACCCCGAGGTGGGCATCATGGCAGTGCCTGCCGCCTTTGTGCAACTCACAGGCTATGGCAGTGGATTCCTGCGGGCCGCTTGGGAGCGCTTGGTGCTCGGTAAAGACGAATTCAGCGCTTTCAACAAGAATTTCTATAAATAAGCGATGAGCATAAGCATTAAACATAGAAGTGAGGACTCGCGCCCCCGCGAACGTCTGCTTAAAAACGGAGCAGCCAGTCTGTCCACCGCAGAGCTGATAGCTATCCTCATAGGCTCCGGCACCACCGACAAGGATGCTGTGCAGCTTATGAGCGAAGTGCTCGAATATTGCAACAACGACCTCACCCAACTGGCGCGTATTACCTTCGAGGAACTGACCTCCTTCAAAGGCATTGGCGAGGCCAAGGCCATCACTATCCTTGCCGCGCTCGAGCTGGCCCGCCGCCGCATGAATGCGCAGCCCCTCAAGAGGCCACACTTCAGCAATGCACAGGAGATGTACGAATTTCTGCGTCCCCTGATGTGCGATAAGAACTACGAGGTCTTCTGGGTGATACTGTTCAACAATCGTCTGCAGTATATTGACGACCGCTGCATCAGCCAGGGCGACGTGAAAGGCACTGTGGTAGAGCCGCGCATGGTGTTCAACTATGTGGTCTCAAGGCAGGCCGTCGCCTTCGCCGTAGCCCACAATCACCCCTCTGGCAATCCCAAACCCAGCCGAAAAGACGAGCAGCTTACCAAGCGGCTTAACACTGTGGCCCAAGAGCTAGGTGTGAGGTTTGTGGACCACATCATTATCAGCGAAGGGCAGGACAATTACTACTCCTTTGCCGAACAAGGAAAACTTTGACATCTCACATATAAAGATTATCCGATATCAATTATATTATATAAGGTATGGACAAGCAGCAAGTAGAAGAACGCATAGTGGAAGTGCTCAAGACCGTTTACGACCCTGAGATTCCCGCCAACATATATGACCTCGGCCTCATCTACCGCGTTGACTACAACGAGGAGGACGGCTCGCTCGACATCGACATGACCCTCACGGCTCCCGGCTGCCCGCTGGCCGACTTCATCATGGAAGACGTAAGGCAGAAGGTGCTCTGTGTGGAAGGCGTAAAGACTGCGCAGGTCAATCTGGTGTTTGAGCCCGAGTGGACACAGGACATGATGAGCGATGAGGCCAAGATGGACCTCGGATTTATGTAATGATGAACAATACGTATTTTATAGCGGATGCGCACCTTGGCTCATGGGCCATCAAAGACACGCGCGACAAAGAAAGACACCTGGTGGCTTTCCTCGACAGCATCAAGGGCGATGCCAAAGCCCTCTATATGCTGGGCGATATGTTTGACTTCTGGTACGAGTATCGCTACACCGTGCCGTGCGGCTACACACGCTTCCTCGGCAAACTCAGCGAGCTCACCGACAGCGGTGTGGAGGTGCATCTCCTCATTGGCAACCACGACCAATGGATGATGTACGACTATCTGCGCCAGGAGTGCGGTGTCACCATTCATACGGAGAGGCTGATGCCCATCACCATCGGCAATAAGCATTTCTGCCTGGCTCATGGCGACGGCCTCGACAACAAGGACAAAAAATATCTCCTGCTACGCACTATCTTCCATAGTAAGGTGTGCCGGCGACTCTTCTCAACCATCCATCCGCGATGGGCAATGAAGTTTGGCTATGCCTGGGCACGCCACAGCCGCCTTAAACACGAGGGACAGGAGGGCATCGCCCTGCCGGAGGATAAAGACCGCACCCTCGCCTTTGCACGCCGATATGTGGAGGACAATCCCCAGACCGACTACTTTATCATCGGCCACCGCCATGTGGACCAGCAAAACGAACTGCCCAACGATGGCCTGTTCATCGTGCTCGGCGATTGGATAACCAAGTTCACCTACGCCAAGTTCGACGGCAACAATATCACTGTAAATCATTTTAACAAATAATACTATGAAAAAGATTAGCATTCTCTTCATCGCTATGCTGTTACCGCTGTTCGCCCTCGGACAGAACTACAGCAAACTTTGGAATGACGTGCAGGAAGCCCAACACCGGGACCTGCCACAGACTGCTCTCACAAATGTCAACAAAATCATTGGCCTTGCCAGCAAAAATGGCCACAGCGACCACCTGGCCAAAGCGTTGATAGTGAGGATGTGCCTCATTAATCAGCTCTCGCCCGACAGTGCGGAGGCTGTGCTGCCACAAGTAGAGAAAGAATGTCTAAATCGCAAGACACCAGCCGACCGCTGCGTCTATAAGGCCCTGCTCGGATGGCTATACACCTGCCGCTCCACCGACCGCGACCCTCAGACAAAGAACAAGGCTATACAAGCATTTAAAGATGCTACGTCAGACCCCGCAGCACTCGCTGCAGCAAAGGCCGACAGCTATATGGCGCTTCTCGCCAAAGGTGAGGACAGCAAGTATTACGACCACGACATGCTCAGTGTCATCTTCCCCTTCGTAGCTAATCAACTCGATGATATGTTCCACCCCGAAGCCATGGTCCTAGGCAAGGCAGTAATGGGCAAGGAGATTGCGTGGTACAAGACTCACCAAATGCGCGAAGCTACCATGCTCGCCAAGATTGACTCTGTCAATATACTGCACTACGGTAGCACAGACTTTTACAAGAAAATAGTTGAGGAGTACGGCGACATGGCCGTCAGCACCCAAGCATACGCATGGCTGTGTGACCGCTACAATGATAAGGAAGCATACCTTCTGGGCAAGGAGGTGCTCAAGCGTCATCCCAGGACCAAGTACACCAACACCATCAAGAATCTGCTCAACAATATAGAGCAACCCACGCTCAGCATCAATACTAATGATATCAATACATATCCTGGCGAAGATATAAAGTTAATCTACAACTACAAGAACACCAAGAACGCCACTCTGCGCTACTATCGTCTGCCCTTTGCCACCAGCGACACAGCCTGGATTAATCTCAAGTCAAAGGACTATCCTAAATATGCCAAGAATGCCGACTTCACTCAGCCACTGCCCATACGTCATGGCGAGCCATACGACAAGTTCAAAGACACCATCACCTTCACCGTGCCCAACCCGGGCATATACCTCGTGGAGGTGGGCGGCAGCGACTACGACAACAGCTACTCCATCATCAATGTGTCACGCCTAGCTGTCATGCAGCTTCCGCAGCCGGAGGAAAAACTGCGTATCTGCGTAGTGGACTACAAGAACGGCAAGCCGGTACCCTACTCCACCATCAGGCTGCGCAATGTGCATAAGGACACCGTACGCTGGCAACAGTACACCACCGACAGTCGCGGTGAATTAGTACTGCCCAACCTCAAGGGCAACACCAGCATCTTCGCTTCCACCGAGGACGACAAGGCTCTCCCGTCAGTTGACATGACATATAGCCGCAGCTACGACTGGAATCGCCACGACCGCAACTACCACACTGAGATATACACCGACCGTGCCATCTATCGCCCTGGACAGCAAGTAAAGATTGGCGGCTTCTTATACCATAAGGATGACGACAGCACACGTGTAATGTCAGCAAATTCTATCGACCTCATTATCCGCGATGCCAACTACAAGAAACTGCAGGCCATCACCGTGGTGACCGATGGGTTCGGTTCCTTCAGCACTGATTTCACTCTGCCGCAAGAGTGTCTCAACGGCGTGTTCCGCATACAATGCGACCTCAACGGTGGTACCACCTTCAAAGTTGAGGAATACAAGCGTCCCAAGTTTAAGGTTACCATCAACAAACCTACCGACGGCTATGTCCTCGGCGACACCATCACTGTCACAGGCCAGGTTATGACCTACTCGGGACTGCCACTGGAGAACACCACCGTCTATTGCAGCAACGAGCGCAAGCGCACATGGTGGTTCCGCTACCACGACAACGAAGTTCCCCTCACCCTGCGCGACACCGTCACTACCGATGCCGAAGGCAAATTCTCAGTGCCAGTGGTGCTGAGTGCACCTAAGGCCAGCAGCGACGACCACTATTGGAGGCCGATGTGCTATAGCTACAACATAACCGCCAAGGCCACTGCTGACGATGGCGAGACCGAGGAGGGCAGCCTGTTCATCACCGCAGGCAACAGTAAGACCTTTGTTACCGTCGACCTTCCCGCCATCATCTGCAAGGAGCAGATGCCCACCCTCACTGTGACACAAAACAATGCCATGGGCGAGGCCGTAGATGGCGAAGGCATCTACTACCTCATCTGCGACAAGGACACCCTGCGCCACGGCACCCTCCAGTTTAACAAGCCCGACCAGCTCGACTTCATCGCCCAGCTGCCCTCCGGAGAATATAAACTCATCGTGCTGCCCACAGACGAGACAAGGCTATACTACGGCCAACACACATTCTTCACCCTACTCTCCCTCAACGATACTAAGCCCGTTGGCACCAAAGCCCTGCAGGTTTGGCACAACAGCGATGAGTTCAGTTTCACTGAGCCCGTAGATATCCTCGTGGCCACACCGCTCAAGGATATGTGGCTGCGCTACGACATCATGGCCAACGAGCAACTGATGGAGAGCCAGATAATCCAGATTAGCGACACCGTGACCCACATACGCCTCAAGTGGGATGAGAAATATGGTCGCGGAGCACAAGTCATATTCGCCCTCTACGGCAAAGGCAACCTCTACAGCCAATCCTTCATCCTTACCAAACCGTTGCCCGACAAGGAACTGCAACTACAGTGGTCCTCCTTCCGCGACAAACTGCAGCCTGGCTCCACCGAGCACTGGACACTGCGCGTACTCCAAAAGGACAAGCCCGTTGAGGCCTCAATCCTCGCCACCATGTACGATGCCAGCCTCGACAAGTTTGGTAAGCACTTCCTGCCATTCGGCCCCAGCTACGACCGCTATGTGCCCCAAGTAAGCTGGAGCTTCACCCGCAACAAGACATTCTCCACCAGCCTACAAAAGGGATACTCTCGACTCAGTGAAGATTCGTTCGAATTCACAGAGATTGACCGTAACATTTGGAAAGAAAACCCCTTCCGGTATTATGGTTACATAGAGCGGCTCGGTGCCGCCGTAGGCAGACCTCAAGTATTGCGCGAGGTGGCTATGGTCAACAGTGTCAAAAGTAACAGGAAAGGCACAGCAATGCTGGCAGCTGAAGAAGCCGAAGAAGACCTCGCCGCAGAGGAAGAGGAAGACATCACCGGCGATGTAGAGATGCGCTCCAACTTCAATGAAACAGCCTTCTTCACCTCTACCCTGCGCACCGACGCCAATGGCGAGGCAACAATTGATTTCACACTGCCTGAGAGCCTCACATCGTGGAACTTCAAAGCACTGGCTCACACCCGCGATGTCAGCTACGGCTTCCTCGACAGTGTCATCGTAGTGCAGAAGCCGCTCATGGTACAGGCCAATATGCCACGCTTCCTGCGCAGCGGCGACGCTACAAGCCTGGCCGTCACCATACGCAACAACAGCGACCAGCCACAAAGCGGCAAGGCACAGCTCGTCCTCATCGACGCCCAGACAGGCAAGCAGATTGACATAATCACCAGGACCTTCGCCATTGAGCCAAGCAAGACCGAGACCATCGACTTCCCGTTCACTGTCAGTGGCGACCAGTCAATGCTCATCTGCCGCTATGCTGCACTCACCAGCGAGTTCAGCGACGGCGAGCAGCAATATCTGCCCGTACTCAGCGACCTGCAGAAGACCGTGACCACCGTGCCCTTCATGATTAACGATGGCCAGACCCACACCTTCCCGCTCGACTCGCTCCAATACAATGCCAATGCCACCCACAACCTGCTCACCGTCGAGTACACCGGCAATCCAGCGTGGACAGCTATCAGCGCACTGCCCTCTACCGTCAATTACCAGACCAAGTGCGCCACACAGCTTGCCATCAACTACAACGCACTCACTCTCATGCGCCAGATTATAGCACGCAATCCTCAGCTCTCCGACGCTATCCGCGATTGGAAGCAGCAGGACAGCGTGCCCACCTACTTCGCACAACTGCAGAAAAATCCCGAGCTCAAGATTGTAGCCCTGCAAAACACTCCGTGGGTTGGCGATGCCGACCACGAGCGCAGCCGTCTGGACAACCTCATGCAGGACGACCAGACACTCAGCCTCAAGCAGGCCTCTATGCTCCATAAGCTCAAGGAGATGCAGACCATCGAGGGTGGATGGCAGTGGTTCCCCGGCATGCCCGTCAGCACATGGCTCACCGTTGACATAGCCGAAATGCTCAGCAATACTCGCGCACTGTGTCCCGACGCAGCCGACGACATCGACCAGCTGCTCGCTCCCGCACTTCGCTTCCTCGACAGTGAGGCCGTTGAGGAGGTGGCTTACATCAAGAAACACAAGTCCAAGTATGTGCCCACCACCTGGATGCGCTACCTCTATATCAAGTCACTAAATGGTCAATCGCCAATCGTTGATCGTCAATCGTCAAAGGCAGAGAAGTATCTCCTCAAGCGCCTGCAGAAGAGCTCCAGAAGCTACGACCTCTACAACAAGGCTATG
>JAGCYL010000100.1 GCA_017960825.1 Bacteroidaceae bacterium | reverse complement strand
GGCGGTAATCAACAATGAGACTGTCAAGACGCAGTTGCAGCTTAACCCTGCGGCCTACGACAAGGACGGCGAGCTGCACTATGATATCATCTCTGCTTTCATCAAGAGCATCCGCGGCAGTGACCCCGACGGTGCCCTCTACTGGCTGGGTCGCATGGTGGCCGGGGGCGAAGACCCTAAGTTCATAGCCCGGCGCCTGATTATCTCGGCTGCCGAGGATATAGGACTGGCTAATCCTAATGCGCTGCTGCTGGCCAACGCGGCCTTTGAGGCTGTGGAGAAAATCGGCTGGCCGGAGGGGCGCATCCCATTGGCGGAGGCTACGGTATATCTGGCTTGTTCGCCTAAGAGCAACTCGGCTTATCTTGGCATCGGCAAGGCTCTGCAGCTGGCGGAGGAGAAGGGCAACCTGCCTGTGCCGCTGCACCTAAGGAACGCGCCCACCAAGCTGATGAAACAGCTGGGCTACGGCACCGACTATAAATATGCCCACGACTTTGAGGGCCACTTCGTCGACCAGCAGTACCTGCCCGACGAACTCAAGGGCGAGCGCCTCTGGCACGGACAGCCCAACGCCGCGGAGCAGAAGCTGCGCGACCGAATGAACAGTCTGTGGAAGGACAGGGAGTTCTGAAGTTCAAATGTTCAACGCTCAATCCATAGAATACCACCCTCTCAAGCCGTGTATCGACGCTGAGACGCGAGTGCTGTTTCTCGGCAGTTTCCCACCGCAGAGAAAGCGCTGGGCAAAAGGCTTCGAGTTCTTTTACCCCAATTTCACCAATGACCACTGGCGCCTGATGGGTCTCATCTTTTATGGCGACAAAGACTACCTGGTGGACACGGGAGCCAAGACCTATCGCATGGACCGAGTGCTGCGACTTGTGGGTGAGCAGCATCTGGGTTACTACGACACCAGTGAGGCGGTGAGGCGCCTGAAGGACAACGCCTCCGACAAATTCCTGGAGGTGGTGGAGCAGACAGACATCAGGGCGCTGATAAGTCGCGCTCCCAAGCTTAGGGCCATCGCGGTAACAGGGCAGAAGGCTGCCGACACGCTCTGCGACTATTTCGGCATAGCTGAGGCGCCACGCATGGGGGAGTGCATAGAGACCGGAGGACTTGAGCTCTGGCGCTTGCCGTCATCCAGCCGCGCCTACCCCATGAGGCTGGAGGAAAAGGCCGAGTACTATAGAAAGATGTTTGAAACATTGAACATTAAGCATTGAACATTGAACATTGCCGCTTCGCTCTCGCGGCTCTTTAGCGCCAGACCGCTGCGCGACCACTGGCAAGCCGCTCGCGACCCCTTCGGTGTTGATATTTGAAATTTATCTTATGAAATTATACTCTTATTAAAATAAATATGTAAATTTGCAACCGTAAATAATAAGAGTTAATCATAATCATAAATAATTATGCAAAAGAGAGATTATATCGAACCGTCGCTATGCATCATAGCAATCCGTCAATCGGGGATGCTGATGGGCAGCAATGACAGGATGTTCGGCAGCATGCTGGGCAATTCCTGGAGGGACAACAGCAAAGACGCTTGGTCTCATAACTGGGAGCCGGAGGGTGGCAGCACCTTTGGCGGCTGGACAGACAATGGCGATAGTGCCTGGGAATAACGAATAATAAGCAATAAACAAATAAATAATCAGGACAATGAAAAGATATATCATCCCGACCATGCTGCTTCTGCTGGCATTAGTCATGAACACAGCGTGCAGCAGCGATAGCGACTCACTTTCACCTGACGAGGTGCTGACTCCCATCACCATCAAGGCAAGCTACGGCAGCCCTGCTCCCAAGCAAAAGGTGGCTTACGAAGAGACAGGCAACAATATCAGTGCCACTTGGGAGGCTGGCGACCAGATATACGTGGTGTATAATGGCCACGTGAACACCCTCACACTGAGTGCCGGCGCAGGCACCGCTTCAGCCACATTCACGGGTAGCATATTAGGCACGCCCAAGGCTACGAGCGTGTTGAGCTGCTATGTGAAGGACCAGAACAACGCTTCAGCTCTGACTATCGACGGTGACGGCGAGCTGGTATACAGCGACGCTGCCCTCCTAGCGCAGGACGGAACGATGGCGGGGGCTGCCAAGTGCAACGTATATAGCGGCACGACCACCTATGGCGACGGCTCGAACCTCAACGTTGCGTTTGGCGTGAATGTGTCGATGCTGAAATTCCGTGTTGTTGCCCCTATGGTTGTGCCGGAGAATGCCTCTGCCACGCTGACCTACAAGAGCGGCAATACAGAGATAGCCAGGGCTTCGTTTACAGTAGGAACTGGAGGCGAAAGTCTCGTGTATATGACTGTGCCGGCAGGGGCGCTATCGGGCGAGCAGACATTGGTCTGCGAGAGTGGTTCGACGACTGAAACAGTAACTCTCTCTGCCACCAAAGCCAACTTCGAACCAGGGCAGACATACAGCAAGGCAGTTTCATTCGCAGGTACGTTAGACCTTTCTACTATTTCTGGAAGATATATAGTTAGGGATGGCGCGGTCATTACAGGTACGACATCAAACGGGGGGAGAATAGAGATTCCTACAGGAGCAACTATCACACTTAGGAACGCTAACATTGCAGTTAGTAGTATATATCCTACTCTTGACTTCAGAGGAATCAACACGTTAATCCTCGAGGGTACAAATATCCTTTCTAGCAATTCCCGTCCTACAATAAGAATAACCGAGGATGCAACGCTTACTATCAAGGGTACTGGTAGCGTAACGGCAACGGCCACTAGTGCTCCCGCCATTGGAGGACAAGGAAGTGTTATTATTGAGAGTGGCAACATCACTGCTAATGGCGGACGATTTAGCGCAGGTATTGGTGGCGGAAATGGTGGCACTTCATATCACTTCAGTAACATAACCATAAAGGGTGGCACTGTCATTGCTAATGGCGGAGAGAATGCTGCAGGCATTGGAGGTGGCTATACAGTTTCGGGTAGCAATACTACTTGCGACAATATTACCATAACTGGCGGTACTGTCATTGCCCGGGGCGGAGAATCTGGTGCAGGTATCGGTGCTGGCAGAAATGGAAGTTGCGGTGACATAGCCATCAGCGGAGGAGGCTATATCGAAATTTATGGTGGAGAATACGGTGCAGGTATCGGTGGCAGTAGTGAAGCAAATTGCGGTAATATTACCATCAGCGGAGGAGACTATAGCGAGATTGAAATTTATGGCGGAAAATATGGCGCAGGTATCGGTGCCGGTGAAAATGGAAATTGTGGCAATATTACCATCACCGGAGGCGGTTTGCTTGTCGAGGGGGGAGAAAACGGAGCAGGTATCGGTGGCGGTTCAAATGGAACTTGCGGCGATATTATTCTCAGCAAAGGCTCTGTCTTTGCCTTGGGCGGAGATCGTGGTGCAGGCGTCGGTGGTGGCAATAAAGGAGCTTGTGGCAATATTACCATCAGCGGAGCCTCTGTCACTGCCGATGGTGGATTTTCTGCTGCAGGTATCGGTGCCGGCGATCAGGCAAGATGCGGCAATATTACTATAAGCGCTGGTTATGTTGATGCCGAAGGCGGGGAACATGCCGCAGGTATCGGTGGCAGTTCGGCAGGGGATTGCGGCGATATTACTATCAGCGGAGGCTACCCTATCTATGCTAAGCGTGGCGATGGTGACACATACGATGTGGGCCCTGGTCAATTTAGTCATTGCGGCACTGTAAACGTCACTGTTTCGGTAAGCCATCATGACGATTCCAGCGTCACTATTTATACAAACCCATAAACCTTAAATACCATGAGAAAGTATGTGATTATCCCTTTAATGCTTACTACTATGTTTGGCATTTTCAGTTGTGCGCAGGAGCGCACCATCTCCCAGCAGGACTGGGATGAGACGACACTCATCAGTTATGACTTCACCGACAGCAGTACGCCGCCCGAGCACCACCGCAGCTACCACATCGGCATCGATAAGGACAGCATCCGGGTGCGCGTGTATAGCTATGGCAACATGTTGCTGCACGCCGAGTTTCCCAGCTCGCAGGAGATCTTAGACAAGGCTAAGGCTACGCTGGCCTCGCAGAACATCAAGATGGTGAAGCCGAGCGAAGAGTCGCTCATATGCGGCGGCACCGCCGATGCAGTGGCGTTCTTCAAGGGCGAAGAGCAGAAGGCCTACTTCAGCGCCTCCATCTACGGCGGTGTGGGCACACTGAGCATGAACGGCAACCCTGCAGCAGCTTTCCACCAGGCTCTGCCCGTGTCGATAGAGACGATTATCGATGAGACACGCGGATACATGGGCCCCGCCATTGACGGTTCCGACCTGGTAAAGCTGGTAACGGCAGCAGAGGCAAAGCCAAGATTCACCGGTGGAGAGAACGCCCTCAACGAATTCATCAAGGCAGAGATGGACAGAATCACTGTGCCCCGCAAGATGCAAGGTACCGTGGTGGTAGACCTTATGGTGGAGGAAGACGGATATATCTCTGATGCGTGGGTAAGCAAGAGCAGCAAAAACGAGATACTCGACGAATGTGCGGTGGATATCGTGAGGCATATGCCGCCATGGCGTCCCGGCAGGCGCAACGGCGAAGCAGTGAAGATGACGCACAGCATTCCGCTCAAGTTGATGCTCATGCCAAAGAAGTGAAAAGTCCTTAAGCGCCACAGCCCCGATTCTTAAAAAAGGCGAATTGCGGCTCCATGGTTCTTAAAAATCTATAACCTATAGCCAATTACCCCTGACCTTTCTTGGCGGCAACTGCGATTATCACTATTTTCGCTGCCGAAACCTCAAAGGCTTATATTATGAAGAAATCAATTACATTCATTACAGCCGCTGCAGCAGCCAAGCTGCTGGTAGTGGCAATCGTGTTTACCAGTTGTGTTAGCAAGAAGCAGTTTGTAAATCTGCAGAAAGACTATGCTACGGTGCAGAGTGAGCTCGCATCGCTGCAGAGCCAGCACTCCAGGACTATGGCAGAGCTGGCCGGTGCGCAGGCAGAGGTGAAGAGCCTCGACAAGATGCTTGACGAGGAGAGGCGCCGCAATGCTGAGTTGAAGGATATGTACGATAAATTGAACAACTCACTCAACAGCAGCCTTAACCAGAACAACCAGAGCAGTATCAACATTTCCAAACTTGTGGACGAGATAAACGCTTCGAATGCTTATATCAAACACCTGGTGGAAGTGAAGAGCAAGAGCGACTCGCTCAATCTGGCTCTGACTAACAAGCTTACCCGCTCGCTGAGCCGCG
Source organism: Bacteroidaceae bacterium (assembly GCA_017960825.1). Classification (GTDB taxonomy): domain Bacteria; phylum Bacteroidota; class Bacteroidia; order Bacteroidales; family Bacteroidaceae; genus UBA6382. Next base: position 15,533 of record JAGCYL010000100.1, on the reverse strand, counting down.
ACGAGTTGAGCGAGGTGGACATTAAGGTTTTGAAGGGTGTGGTGTATATCTCGCTGGCTGACAATATGCTCTACAAGTCGGGAAGCTACGAAATCAACGACCGCGCCGGACAGACGCTCAGTAAGATTGCCAAGATTATCACCGACTACAAAGACTATGAGGTGCTCATCGAGGGCAATACCGACAACGTGCCTATCAACCGCACGAATATCCGCAACAACTGGGACCTCAGCGCTCTGCGTGCATCGTCTGTCGTACAGGCTCTGCAGAACAAGTACGGCGTAGATCCCAAGCGTCTCAGCGCTGCAGGCCGTGGCGAGTATAATCCTATTGCCACCAACGACACCGAGGTGGGGCGCCAGCGCAACCGTCGCACACAGATCATCATCACTCCGAAGCTTGACCAGTTTATGGAACTGATTGATGAAGCTCCCGATACGGACAAGCAATAACCGTGAAGCATTTTTATGCTATGCATAATACTGGCGGTCGCCTTTATGGGTGACCGCCAATATTTTTTGAAAAATATTTGGCTTTCAGGTTGCAGAAGCCAAATTTTTTTTGTAACTTCGCAAGCGAAATACATTATACATTCTGTATTCCTAATTCCTCACTCCTAATTTAGTATAGTTATGTACGACAATGAACACGGCCTCTACATCGCCCACAGCGAAAAGGGGGCGCTGAGTATCCTCGGCAATATGGCTAATCGCCATGGTTTAATAGCAGGAGCCACAGGTACGGGTAAGACCGTGAGCCTCCAGGTGATTGCGGAGAGTTTCTGTCAGGTAGGCGTACCATGCTTTATGGCAGACATGAAGGGCGACCTCAGCGGCATTAGCCAGGCGGGCCGTCTTTCGGGTTTTATAGAGAAGAGGATGCCTGAATTTGGCATTGAGAATCCTCAGTTTGCGGGATGCCCCGTCAGGTTCTACGATGTTTTCGGTGAGCAAGGCCACCCCATGCGTGCTACGGTATCGCAGATGGGGCCGCAGTTGCTCAGCCGTATGCTTGGCCTTAACGAGACTCAGGAGGGCGTGCTCAATATCGTGTTCCGCATAGCTGACGAGCGCGGTCTGCTGCTGATTGACATCAAGGACCTGCGCTCCATGCTCGAGTATGTGCTGAAGAATGCGAAGCAGTTTACTTCCTATGGCAATATAGCCACCCCAACGGTGGGCGCCATACAGAGGGCTATCCTGGTGCTGGAGAATCAGGGCGGCAACCAATTCCTCGGCGAACAGGCTTTCGACATCTTCGACCTGCTGCAGACTGAGGGCGGCAAGGGCGTGATGAGTGTGCTGGCTGCCGACAAACTGATGATGCAGCCCAAGCTGTACAGCTCTTTCCTGCTGTGGCTGCTGAGTGACCTATACAGCCGTCTGCCGGAGGTGGGCGACTTGGAGTACCCGAAGCTGATATTCTTCTTCGACGAGGCGCACATGCTCTTCGAGGACACCACCAAGGCGCTGACCGACAAGATAGAGCAGGTGATTCGCCTTATCCGCTCCAAAGGCGTGGGCATCTATTTCATCACGCAGAGCCCATCAGACATCCCTGAGAATATACTCGGCCAGCTCGGCAACCGTGTGCAGCATGCCCTGCGCGCCTATACTCCCAAGGATCAGCGTGCGGTGAAGACTGCTGCTGACACTTTCCGTTCCAATCCGTCATTTAAGACCGATGAGGCCATCATGAACCTTGAGACGGGTGAGGCTCTCGTCAGCTTCCTTGACGAAAAGGGTGCTCCGTCTGTTGTAGAGAGGGCCAAGGTGCTCTTCCCACTAAGCCAAATTGGTGCCATCAGCGAGGGACAGCGTGCGGATATCATAAGGCAGAGCCGAGTATATGGAAAGTACGATACTCCTATTGACCGCGAGAGTGCCTTCGAGGTGCTGCTGGCGCAGAGCGAAGAGGAGGCTGCCGCTAAGCAGCAGACCGCCGAGGAGGGAAAGAAAGACGCCCAGAGCACGGGCAAGAAAAAGAATATCTTCTCCAAGGTGCTCAAGGCTATCATCACTGCCATCACGGGTGTGTTCGCCACTATTGCCGGCACATTCGTGTCTGACGCCATCACGGGCAAGAAGACCAAGTCGCGCACCTCTGTGGGTGGTAGGGTGGCCAAAAACGCTACCTCGGCTGCTACGCGCACGGTCACCAGAGAGCTGACACGTGATATCCTGGGTAATCTGATTAAGTAAAAAAGACTAACAGATCTTCCCCCTAAAGGGGAAGATAAAGTTGATAGTTTATAGTTGATAGTTTATAGAAACAGACCCCTCTCTCGGCTTTCGGCTTAACTACTTAACTTCTTAACTTCTATAACTTCTTAAAATCACACTATCAAATATAAACTATACACTATAAACTTTTGAAACTCTTAAACTTCTAATTCATAAATGTTAACTGTTACTTTTAAGCTGCTTGGCTCACTGGCTCTGCTGATGTTTGGTATGAAGTCTATGAGTGAAGCCCTGCAAAAGATGGCCGGTCCACAACTGCGTCACGTGCTTGGCGCAATGACCACTAACCGATTTACCGGTGCCCTGACGGGTATGTCTGTGACAGCTGCTGTGCAGTCGTCAACGGCTACTACAGTGATGACCGTCTCGTTTGTTAATGCGGGTCTGCTCACCCTGGCGCAAGCTATCTCGGTGATTATGGGCGCCAATATCGGCACCACGCTTACGGCATGGATTATGTCGGCTGGTATGTCCTTCAACGTGAGCAATCTGTCGTTCGTTGCCTTCTTTGTGGGTATTATTCTGATATATCAAAAGAGGTTCCGATATATCGGCGACTTCCTCTTTGGCCTTGCGTTCTTGGTGTTTGCCTTGGCTATATTGAGAGCTACCGGTCAGGATATGCGGCTTGGGGAGAATCAGGCGGTGCTCGACTTCTTTGCTTCCTTTGACCCTAACTCTTTCTGGACGACGTTGCTTTTCCTGCTGCTGGGTGGAGTGCTCACGTTCTGTGTGCAGTCATCTGCTGCAGTGATGGCTATCACGATGATTCTCTGCTCGAGTGGCGCATTGCCAATCTATCAGGGTATCGCACTGGTGATGGGCGAGAATATCGGCACTACCATTACCTCCAACCTGGCAGCCTTGTCGGCCAATACTCAGGCGCGTAGGGCTGCATTGTCGCATATGCTGTTTAACGTGTTTGGAGTGATATGGATTCTCTTCGTGTTCCGTCCGTTTATAGATATGGTGTGCGGGTGGGTAGGCTACGATGTGAGCCTCACTAAAGACACGGTGGACTCTGCCACCTTCCTTGCCAACGCTGCCAAACTGAGCTTTGTGCTTGCTGCCTTCCACACAAGCTTCAACCTGGTCAACACGATGATTCTGATATGGTTTATACCACAGATAGAGCGCCTGGTGTGCTGGGTAATCAAACCTAAGAAGATGGAAGTGGAAGACGAGTTCCGTCTGCATTTCATCACCGCCGGACTGATGAAGACCCCCGAACTGTCGGTGCTGGAGGCGCAGAAAGAGATTGAGTCCTTCGCCGAGCGTATGCAGCGTATGTTTAATATGGTGAGAGATCTGTTGCAGCTGTCGTCGAGCACGTCCAACAGCAAAGGTAACAATGGCGCTACCTTCAACAAGCTCTTTACGCGCATAGAGAAATATGAGGGTATCAGCGACAAGATGGAGCTGGAGATAGCCAACTACCTCGACTCGGTAAGTGATGCGCATCTCAGTGATGACACCAAGGCTAAGATACGAGCCATGCTGCGTGAGATTAGCGAACTGGAGAGTATAGGCGATGCTTGCTTCAATATGGCACGCACCATCTCCAGAAAGTATAACGGCAAGCAGGATCATTTTAATACTAAGCAGTATGAGCATATCCACCAAATGATGGAACTGACCGACCAGGCACTTTCGCAGATGAACAGACTCATTGGCGGACGTAAGGATGCCTACGACGTTAACCGTACGTTTAATATTGAAAATGAAATCAACAACTATCGTAATCAACTGAAGTCACAGAATATCAACGACATCAATAATCACGAATATACCTATGCTGTGGGTACCATCTATATGGACCTGATCAATGAGTGTGAGAAACTGGGCGACTATGTTATCAATGTGGTCGAGGCTCGCACTGGTACCAAGAAAAAGAGTGTAGTATAAAATCATGAGGCATCTCTTTGCTATCATAATGTTAGCAGCCTTTATGACGATTCCGGTCATGGGGCAGCAGGTGCGCGACAGCCAAGGTCGTCGCGTGGGAGGTGCCAATCCCAATAAAGACAAGCAATCAGAGGAAGAGGAGCGTGCTAAGGCCAAGACAGGCATTCGCGTATGGACAGTGGACGAGTGCAGCGGACTGACCGACTCGGTGCAGGTTGACACATTGCACCATGCATTCCAAAACAACGCCTTTACTGATGGTGCGAAAGGATTCTACGCCAACCTCGGCAATCTGGGCTCGCCACGACTGGCCAAGGTGTTTACCCTGCGCCCGGAGATGGACTATTTTATCTTTGCGCAGCCCTACGACTTCTTCTTGAAGAGCCTCGACGGCTGGCATTTCACCAACACTTACTCGCCAATCACCAATATTACTTACCATGAGAGCGGCGATAGTGACAACGGTGAGGATCACCTCACTGCCAAATTTGCGGTCAATGTCAACAAAGATGCGGGGCTGGGCTTTAATATCGATTACATCTATGGGCGAGGATACCATGAGAATCAATCTACAGCCCATTTCAATTTCAGCCTTTATGGCTCTGTGGTCAAGGACCGATACAAGGCCCATTGGCTGGCTTATTCCCACTACCTGAAGACTCGCGAGAACGGCGGCATCATTAATGATGACTATGTTACCGACCCACAGAAATTTCCTTCCTCATATACTACCCGGGAGATTCCTACCGTGTACGACCGTGTGTGGAACAAAATGCATTATGACGGCGCACAGCTCACCCACCGCTACAGCCTCGGTTTCAAACGAATAATAAAGAATGATACTCTGCGCACCGACAGCGTGAGGCATGACACACTGCGCATCAACACAGCGCCGGAGCGCCCTGCGGGAGCCATATTGATAAGCGACGTAGATACAACGCTGCGGCTTAAGCCCCAGATGCCAAAAGACACCACGGTCTTTGTGCCCGTAACGAGTTTTGTACACACCCTCAAGCTTGGCTTTAACACTAAGAAGTTCCTCGCAAACCAGTCGCTGGGCGACTACTACACCAATATTTATCTGCCCGGAGACTCCACCGAAGAGGACACCAAGAATCTGCTTATCTCCAATTACCTTGCGGTGGAGCTTAGCGAGGGTCTCAACAAGTACCTCTCTGCCGGCATCCGACTCTTCGGCATATACGATTATAACAACTTCTCGTTCGTGGGGCTGGATGGTCGCGACAAGTATAATGAACACCGCGTAACCGTAGGTGCACAGATATTCCGCGAGCAGAGCCGTCTGCTCAATTATCAGCTCACGGCGCAGACATCCAGCGATGGCAAGAGTTGGGGCGAATATGAACTGAGAGCGCAGGGCCGTCTCACCGTGCCACTGCTGGGTGACAGCGTGAGCCTGGCACTGCGTGCCTCCAGCGTGAACCGCAGGCCTACGTTCTTCTACCGTCATTTCCAATCAAAATACCTGTGGTGGGAGAACAGTCTCAACAAGCAGCTCACCAACCGCATCGGTGCTACGCTGCAGAGCCGCAAACTGGATTTGAGCCTCAGCGCGGATGCCTACAATATTACTAACTACACCTACTTCTCCACGGCAACCCAGCAGGTAGTTAACGACCAAGGCACACTGCTCAATACCATCAATACTCAGGTCAGCCAGTCATCCAAGAGTATCAATCTGCTTGTGCTTAGTCTTGATAAAAATTTCCGCTTCGGCATATTCAACTGGGAGAATTCACTTGTCTATCAAACAACGAGTGACAAGTATGTCCTGCCGCTGCCGGCGTTCACGGCATACAGCAATCTCTACATTAAGTTCCGTATCGCCCATGTGCTCAACACAGAGTTTGGTATAGACATGCGTTACTTCACCAAGTATTATGCACCCACCTATAGCGTAGTATTGGGGCAGTATGCCACTCAGCCGGACGACGAACTCATCAAGGTGGGCAATCACCCCGTGCTCAGCGCTTATCTCAATTTCCACCTCAAGCACACGCGCTTCTATGTCATGGCCAGCCACTTCAATTACTCCAAGGAGGGAGGCACCACATTCCATGCGCCACACTATCCCATCAATCCTTTCACCCTGCGCCTCGGTCTGTCGTGGAACTTCTTCAACTGATTTTTCAAACAAATACGTAATAAAATGAAACATTTGCTTCTTATTGCCGCAGTATTTGCGATGACATTTTTAGTATCTTGCAACAAGAGTACGGCGCAGCCTGCAGTGCCGGTGGAGCAGACCGCTGCCGCTGGGCAGACTGACGACCAGACTCCCAAGAGCAACTACGAGTACACTATCAACGGCATCACTGAGGATGACGGCATCAGTGAAGAGTCCGTGATCAAGCTTGTAAGAGACTGGGACCAGTGTCACCGCCAGCGCTCCACCAAGGGTATGGACACTATCTACTCAAAAGTATGCCTCTACTATGGCACAGATCAGCCAAAGGACTACATCATCCATACCAAGCAGACCCTTTTTGACAAGAACCCTGAATTTCAGCAGTATATCGACGATATCGATATCTCCGTGGTTAACAGTGTCACGATTGACGTAACCTACAATAAGCATGTCCGTAATACTCCCAGTGCCAAGTGGGAGACCTACGAGTGCTACCTCCATCTCATCGGCAGTGCTGACGATTGGTATGTGAGCTGGGAGAGCGATACCACAACCGATGCCAATCTTGAGCGTCGGCAGCAGCAGAAACCACGCGCCAACATAGAGGTTGACAACACGACGCCCCTTGCTGCCATCTTTAATGACAAGAATGTGGGCAAGGATATCTGCACCGACTACTGGAGCCTTGTGGGCTTTGAGGGCGATGCCGTGGAAGGCCCTCTGGCAGCAGCCATGATGGGGGCGGAGGTTATCGGGGCGCGCAATGCTATCTGCGGTACCTTGCGCAAAGGTTATCTTGGTGACAACAACACTTACTACTGCGGCGGCACCTGCTCCGGTGGCGAGTTCACCCACAGGGTGCTATGGATATATAATAAGGTAAGCCGTACGCTTAGCGTCTATCCCAGTTTTGACGCAGAATAACGCTGTATATGCAACATGCAAATTTCAATTGATTGAACATTGAACATTGAACACTGAACATTGTACGCCATAAATCCTTGTCTTTCGGACAATATGACTAAATTTGCGACAACAGTAGAAAATCTTTAATTTATATCTCAAACTTCAAATATTTTTCAAATTTTCCATTCTTCAGTTTTTCCATTTTTCAAAAAACCATAACACTATGATTGATTACAAGAAACTCGGCCTCGTTAACACGCGTGAGATGTTTAAGCGAGCCATTAACGGCGGTTACGCAATCCCCGCCTTCAATTTCAACAACATGGAGCAACTGCAGGCTATCATCAAGGCAGCTGCTACCAAGAAGAGCCCCGTTATCCTTCAGGTAAGCAAGGGAGCCCGTCAGTATGCCAACCAGACCCTGCTGCGCTACATGGCAGAGGGAGCCGTAGAGTACGCTAAGGAGCTTGGCTGCAATCATCCCGAGATAGCCCTGCACCTTGACCACGGTGATACCTTTGAGACCTGCAAGAGCTGCATCGACATGGGCTTCAGCTCAGTGATGATAGACGGCTCCGGCCTTCCTTACGAGGAGAATGTAGCCCTCACCAAGAAGGTGGTGGACTATGCACATCAGTTTGACGTAACAGTAGAGGGAGAGCTTGGCGTGCTTGCCGGAGTAGAGGACGAGGTAAGCCACGCTGAGAGCCACTATACTAAGCCCGAAGAGGTTATCGACTTTGCTACCCGCACAGGTTGCGACTCCTTGGCTATCTCTATCGGCACCAGCCATGGCGCTTACAAGTTTACTCCCGAGCAGTGCACCCGTGACCCGCAGACTGGCCGTCTCGTGCCTCCGCCACTGGCCTTTGACGTGCTCGACGCAGTGATGGAGAAACTGCCAGGCTTCCCCATTGAGCTCCACGGCTCCAGCTCCGTACCCCAGGAGGAGGTTGACACCATCAACCAGTATGGAGGCAAGTTGCCTAACGCTGTAGGTATTCCCGAGGAGCAGCTTCGCAAGGCAGCCAAGAGCGCAGTGTGCAAGATTAACATCGACTCTGACAGCCGTCTGGCAATGACCGCCGCTGTACGTAAGGTCTTTGCAGAGAAGCCCGGAGAGTTTGACCCGCGCAAGTATCTCGGTCCTGCCCGTGACAATATGCAGAAGCTCTATGAGCACAAGATTGTGGATGTGCTCGGTTCAGATAATAAGCTGGCAAACCTCGACTAATCAGTCAGCAGATTAAATAAGAATCCCCCGCACTGCGTAATGGCAGGGCGGGGGATTATCTTGTAGGTTCGTCAACTTATCTCATCGTTTATCTTGTCACAAATTTCTTGCCATTGCACACATATACTGTGCTGGGCTGAAGGTTTGTCACAGGATGCCCCTGGAGGTCGTAGCATTGACTGCTATGATTCCTCAGTCCTGATTCCTCATTCCTCATTTCTAAAACCTCATTCCTAACTTCCTCTATTCCAGAGATAAGATCCTCGTAGTCCTCAAGGTCGCCCACGATAGTGCCGAACTCTGCCCAGCGCGAGGCTTTGTACGCCTCCACTGAGCTTGCGGGTACATGGATGGTGGGCTTGGAAGAGAAGAGGTAGTTGTTGACTGTGGGCGGATTGACGGCCTTGACATAGGCGTCTTTTACATTCGAGCTGTAGAACACGCCCTGCTGCATGGTCTTTGCCCCGCTACCGATGATGACACGCTTGAGGTCATCGCAGTACGCAAAGGCATCGCTGCCAATGGTAGCTACATTGTCAGGAATGAATACCTCGTGCAGTCCGCTGCGTGCAAAGGTGTTGGAGCCAATCTTGGTGGCGGTCTCCGGCAGACTTATGGAAATGAGTTTCTTGCAGTAATAGAACGCAAAGTCGCCCACCGTATTGGTAGTTACCGTGTGGCCGTCGTAGTATGACTTGCCGCCTGGGGTAATCTTTGCGTCCTGCAAGTCAATGGAGATTAGGTTGCACTCTTGTGTCAGTCGGCGCAGCTCCTTGAAGTCGGAACTGTTGATTTTGCCGCCTACCACGGCCCTCATCACATTATCGGTGAGCGAATCAGCGAGGAATCCGGCTTTTTCTTGAGTTACGAATTGCGTGCCGTAGCCAGCCTTGGGTATCTCGCGCATCGTGCCGTCGGAGTCGAGGGAATACATGGTGAAGTCGCGGGTAACGCACGAAGGTATGCAGAATGTCTTGGCATTGGAGCCATAGACCATCTTGCCGTCTTTGTTGTCGAGCACCAATATGCCGATGCCGCCCTCGCCCTCAACGTGGTAGAGTGAATCAGACTGCAGATAGGTGTAGTTGCCTGCCTTCACCTCGGCATCAGGCAGGAAGTCGGTGTACTGTCCCAGCTCGCCGCAAAGGCCTACCAGCTCAGAGTCGCGGCGCTTTTCGCCTGCCTTGTCGAGGAGCATGTCAGTGGCGAGGACATAGTCAGCCCTGTCTTCCACAAACATAATCTCGCGGTTCTTGACGGGATATTTGCTTATCTCAGCCAGGGTGCGGTTGATGTCGGCCTGCTTTACGGTCATGGTGTGTGCACCGTAGTCTTCTACGGCCAGATTAGTGAACGGCTCAAAGAATCCCCACGCTGTGAAGAAGTCGGTCAGGTCTTCCTGCGCCACCTCGCACACCTTGCGGACAAACTTGAGCGAACTGTTGTAGGAGTCGCCCCACCTGTCCAGCGGGTCTTCCCGCAGTTCTCGGAACAGGGTGGGGTAGAAAGCCGTGTTCTTGCGTGCCTGATGATAGTAGAGATACAGCTGATAGTACATCCTGAGCTGCGTGTTCACGTTCCTTATGAAGTAAGGTGTATGGTACGCAAAGTCAGTCATCATCGTGCTCACCGCCGAGCCGTTGGAGGTGACCAGTCCGTCGATGAAGCGCACTGCGTTGGCAAACAAGTTGTTGGATACCTCGGTGCCGCCCTCCAGATTGATAGCATGCTGGTCATTGTGGCCACACTCGTGGTTGGCGCACCAGTCATCGATGTTTTCGGTAATCCTGAACGACGAGCGGATGCAGTCCACCGAGTTGTATGAGGTCCTGTAGGAGGTGGAGTTAGCCCATCCTGCGTCTGACTGTTCGCCCTCAATGGCGAAGTTAGGGTTGTTGTAATAGAGGGGGAAGATGGCTTCGCCGCCCTTTACATTATATGGCGGGAAGTCGCGTCGCCCTTCGTAGGTGTCCAGCGTGTAGCCCATCAGGTCTTTGTGCCATACGGTGAGGCTGTCATACCACGATATGCTATTGTCAATGGAGACGGGCCACACATTCTTATATGATGAAGTCTTAAAATTAAATAAGGAGTGCTTGCCTTTCACCGTGAAGCGGCGGTAGGGTGCGGCACTGAGGATGGCTTTGTAGTCGGCGTCGCTGTGGCGTGCCACATCGTAGTATCCGTTTACCACGCCGCCCTCAATGTGAATCTTGATGTCGGGCCATTGGTCAAGCGTCTTGGTCATCGCCCTTGTGTCGGCGGTATAGACTACGTAGTAGAGCGCGTCGGTCACGCCGTCCAAGATGTTGAGTCCCTTCTTCAGTTTATAGCCCGTTTCGGCGTTAGTAATCAGGGAATTATCTACGCAGCCGGCCAGGTAGAGGGTAGCATCGCCGGGTGTGTCGCTGTCCACAAAGACATATAGTTCGTCGTTGCCCTGAGTGAGAATACCGGTGGGGTTGCCCATATAGGAGCCGCCTGTGGCCTTCATCTTGTCGTTCCAATACCTGGCGTCGCTGTAGGCGTTGTAGCTATGTATGCGGAAGTCCTTCTCATAGGGAGCCCAGCTGTCGTTCTTCAGCTTCAGGGATATGCCTGTCATAAACTCAGGCATCCCCGCCGTGGTCAGCGCCGTGGTCAGCTCCTCGTCGCTCATGGCCTGGTACTCGGCCTTGAGGGTGGTGCAGGCAGCGTCCTCAAAGAACTGCTCCCTGAGACTGTTGACTGCCACCAGGGGGTCATCGGTCGGTGAATAGATGTCCTCCAGTCCGCCCACGATGGTGCCGTAGGCTGCCCAGCCCGTTGCCTTATAGTCGTCCACCACTGCGGAGAAGACGTGAATCGTCGGGTTGCCCGACAGAAGATAGTTGGCGAAGGTCGGGGGAGTGCCGCACTTTATATAGACATGCTTCACGGCAGAGCTGTAGAACACGCCCTGCTGCAGTCGGGCCACGCTGGCGCCCAGCACCACGGTGTCGAGCTTGCTAATGTATGCAAAGGCATCAAAACCCACTGTCTTCACTTTGTCAGGAATGACCAGCTTGCCTTTGAGGCCCGAACTGCTAAAGGCTTTCGTGCCCACCTCCTTGGCGGAGGAGGGCAGCACCACGTGGGTGAGCGCAGAGCAATCCGTCATCCAGTACTGCGGCACCACGTCGTTCTCGGTGGTGTAGTTCTCGTAGTAGGGTTCGCCGCCCGCCACTATGCGCACGTCGGCGAGGTTGAGCGACGTGATGCGCCCCGCGCTGACCTGCTCGCGCAGATACTTGGCGTCAGAGCCGTTGATGGTGCCCGTCACGGTGAAGTCAGCTTCCTGCGACAGGATGAGCGAGGCGAGGGTGCCGGGCGTGGTTACGTTAACCACTTTTTGTGCATTGACAATTGACAATTGGCAATTGACAATTAGGAAGAGTAAGAAAAACTTTTTCATTTCTTTATGATTTTCCCGTTGATAATATAGATGCCTCCCTTCTCAGGAGTGGTAACAGGCTTACCGGAGAGGTCGTAAACCTGGCCGTTGACTGTTGACCGCTGGCCGTTGACCATTGAGTCTTGGCCATTCTCATTTACGGCAATTTCCTCTATTCCGGAGATGATGTCTTCGTAGTCCTCGAGGTCGCCTACAAGGATGCCATAGTCCGCATTTGCCCAGTCGGAGCTCTTGTAGGCCTCCAGTGCGCTCTTATACACATGGATGACGCGCTGCTTCTTGGTTGAGAACATCCATGCGCCGAGAGTGGGCGGCGTGGTTGCCTTGACATATACATCCTGCAGCTCGTCGCAGCTATAGAACACGCCCTGCTGCATACTCTTCACACCGCTGCCGATGACGGCGCGCTTAAGATTGATGCAATATGCAAAGGCATCGCCGCCGACGGAGCTTATGTTGTCGGGTATGGTGACCTGTAGCAGTCCGCTGCCAGCAAAGGCGTTGGAGCCAATCTTGGTGGCGCTCTCCGGCAGGCATACGCTGAGGAGGTTGTAGCAGTTGTAGAACATATAGTCGCCCACCGTGTTGGATGCCAGTTTGTGGCCGTTGTAGTACGCTGTGCCGCCGATGACCATCTTGGCGTCCTGCAGGTCCACCGACATAAGGTCACACTCTTGCACCAGGCGCCGTAGCTCCTTGACGTCATTGCTGTTTATCTTGCCGCTGACCACGGCCTTTATCACGTTGTCGGTGAGCGAGTCGGCGAGGTATCCGGCAGTCGTCTGGTCCACGAACTGCGTGCCGTAGCCAGCCTTGGGTATCTCGCGCAGGGCGCCGTCGGAGCCGACTGAATACATGGTGAAGTCGGTGCTTACGCCGGCGGGCATGAAGAAGTGCTTGGCATTGGAGGCAAACACCAGTTGGTCGTCGGCATCGAGCAACAGGAATCCCAGTCCGCCCTCACCGTGGAGGGCATAGATGGTGTCAGACTGCATATATGTATAGTCGCCGGGTGCCACGGTAGTTTCAGGCGTAAAGTCGGTAAACTGTCCCACGTCGCCGCACTGTCCCACCTTCTCACCGTCGCGGTACGAGCGGTGCTGCCCTGCCCCTATGATAAGGCCGTTGCTGGGCACATAGTCCACGCGGTCCTCCACAAACAGAATCTCGCGGTTCTTGACGGGGTATCGGGAAATCAACGTCTTGGTAGTGTTGATGTCCGCCTGCCTGTTGGTGACGTAGTGGTCGCCGTAGCACTCGAGGTAGCGGCGTGTGGCGGGCTCAAAGAAACCGAAGGCGGTGAAGAAGTCGGTCAGGTCTTCCTGTGCCACGTCGCACACCTTGCGCACAAACTTCAGTCCGGAGCTGTTGGTGTTGGAGCCGTAGGTCGATAGCTTGTCGCTACGCAGGGCCTTAAACAGCTCGGGGTAGAAAGCCGTGTTGTTTCGCGCCAGATGATAGTATAGGTATAGGGTGTAGAACATACGCAGGAATCCGTAGTCGGGCCCTCTCCAGTAGAACGGCACCTTGTGGCCGAACTCATACATGGTCCTGCTCAGCGGGCGCCCTGTGGATGCCCTGTGGCCCATCAGGTATCTCACCACGTTGGCGAAGAGGTCGTTGCTGCCCTCCGTGGTTCCCTCCAGGTTGATAACGTCCTGCAGCTGGTGGCCGAACTCATGGGCAGTGCCGCCCTCGTCGTAGCTCGAGACATAGGGATTCACGCATATCTGCGATGCGTCTTTGCTGAGGTGGATGCCGAACTCATTGGCATGGGCATAGGCAGTCGGCGAGTCGTTGTCCACATATGTGGGATTGTTGAAGAAGCCCGGGTAGAAGGCGTCGCCGCCGCTCAGATACCAGGGCGCCCCTGCCTTCAGACCGTTGGCCACGTCCTCGCAGATGCCGAAGAATTCCTTCTCCCACACCGATATGCTGTCGAGCGTAGCGCTGCTCTTCAGGATGGCATTCGGGTAGTGCGACTTGAATATAGAAGTCCTGAGGTTCATCACTGAGTGCTTGCCCTTCACCACGAAGGTGGAATAAGTGGCAGCCTTGAGCAGTTTCTTGTAGTCGGCGTCAGTGTGGCGCGCAGCGTCGAAGTAGCCGTCAGCCACGCCACCCTCGATGTGAATCTTGATGTCGGGCCATTCGCTCACCCTCTTGGTCATAGCCTTGGTGTCGGCGGTATAGAGGATATAGTAGTAGCAGCCCGCATCGCCGTCCACCACGTTGAGGCCCTTCTTCAGCCTCTGGCCGGCCTTGGCGCTGCCCACCATCTTATCCACTGCCATGCCCACGATGTAGAGCGTAGCGCCCTCGCTCACGTCGTCGTCCACAAACACGTAAATCTGGTCACCGCTTGCCTTGGCATATACGCCGGTGGGGTTGCCCATGAAGGAGGCCGAGCGGATGCTCAGTTTGTTGTTCCAGTATTTGGCGTCGCTGTAGGCGCAGTAGCTGTGTATGCGGAAGTCCTTCTCGTAGTCAGCCCAGCTGTCGTTCTTCAGCTTCAGGGCTATGCCAGCCATAAACTCAGGCATCCCCGCCGTGGTCAGCGCCTCCGTCAGCTCCTCGTCGCTCATGGCCTGGTATTCGGCCTTGAGGGTGGTGCAGGCAGCGTCCTCAAAGAACTGCTCCCTGAGGCCGTTGACCGCCACCGTGGGGTCGTCGCCCAGCGGATAGAAGTCCTCCAGTCCACCCACGATGGTGCCGTAGCTTTTCCAGCCCGTATCCTTGTAGTCGTCCACCACCGCGGTATAGACGTGCACCGTGGGGTTGCTCGAAAAGAGATAGTCGGAAGTGGAGGGCGGCACCATGCGCCTGGCCATCACGTGCTTCACGCCCGTGCTGTAGAACGCGCCCCTGCTCAGCGTAGCCGTATGGCTGCCCAGCACCACCGTGTCGAGCTTGCTGTTGTAGGAGAACGCATCGTCGCCCAGCTTGCTCACCCCGTCGGGGATGACCAGCTTGCCCTTGAGGTTAGTGCTGCTGAAGGCCCACGCCCCCACCTCCTTGGCGGAGGAAGGCAGCACCACATGGGTGAGCGACGGGCAGTTCTGCATCCATCGTTCGGGCACCACGTCGTCCTTAGTGGTATAGTTCTCGTAGTAGGCAGAGCCGCCCGCCACTATGCGCACGTCGGCGAGGTTGAGCGACGTGATGCGCCCCGCGCTGACCTGCTCGCGCAGATACTTGGCATCAGTGCCGTTGATGGTGCCCGTCACGGTGAAGTCAGCTTCCTGCGACAGGATGAGCGAGGCCAGGGTGCCGGGCGTAGTTACGTTAACCGCCTTCTGGGCATTACCCGTTATCGACAGGCACCAGGCGATAAGAAAGAGTAAGAAAAGCTTTTTCATTTGACAATCTATCATGTTTGACTATTTATTTTTTTATTTCTTCAATTCTTTAATACTTTTATTGGTCTGCAAAGTTACGAAAATTTTTGCACACCCTATATAATAAATGTACATAAATACAAAAATACACCCCTCTTGCGTTGTTTATCCCGTAAGGCCGAGGGGGTCTGTCTCTATAAACTATAAACTATCAACTTTCTCTGTCCTTTCCTGATTTAGGTTGACTCTGGTTTGTGATTAATAACTGATAATTGTTGACTTTATTTTGTTAGTCCTAATAATTATTGACTTGATGTGTCTTATC
>JAGCYL010000099.1 GCA_017960825.1 Bacteroidaceae bacterium | reverse complement strand
TTTTTTAATTCTAAAAACGAGTATCGGCTTAACTTCTCTAACTCCTTAACTTCTAAAATAACTAGAACAGTAACCAGACTCACGACTCACGGCTATGAGAATCATCAGCGGAAATATTGTCAATGAAGGTCGCGTATTCGAGGGCAGAATTACGATTGAAGGAGACTCGATTGTGGATGTCGTGGAGACGAAAGACACCACGAGGTCCACAGACGTGTTCATCCTGCCAGGAGTGATTGACGAGCACGTGCACTTCCGCGAGCCGGGACTGACGGACAAGGGTGACATAGAGAGTGAGAGCCGCGCCGCAGCTGCAGGAGGGGTGACATCGTTCTTTGACATGCCGAACACTAAGCCGCAGACCACGACCTCTGATGCGCTGCGCGACAAACTGGCGCTGGCGGCACGAAAGAGTCTTATCAACTACGCTTGCTTTATCGGTGCCACCAACGACAATGCCCACGAACTGATGGCTGCCGACACTACGCTGGTGCCTGGCATCAAGTTATTCATGGGCGCATCGACCGGAAACATGCTGGTGGACGACGACAAGACGCTTGACGACATCTTTGCCATGGCAGCAGAGAGAGGCCTGCCCGTAGTGGCCCACTGCGAGGACTCTGCCATGATAGCCCGCAATACGGAGCGCATAATCAAGGAACACGGCCGCGAGGCAGGAGTGGAATGGCACCCCGTCATAAGAAACGAGGAGGTCTGTCTCAGCTCCACACGCAAGGCTGTCGCTCTGGCAGAGAAGCACGGTACGCAGTTGCTGGTGGCACACGTGTCAACGGGGAGGGAGATTCCTCTCATTACCCTGTCGCGAGGCAACGTGAAGGCCGAGACATGCGTGAGCTACCTCACATTCTGCGATAAGGACTACGCCCTGCTGGGAGGGCGAATAAAGTGTAACCCAGCTATCAAGTCTGAGTCCGACAGGCTGGCCCTGCGCCAAGCTCTGGCCGACGGCAGAATCCACTGCATAGCCACAGACCATGCTCCCCATCTGCCGGCAGACAAACAGGGGGGCGTGTTCAAGGCTGCCTCCGGGATGCCGTCAGTGCAGTTCTCGCTGGTTATGATGCTGCAGCTGGCTGACGAGGGATGGCTGAGCCTACCGCAGGTGGCGGAGCTGATGTGCCACCACCCCGCACAGCTGTTTGGCGTGGAGGGGCGCGGTTTCCTCCGCCCGGGCATGAAGGCCGATATAACGATTGTGCGCCATCTGGACAAGCCGCACACCATAAGCGACGGCGAGGTGCTGAGCAAATGCGGATGGACACCGTATGCGGGACAGCAGACCCGCTGGCAGGTGGAGCAGACAATATGCAACGGAACAACGGTATATAGCCGCGACCACGGCATTGACGATACTCTGCAGGCTGCCCGGCAGATAACATTCAACCATGCTCACTGAACAAAGATATAACATACGCGAACTGTTGCCCTACATCGACTGGACATACTTCTTCCACGCATGGGAGGTGCCCGCCAAATCCAACGAGGCACAGACTCTCAAGGAGGAGGCGATGCAGATGATGCAGACGCTGGAGGCCGATGACAGGCCGATAGCCAAAGGGCGCGTAGGGCTGTTCAGCGCCGGCTCGCAAGGCGACGATATAGTGCTCGCAACCGATGACGGACAGACAGCGGCCATCCCTTGCCTGAGGCAGCAGCACCCCACCGACGGAGGCCCCAACCTATGCCTGGCAGACTTCGTGAAACCGTGGGGCGCACAGGGAGGCGAGGACACCGTAGGGGTGTTTGCCACAATGGTGGACTACGACCCCGATGCCCAATGGCACCACGACGCCTATCTGCGCATGATGGCACAGACGCTGTGCGACCGACTGGCAGAAGCTGCCGCCTGCCGGCTGCACCAGGAAGTGCGCACCACGATATGGGGCTACGCAAAAGACGAACAACTAACTGTCAGCGAAATTATCAGTGAGAGACAACGCGGCATACGCCCCGCCGTAGGTTACCCGTCATTGCCCGACCAGAGTGTGAACTTTCTGATAGACCCGCTGATTGGCATGACGCAGATGGGCATAACGCTGACAGAGAACGGCGCCATGAGGCCCCACGCCTCGGTGAGCGGACTGATGATAGCGCATCCTGAGAGCCGCTACTTTGCCGTAGGGCAGATTGACCGCCAACAGGTGGAGGACTACGCCGCACGGCGCAGGATACCCACACAGAGAATAATGAAGTTTATCAAACCCACAAGCATAACGACCTAAGGATATATCATGTTTTTCTTCCTCAGAATAGCTGCCGTACTGTTGTTGCTGCTGGTGCTGCCCGCGCTGTACCTGCACTTCAGATACCTGCACCGCCAGCCCCGGATGAGGCCGTGGCGCATTCTGCTGTGGAGCATGACGGCAATACTGGCAGCAGGAACGCTGTGGTATATATCCTGCGGCTTCCAGACAGGGCGCCCCGAGTGGCTGACGCGCCTGTTCTTCCACCTGCTGCTGGGGGTGAGCATAGCACAGCTGGGACTGACAATAGGCGGCCTGCTGAGCACCCTGACTAAACGAATATCTTTCCTGAGACGCACCATGACATGCATCGGCATCGGCTTGGCGGCAATCAGCTTAATAATTACTATTATGGCATATCTATTTGGCAACAAGCGCATCGAGGTAAAGGAGTACACCTTCGCCAGCAAAGACCTGCCGGAGGAGTTTGACGGCTTCCGCATCGTCCATATCTCCGACCTTCACCTCGGCACTTACGGCGCTGACACAACCCGAGTAAACGAGCTCATCGACAAAACACTGGAGCAGAAGGGCGACATTATCCTCTTCACCGGCGATCTGGTGAACCTGGAGTCGCGAGAAGCCCTGCCGTTCAGGCAACAGCTCAAGAGGCTCACTGCACCCCACGGAGTGTACTCCATCCTGGGCAACCACGACTACGCCGTGTATCGCAACTTTGAG
Source organism: Bacteroidaceae bacterium (assembly GCA_017960825.1). Lineage (GTDB taxonomy): Bacteria > Bacteroidota > Bacteroidia > Bacteroidales > Bacteroidaceae > UBA6382. The sequence continues at coordinate 17,759 of JAGCYL010000099.1, read as the reverse complement.
GAGCGCGACGAGCAGCTGGCCGACATAGAGCAACTGGTAAAGCTGGAGAAAGAGTGCGGATGGACAGTGCTGCGCAACGAAAATGCCATGATAGAGAAAGACAGCGCCCGGATTGCCCTCATCGGAGTAGAGAACGACGGTAAGCCGCCATTCCCACAGCTGGCCGATATCCCCAAGGCCTTGAAGGGGCTGCCCGCCGATGCCAAATTCAAGATATTCATGACTCACGACCCCAGCCACTGGCGCCGCAATGTGCTGGGCGAGAGCGACGCACAGCTCACCCTCGCAGGCCATACCCACGGCATGCAGTTCAAACTCGGAGGGTGGAGTCCCGCCTCATGGGTATATAAGGAGTGGGGCGGACAGTACTACGAGGGCGACCGCAGCATTGTGGTGAGCATAGGCCTCGGCCTCGGCGCAGTGCCCTTCCGCTTCGGAGCATGGAGCGAAGTATGCGTGATAACGCTTAAAAAGTCACATTAAACAATCACATTAAACAATGGTTTTTTACAAGATATACCAACTGATAGTCTTCCTGCCGATATTCATAGTCATCACTATTCTCACGGCCTTGGTTACCATTATCGGCTGCGCCCTCGGAGGAGCACGCATCTGGGGCTACTACCCGGGCAAGATATGGAGCTGGCTAACCTGCCGACTGCTGCTGCTGCCCGTAAAGGTGGAGGGCCGCGAGCATCTGACACAGGGCACGTCATACGTCTTTGTGGCCAATCACCAAGGAGCGATGGATATATTCCTTATTTACGGATTTCTGCAACGCAACTTCAAGTGGATGATGAAGAAGTCGCTCAAGAAGATTCCCTTCGTAGGCCAAGCTTGCCAAGCCGCCCGATTCATCTTTGTAGAGCGCGGCTCGCAGCATGGTGCCAAGGAGAGTCTGCGCCAAGCCACCGCCGTGCTCAAGGGTGGCATGTCGGTGATGGTGTTCCCCGAAGGCTCACGCACCTTCGACGGCAAGATGCGCCACTTCAACAAGGGCGCCTTCTTCCTTGCCGACGAACTGCAGATGCCCGTAGTGCCTATCACCATCGACGGCTCCTTCCAGGTATTGCCGCGCACTAAAGGATTCAACTTCGTAAACTACCACAGCATGCGGCTCATCATCCATCCACCCATCATGCCGCAAGGACAGGGCGCCGATAACATTAAGGCTCTCTCACAACTCTCCTACGAAGCCATCGACTCAGCATTGCCCAAATAAATCCTCCCCATGCTCTTCAACTCGCTGGCGTTCCTGCTATTTCTGCCCATAGTCTTCGCACTCTACTGGAGCCTGCGCTCGCTGCGTTGGCAGAACAGTCTCATCATCGCCGCCAGCTTCTTCTTCTATGGCTGGTGGGACTGGCGCTTCCTCTTGCTCATGATAGCCACATGCGTGGTCAACTACTATATTGGCAATGAGATTTATAAAAGAGGAAGAAGAAGTAAGGGAAGAAAGGGTAAGAGGCATCCGGGCTATGCATGGCTCTTAACTGCGATACTAATCAATATCGGCATACTTGGGGTGTTCAAGTACTTCAACTTCTTTGCCGACAATCTGGCTGCACTCTTCAGCCTGCTTCATATCAACGCCGACCTCCCCACCCTGCGTCTCATACTGCCCATCGGCATAAGCTTCTACACCTTCCAGCTCACGGCTTATGTAGTAGATATCTATCGCGGCCAACTGCAGCCAGCCTCCAATCTGCGCCATTTCCTCAGCTTCGTATGCTTCTTCCCCCAACTGGTGGCAGGCCCTATTGAGCGCGGCGCCAATCTGCTGCCTCAATTCGCTCAGGCACGCAATTTTAAGTACGATGACGCCGTTGACGGTATGCGTCTCTTCCTCTGGGGACTGATGAAGAAAATGCTTATAGCCGACAACTGCGCCCCTGTAGCCGACTATGCCTTCGCCAACTACCAAGGACTCGGCTCAGCAGACCTCGTCGTCGGACTGCTCGCCTTCACAGTGCAGGTATATTGCGATTTCTCTGGCTATTCTGACATGGCCATAGGTACTGCACGCCTCTTCGGCATACGCCTATCCACCAACTTCAACCACCCCTTCTTCGCCACCACCATCCGCGAATTCTGGCGCCGATGGCACATGACCCTTATGAGCTGGCTGCGCGACTATGTGTATTTCCCCCTCGGCGGTAGCCGCTGCAGCGCAGTACGCCACTATTTCAATGTATTTGTGCTCTATATGCTCAGCGGTCTGTGGCACGGCCCCAACTGGAGCTTCATAGCCTGGGGCACGTGGAACGGATTCTTCAACGTCATAACCAAGAAGCCTGCCCAGCACATGCCCTCATGGCTCAGCTGGTTCATAACCATAATGGTATTCATACTAAGCCAAGTGTTCTTCCGCAACCCCACCGTGGGCGACGGTTTCCGCTACTTTGGACGTATGTTCAGCATGGAGGGCGGTCTCGCTACCACTGTCTCGCGTATGCCCCTGCTATACATCGTGCTGCTGTTCACCATTGAGTGGCTCACTCGCAACTACGCTCACCCCTTCCAGTTTGCCGACCGAGGCATCTGGCGACTACAAGGCGTGCGCTACACCATATATATAATATTATTCCTTGCCTGCCTGCTCTTCGGCGGACAGCAAGTTCAATTTATTTACTTCCAGTTCTAATATAACTTACTTGCTTAATTACTTAGTTATTATAACTTTGAGACATTTTGTAACTAAAATACTTGTATTCTCGGCCATAGTTCTGTCGCTGATAGCGGCGGCAGAAATATACGTGCGTTCGCTGCCCAACCCGGCGCGATATAAGCACCAGTGGATGCTCGCCCATTCCACTGAGGTGGAGACTCTTATCCTTGGCAGCAGTCACTGCTTCTATGGCATTGACCCTGCCATGCTCGGCCCCAATGCCTTCAACATCGCACAGCCCACGCAGCCCTACCGCTACGACTGGTACCAACTCACCCACTATCCCCTACCCAACCTCAAGACCATAGTGCTGCCTTTCAGCTATCAGTCTCTCTTTGAAGACCTTGAGGCAGAGCCGCGCCTTCACTATTGGGCCACGCGCTACCGACTCTATATGGACTGTGACATCCACTCCCCCTTCTCTCCCTATGCCTTAGAATGTCTTCACGCCGCATCGTTCAAGGAAAAACTCACCAGCCTGTGGCGCCCCGCGCAACTCAAGTGGGACAGCCTTGGCTTCGGCACATCCTACGGCACCACCTCACTGCTGCTGCAAGGCAAAGATAACGGACCGCAGCGAGCGGACGAGAACACCTACCACCACCGCCACTCCCTCGCCCTCAACACAGATATGCTCGACAGCATAGCCACATGGTGCGACCGCCGCAGTGTACGCTTGCTGCTCATCACCACGCCAACCAGCCCCTCATTCCGACAGCACTGCCTTGCCAGCCAGATAGCTGTCAATGACAGCACACTGCCCCTGCTCATCAGCCGCCATCCCTCCATCAGCTATCACAACTACTGGGACGATAGCGACTTCAGCCCCGCCGACTTCTACGATGCAGACCATCTTAATATAAAGGGTGCCCATAAACTCACAAAAAAAGTGATAAAAGACATGCGCTTTCAAAAATAATCTTTAACTTTGCCCGCAAAGACACATACCGACCAATAACAAAAAAACACACAATACACAAATGAAAACAATCCGCACATTACTCATCGCCGCGCTCGCTCTGCTCTGCGTAGCCTGCGGCACCACCAACACTGTGCCCATCACAGGGCGCAAGACCCACCTCCTCGTCAGCGACCAGCAGATACTGAGCCTCAGCACCCAGCAGTATCAGGAATACATGAAGGGCGCCAAGGTATCTGCCGACCAGAACAATACCGCCCTTGTCAAGCACGTAGGACAGCGACTGGCCACCGCCGTAGAGACATTCCTCAAAAACAACGGCTACGCCAACGAAATTCAGAATTTCCAGTGGGAGTTCAACCTCGTGGCCGACAACCAAGTCAACGCCTTTTGCATGCCAGGCGGTAAGATAGTAGTCTATGAAGGCATCCTGCCTGTAACCCAAAACGAAGCCAGCCTCGCCATAGTCCTCGGCCATGAGATTGCTCACGCCGTAGCCAAGCACTCCGCCGAACAGCTTTCCAAGCAAATGCGTCAGCAGTATGCCACAAAGATAGGTGGCTCCGTGCTCAGTACTGCCACTGGCAGCGCCGCAGCCGGAGTTCTTACCTCTGTGGCAAATGCAGGCTTCAACTTCGCAAACCTAAAATATTCGCGCGACAACGAGACAGAGGCTGACCACCTCGGACTCATCTTCGCTGCTATGGCAGGCTATGATCCACAGGCTGCCATACCTTTCTGGCAGCGCATGGCACAGCTCGGAGGCAATAAGAAAAGCGAGTTCTTCAGTGACCACCCCTCCGACGAAAAGCGCATCGCTGCACTGCAGAAACAAATGCCGGAAGCTCTCAAGTACTACACGCCCCCAACTCCGGCTCCTGCAGCTAAGAGTACCACGACAAAGAAAAAGACCACAACAACAAAGAAAAAGACTACAACAACCAAGAAGAAATAACGTGTCTCTACAGGAGAGAACAGCAAATACCGAGCAGATAACAGTCTGCTCGGTATTTTGTTTTGCACACCCAGAGAAGTCTTCTGACGCCTGCTTACTTCTCCGTGACTATTATGTCGTATCCTATTGTGGGTAGAGGGTCTGCTTTTGCTCTGCCACGATGTGGCATCCGGGGATGTTTCTGTGGTTGGTTCATCACCAGCAGGTAGCGGCAATTTGGCTCGTCAACGATTGTCCAGCGGAGTTTGTATCCTTTTGGTGCGCAGATGTTTTTCACCTTAGCCTGCTGCGTTTTGGTGAGTTTTATGGCATTAAAGCCGTACGGCTCTGGCTTGTTATTGCCAGGGATGCGGTAATGTCCCGCGCTTATGGTGTCAAGTGGCGTGTTGAAGGTGCAAGCGTGGCGTCGTGTCTCATTATATGCGTGGCGGAAATCGAAATTGAGCAGGCGGGTATAGCAGTCAAAAAGTTCGTCGCAGAAATCCTTTTGACTCAAATGGTTAACGCGCATATAGGTTATAGCAGGGTCTTCCCCACGCTTACCCTCTCGGTAGAGATTTGCAATGTGTGGCAGTCCGTGCTTCTCGGCCCAATACTCTATCACATAGGGTGAGCGGTAGATATTCTCACCGGATAAGAAGGCTTTGTGAGTTGCTTTACGGAAAGCCTGCAGGTGGTAGTTCTCCTCAGTAGGCCAGTTGGGATTGACGCGCCAAAGCATCCACTGCGACGTCATCTCGAAGAATCCGCTGCCACCCCATGCCTCGCCAGTGCCATCAGAGGTTATCTGTCGCTGGAAAGAGTGGCCCAACTCATGAGCCAAGCAGTTGAGATGGCGGTCTTGGATACGATTAGGAGCCACCCAAAGAGCGCCAATGCGACCGTCGTAGTCGCCACCATAGGCTGTACCCTCGAGGGAATAGTTAATCATCACCATCATTTTGAGGCTGTCGGCATTGCCGCCGGGCAGGATAAACTGAAGGCTGTCGCGGAAATACTCATAAAAGTGCTGTACGCGTTTTACGACATTGTCAAGGTCAAAGGTCATGGGCTTTCCTTCAAGGGCTGGTGCCTTGGCAGGGTTTGCACCAAAGGGGCGTTCCCAGAAGAATACGAGGTCTTCAGTCTGGGCGGAGTTGCGCCAGTTCCACTTTGAGGTAGAATCGTTTAGGTCTATTCCACGCAGGTCGCGTGGTATATACACATGCTTTTGTGCGGATAGTCCAACCGTCGCTGCCAGGATTATCAGGACAAAGGGTAATCTCATCGTTATTATTTTTTGGATTATTTTACATATCAAATAGGTCCAGCTGTGTAGGCTGGGCTTCTTTGGTTTCAGATGTGGGGGGCTGTGCCTTACCACCTGACTCGCCGAGCATCGCTAAGAATTCGCTCTCGTTGACGAGGGAGATGCCCAGTTGACGCGCTTTCTCCTGCTTGGAAGGGCCCATGTTATCACCGGCGAGGACGAAGGATGTCTTGGCTGAGATGCTGCTGACATTCTTGCCGCCGTGAGCCTCTATGATTTCTTTGTATTCCTCGCGGCTATGATGGGCAAAGGTTCCACTTATTACGATAGACTTGCCGTCAAGGACTTTAGAAGTCTGTGAGTCTGCAACTTCGCGGTTCTCAAACTGAAGACCGTAATTGCGCAAACGATTGACGATGTCCATGTTAGCGGGCTGCGAAAAGTAAGACTTTACAGACTGTGCTATCACCTCGCCTACACCGTCCACGGCGAGGAGTTCGTCGGAACTGCTACTGACCAGCTGGTCGAAACTGCCGAAGTGGCGGGCTATCGCCTTGGCAGTCACCTTGCCTACGAAACGTATGCCGAGAGCATAGAGCACACGGCCAAAGGGCACCTGCCGGCTGGCGGCTATACCGTCCACCACCCGTTGTGCAGAGCGCTCTCGGCTGGCGTTGCCGCCCGTAATGTCGGCCACAGTGAGTTCGTAGAGGTCTGCTACATTATGGATGAGGCCTCGCTCGTAGTAATCGGCTACGGTCTCGGGGCCAAGCGAGTCGATATTCATGGCATCGCGCGAGATGAAATGCTCTATCCTTCCTTTTATCTGGGGAGGACAGCACGCATCGTTGGGGCAGTAGTGGGCTGCCTCACCCTCGTAGCGCACCAGTGTAGCACCACACTCAGGGCAAGTCTTTGGAAAAGAGACCGGCTCTCCGGGGGCGCTTCCTTCTTCCTTGCCGCTACGCTCTCGCGGCTCCTTAACGCCAGCCCGAGCCGATGGCGCGACCACTGGCGAGCTGCTCGCGAAGCCTTCGGCTTTGCCTACCACCTGCGGAATAATCTCGCCGGCCTTCTCTACATAGACCATATCGCCCACATGTAGGTCGAGAGTGCGGATATAGTCCTCATTGTGGAGCGATGCCCGCTTGACAATGGTGCCACTGAGCAACACAGGCTCCATATTGGCCACTGGAGTGATGGCACCAGTGCGCCCCACCTGATATGTAACCTCGTTAAGGCGCGTCAAGGCACGCTCCGCTTGAAATTTGTAGGCTATGGCCCAGCGCGGAGTCTTGGCAGTGTAGCCCAGTCGCTGCTGCTGTGCTATAGAGTTGACCTTGAGCACTATTCCGTCTGTGGCCACAGGCATATGGCTGCGCTCGTGGTCCCAATAGTCGATATAATCCATCACTTCCTCAAGGGTACTAACGGTGCGCATAGCGTCCGACACCTTAAACCCCCACGCAGCCACGCGCTGCAGATTGTCATAATGATTATCAGTGGGCAGCTCGGTGCCAAGTAGATAATAGAAATAAGCATCAAGCTTGCGCTGCGCCACCACTGCGGAGTTCTTGCTCTTGAGAGTGCCGCTGGCGGCGTTGCGGGGGTTGGCAAAGAGAGGTTCTTCGGCTTGCTCGCGCTGTCGGTTGAGTTCCTCAAAGCTCTGCCACGGCATCAGCACCTCGCCCCTTATCTCAAAATTGTCGGGCCAGTCGCCGCCGTTAAGCACGAGGGGTATGGAGCGGATAGTCTTTACATTGGCCGTCACATCGTCGCCCTGCTCGCCGTCGCCGCGCGTCACAGCTCTCACCAGCTTTCCGTGCTCATAAATAAGCGAGATGGAGAGGCCGTCGAACTTCAGTTCGCAGCATATATCAAAGGGCTCGCCGCCCAATCCCTGGCTCACTCGGTCGTAAAAGGCCTGCACATCGTCGCGATTGTAGGTATTGGCCAGCGAGAGCATAGGATAGCGGTGGCGTACCTGCGTGAACTCATGGTTCAGGTCGCTGCCCACACGCTGAGAGGGCGAGTTGGCATCGTAGAGCTCCGGGTGCTGCTCCTCCAGCTGCATGAGCAGGTGCATCTTCTCGTCAAACTCGCGGTCAGAGATGGTGGGCGCGTTCTTGACGTAGTAGTTATAATTGTGCTGATGGAGTTCGCTGCGCAGTGCGAGTATCTGTTCTTGGTCTGTCATCGGAGTCGTTATCATGTCTGCAAAATTACTATTTATTTATAATAAATGGTGGTTTTTTGCGTTATATTTTTCAGATATGCGTATCGATATCATTACTGTGCTCCCTGAAATGCTGGAGCCGTTCACCACCCAGTCTATTCTCGGGCGCGCCCAGAGCAAAGGTCTCGCCGAGATACATGTGCATAACCTGCGCGACTACACCACCGACAAGCATCGCCGCGTGGACGACTATCCCTTCGGCGGTTTTGCCGGCATGGTGATGCAGTGTCAGCCCATCGACGATTGCATAGCCGCCCTCAAGGCAGAGCGCGACTACGATGAGATAATCTACACCTCACCCGACGGCGAGCAGTTCACCCAGGCCGTGGCCAACGAGCTGTCGCTGAAAGAGAATATCATCATCCTCTGCGGTCATTACAAGGGCATCGACCACCGTATCCGCGAGCACCTTATCACTCGCGAGATAAGCATCGGCGATTATGTGCTGACGGGCGGAGAACTGGCAGCTGCCGTGATGGCCGATGCAGTGGTGAGAGTGATACCCGGCGCCATCGGCGACGAGCAGAGCGCACTGTCCGACTGCTTTCAGGACAATATGCTGTCGGCCCCCGTATATACTCGCCCTGCCGACTACAAGGGGTGGCGAGTGCCCGACATACTGCTCTCCGGCCATGAGGCCAAAATCAAGGAGTGGGAACTCAGCCAGATGCTTGAGCGCACCAAGAGACTAAGACCCGATTTGTTAGATAAATGACTAAGACCAAAGCTATACTCGCGCTGCTGTTGGCGCTGCTGACGCTAAGCTCCGCGGCACAACAGCGCTTCAAGCTCTACGGCAAGGTGACGGACGAGTACGACAACCCCGTGGAGTTCGCCTCCGTCATCGTAGAGCGGCAAGGTGCCTTTGGTGTGTCCGGGCTGGACGGCGAATACAGTCTGCGCTGCACGCGCACCGACTCGCTGTTCATCACCTGCATGGCCGTAGGCTACCGCACCAAGAAATTTTTCATTGCCCCGCCGCAGGGCGACTCGCTGCGCTACGACATGAAAATCTCCACCATGTCATACATGCTGGGCGAGGCAGGCATCACCGCAATGCGCCGCCAGACAGACCTCGTGCAGCGCATCAAGAGCAACTACACCCGCCACATGCCCTCCACCACCGGCAACGGCGTAGAGGAGATAATAGCCACACAGATGGGCGTGAGCACCCACAACGAGCTCTCCTCGCAGTATAATGTGCGCGGCGGCAGCTTCGACGAGAACTGCGTCTATCTCAACGGTGTGGAGATATTCCGTCCCATGCTCGTGCGCTCCGGTCAGCAGGAGGGCCTGTCGATTATCAACAGCAACATGGTGGCAGACATCGACTTCTCAGCCGGAGGCTTCCCCGCCCGCTACGGCGACAAGATGTCGTCAGTACTCGACATCACCTACAAGCGCCCCGAGCATCTCGAGGGCTCCGTAGGCCTCAGTCTGCTGGGCGGCGACGCCTACATGGGGTTTGGCAATGAGAAATTCTCGATGATGAACGGCCTGCGCTACAAGACCACCAAGTATCTCATCAGCAGCGGTGACACCAAGGCCGAATATCGCCCCGACTTCATAGACTATCAGAACTACACTTCGTGGTCGCCCACCAAGCACTGGACTCTGGACTTCATCGGCAACGTATCATACAACCGCTACTCCTTCAAGCCCTCCGACCGCGAGACCTCGTTCGGCACGATGAACGAGGTGAAGAAGTTCAAGGTATATTTTGACGGCAAGGAGAAGGACCTGTTCAACACCTACTTCGCCTCCTTCGGCCTCACCCACAAGTTCAACGCCAAGACCTCGCTGCAGTGGCTCAGCTCCACCTACTCCACGAAGGAGGAGGAGACCTACGACATCCAGGGCCAATATTGGCTCGACGATGTCACCGCTCAGCAGCAGCTCGGCGTGGGCACATATCTGGAGCACGCCCGCAACTTCCTCACCGCCCGCGTAGCCTCCACCGCACTGCTACTGCGCACCACAATCAAGAAGCACAATATCGCCGCAGGCATCACCCTGCGTAGCGAGCGCATCAAGGAGAACTCCGCCGAGTGGGAGATGCGCGACTCCTCCGGCTACTCTATGCCCCACTCGCTCGACGCACTGCAGCTTATCTACAACCTCCGCACCAAGACCAAGGTCAACACCACGCGCCTCGAAAGCTATCTGCAGGACAACTTCCGCTTCAACAACGCCGCCGGAGTATTCAACCTCAACTACGGCGTGCGCCTCACCCACAACAGCTGGAACAAAGAGACACTCGTCTCGCCCCGCCTCTCGCTCGGCTTCATCCCCGCCAAGAACGACAACTTCACCTTCCGTCTCGCCACCGGAGTCTATTATCAGTCGCCGTTCTATAAGGAGCTGCGCGACACCGTGACCACCGCCGGCAACACCAGCGTGGTGCTCAATAAGGATATCAAGTCACAGCGCTCCATCCACATCCTGCTCGGAATGGACTATCAGTTCCGCATGGCCGACCGACCCTTCCGCTTCTCAGCCGAGGCCTACTACAAGATATTATCCGACCTCATCCCCTACAATGTCAACAATCTGCGCATCGTTTATTACGGCCAGAACCTCGCTAAGGGCCACGCCGTGGGCATAGACTTCAAGCTCTTCGGCGAGTTTGTGCCGGGCGCAGACTCTTGGATTACTCTCTCGCTGATGTCGGCCAAGCAGAAATACAACGGCCAGTCGCTGCCGCTGCCCACCGACCAGCGCTACAATCTGTCGCTCTTCTTCACCGACTTTTTCCCCGGCTCCACGCGCTGGAAACTCACCCTCAAGGGAGCCCTTGCCGGAGGCCTGCCGTTCGGTCCTCCCCACAGCGGAATAGAGAAGAACAGCTTCCGCGCCCCCTCCTATCGCCGCGCAGACATAGGCCTCAGCTACCGACTGCTCAGCCCCGAGCGGCGCACCAGTCGCCACGCCATCAAGGATATCTGGGTGGGCGCAGACATGCTCAACGTGTTCGACATCAACAATGTCAGTTCCTACTATTGGGTGACCGACATCACCAACAATCAGTACGCGGTGCCCAACTATCTCACCGGTCGCGCCTTCAACTTCAGACTACTCTTTGAGTTTTAGCCCATGAGGCTCACACACAAAGACCGCAAGGCAATCATTATCATAGCGGGGGCGCTGCTCCTGCTCAATATCGGTGTGTGGATATTCCAGAGCCCGCCGCTCCATCCCCGGAAGGATGGAAGAATTGAAGGGTTGAAGGACGGAAGAATTGAAGAACTGATGTCAACTCCCCGCCCTGCAAGCGAGGAGAACGGAGGAGGGTCTTCTGAGCCTTTTCCCTTCGACCCTAACACCGCCGACTCCGCAACATTCGTTGAGCTGGGGCTGCGTCCGCGCGTGGCCCACGCCATTATCCGCTATCGCGCAGCCGGCGGCACCTTCCGCCGTCCGCAGGACTTCGCGCGCATCTACACTCTCAGCGACGAGGATTTCCGCAGGCTCCTACCTTATATATATATTAAGGAGAAAGGGGCAGCTAAGCCCACGGCCATATCTTCATCTATCTACGAAAGGAGAGATTTCCCAGCAGAAAGCAAGCAGAATGGCGGCCTCTACCCCACCAAGCTGCACGCAGGAGAGACAGTGCCCCTCTCCACCGCCGACACCAGCGACTTGAAACGCATTCCCGGCATAGGCAGCTACTATAGTGCCAAGATAGTGAGATACCGCGAGCGTCTCGGCGGATTTGTGAGCCTCGGCCAGCTGGCGGAGATAGAGGGCCTGCCGGAGAATATCGCGCGGTGGGTAACACTCGGCAAGACAGAGATAAGGAAACTCCCCATCAATACCGGCACCTTCGGTCAGCTGCTACGCCATCCCTATCTCAACTACGAACAGGTGAGCGCCATCATCAATTACCGCAAGGCCTACGGAGCCCTGCGCGACCTCACAGATCTGAAGACCTCCACGGCCTTCAGCGACAGCGATTTCCAGCGCCTGCAGCCCTACGTCGCATTCTGAAAAGGCGGGGAAAAAACAACTTTTTTCCACATTCTTAAAAAAAGTGGCCTTTTTCATGAAACAAAAAGCCACTTTCTTTGTTATATAGGTGAAAACCACTCCGCGGATGACCACAGAACAGTTCATAGACTTCGCCCAGAGGCAACGCCCCACCCTACTGCTGACAGCCAGACAATACCTGTCGGGAGCGGAGGATGCAGAGGACACTGTGCAGGAGGTGTTCATGAAACTGTGGAGCGCAAGAGGACACATCGACAATGCCGACGATTTCACCAAATACGCCGTCACCGCAGTCCGCAACACAGCCCTCAACGTGCTGAACGAGTGGAAGCATCGGCAGACAGTGTCCATCGAGACCCACGAAGTGCCCGTCGAGACAAACGGTCCCGACACGCGCCTGGAAATCATTGAGCGGCAAAAACACCTGGACCACATCATCGCGCGAATGACGGTCGCCAACCGCACGCTCCTCAAGATGCGAAACATCGACCAACTCTCCTACTCACAGATAGCCCTCATGCTCGGCACGTCCGAGAAGGCAGTGAGGATACGCATAAGCAGAATACGCCAATACCTTGTAAACCAAATCAAATCTCTCTGAACGATGAATAACACGCCACATACAATGACCAACAGCGAAGTCAGCCAACTGATAGAGCGCTTCCTCCTCGCCCAGACCACCGAGGCAGAGGAGCAGGCCCTGGCCGCCTACTTCCAGAGCGCCGAGAGTGTGCCCGAGGAGTGGCAGCCGGTCAGGGAACTCCTCCTCAGCTTCCAGACCGATGCCTACGACCTCACGGACGCTGAGCTCGCAGCGATGGAGACTGAGCCCGCAGCGCCCAGGCGCAAGATTGCTCCGCTCTATTGGTTCGCAGCAGCAGCTGCCTGCGCAGCCCTGCTCTTCATCATTGGAAATACACTACTATATAATAATGTACGAGAGCAGAAGCTGGTGGGTAACGGACAACGGCCAGTAAGCAACCTGCAACCGACTCCAAAGGTTATAGATCATAAGATTGCCTCGCTCTCCGATAATGAGGTTAAATCGCCCCAAAACCTCAAAACCATAAAACCTCAGAGGCATAAACCTACAGCAGTCAATGAACAATCAGATAGCGAATTGCTAGCCGTCAACGAGACTGAATTGCCAATAGCAGATGAACAGCAGGAGACGGCCAGCGAAATAATTGAACCACAGTTAGCAATGGTCAATGAACCTGAACCTAAGATGGTAGTATGCAGCGAAACAGACATGCCCGTGACAAACCCGCAGAACCTTATCTACACTGAGGAGGACATACAGAAGCTGCAGGAAATATACCGCCAGCGCATCATAGCGCAGTATCAGAACGACATAGAGATATCGCGCCACAATCTCCGACAACTTAAACAATTCCTCGCAAGTAATTAACACTTAAAACATAAAATTATGAAAACAAAAATCCTGACAATCGCACTGCTCGCAGCAATCCTCTGCGGCCACGCAACACCAATCGACGAAGCGCCGTCCATTCCGCCCACCAACGTGCTTAACGCCATCGAAAGAATCGAGAATGCTTACGGCATCAAAGAAAAGAAGTCCATCACCGAGAAGCGCAGCGGCGTTGACAACGCCATCGAGTCCGTAGTCATCATCTTTCCCTTCGAGTGCCCCAACGGTCTGGGCATAATGGCAGACACAAAAGAGGCCTTCATAAAGGACAAAGACCTCGGCTTCCAGTTTGGAGTCTATGAGCCAGGGCAAGGAACCAAATTCCACACCTATACTGGCGACAAGCCCAGCGAGAATATCCTAACGCGCGAGAGCCTTGACCAAGGCTTCTACTACATCAATGTCAAGAACAACGACAACCCCACGCTGCGCGACTTCTGCGGCGTACAGTGGCAGGCATTCGGCGACAAGGTTAAAGGCAAAATCTTCCTCATCACGTCCCTGCGCCCCGACCTCGTGGAGAAAAACGCACAGAAATCAGATCCCTTCAAGATGTTCTTCGGAGAAGACGGCATTGTGTCTAATCTCCCAAGCAGCCTCGCCGTTGACACCTGCCTCGCCGAAACTAACATAAGCGATTACCTGCAAGGTATGGAAGAATATAAGCAGGGTATGAAGCAATACAAAATCGACATGGAGAAATTCCGCAAAGAAATGGGCAAAGTTCCTCACAGCATCGACGTAGCCGGATGGTCTCCATCTGTAATATATAAAGGTACCAAAGTCGTGCCACAGCTCAATGCCTATAAGCAACTGCTGGAAATGCAGCAGAACCAGATAAATACCTTGGAGCAACAATACAAAGACAACGTGTATAATCTCGGTGAGCGCCGCCATATCAACAAGCGCCTGCGCAAACTCCACAAGCAAGCGCAGAAAACCTCCAATGAAATGCAGAAACTGATAAAGAAGCTAAAATAATAGAATAAATCTTTTTTCATACGAATTAGTATTGAACATGCATGGCTAACCACCCTCCGGCCCTCGCTGCGAAGCGCGGGCCGGATTTTTTGTTGCGTGCTGAAAAGAACAAATAGCGAGAAGACGCAAACAAATAGCCATCTCATGAAGAAAAAACGCGCGAAGACTGAAACGCGATGCCCATGAAAATCAAAACTGATGCCCACAAAAATTAAATGCGATGGGCATCAAATTTTCCTCCGCTCGGGTTTTGTTTTCATCCGCTCGGTTTTTTTTCTTTTCCCCTCGCTATTTTTTTATTTTTGCTCGTACTATTTTGAGTTCTTCACAATATTAAATAATGTTTGCACGAACAAATATTTTTCGCGCACGCGTGAAAAAATCCCTTCCTTTGCCCCTTATTTCCGCCAAATTGTCGTAACTTCGCAGATTGAAAACGAAAAATATTATGAAAATGAAGACAAACACTGTTTCACTTGCTCCCACTCAAATGCTTATTGAGCTGGAGAACGCATCATTTGCCAAAGACCTGAAGAAGGCCATCGGAATGATGAAAGGAGTGACAAAGGTTACTCTCCCAAAGCGCACTAAACTCACGCCCTATGAGCAGTCAATGCGCGACTTGGCTGAAGGGCGTGTGTATAAGTATGAAAGTCTTGATGACTTGAAGAAAGAAATCGAGGGATGACGACAAAGTACGAACTACGCATCACGGGTCAGTTTAAGCGAGACCTGAAAAGATGCAAGAAACGCGGCCTTCCACTTGACGAGCTTTGGGCCATCATTGCCAAGTTGCTTAATGGCAATACCCTTGAAGAAAGGTATCGTGCTCACCGTCTTTACGGAGACCGCGAAGGTCAGTGGGAGTGCCATATCCGGCCAGACTGGTTGCTTATCTGGAAACAATACGAACAAGAACTTGTTTTAATTATGCTCAACACCGGCAGTCATTCTGAACTGCTGGGAAAATAATATTGACATAAAGCATTATATTATGCTCCTTCTGTAAAAATACGGCAAAACTAAAATATGAACATTATCATCGTTGGCGCAACATCTGGAATCGGCAAGGCTCTTTTTGAGAAGTATGCGAAAGAGGGGAACCATGTAGGTATCATCGGCAGACGCAAGCATTTGCTTGACGAACTGGTGGCTGCCTTCCCCAACAATGCCACAGCCAAGGTGGCTGACGTGACCAAGCAGGATGAGATTAAGGTTGCTATCCTCGAACTGTGGACTAAGATGCAGAAGGTGGACATTGCCATCGTCTGTGCTGGCACGGGACAGATTAACCGCGAGCTTGACTACGCTAAGGAGCAGCCTACCCTTGACACTAATGTAATGGGTTGGACTTTCGTGGTGGATATGCTATACAACCTGCTCAGCGAGCAGGGCAAGGGCCGACTGGCCAGCATTTCCTCCGTAGGCGGACTGCGCGGAGAGGCTCTGGCTCCAGCGTACAGCGCCACCAAGGCCTTTCAAATCAATTATCTGGAAGCGCTGCGCAAGAAAGCATACAAGAATGGCAACAAAATCCGCATCACCGACTTACGTCCCGGTTTTGTGGACACTGCTATGGCACAAGGTGACGGCCTTTTCTGGGTGATGCCCGTGGAGAAAGCGGCCAAGCAGATCTGCAATGCCATCCGCAGGGGCAAAGGTAAAGCCTATATTACTAAACGATGGCGGCTGATTGCCGTACTGTATAAGGCACTACCATTTACATTGTTTAAGAAATTATAAATGAAAAGATACATCACAACTATATTGACGCTGCTGCTTGTCAGCCTTTGCGCCATGAGCCAGTGGGCAGAACCAGCCAAGTTTACCGTCAGCCATAAGGTGGTGGATGACAAAGAGGTGGTCGTAACCTTCAAGGGGACGATTGACCCAGGATGGCACGTCTATTCCACTGACGTGGGTAGTGCAGGCCCCACCGCTGCGAGCTTTAATATCGACGAGAGCAAGGGACTGAAGCCCATTGGCAAGCTGCGCGCCGTGGGGCAGCCCGTAAGGAAATATGACGAAATCTTCGGCGCGGAGCACAGCTTCTTCGAAAACAGCTGCACCTTCGAGCAACGCCTCGCCATCACCGGCCCTGAATATAGTCTGAAAGGCTATCTGGAGTACGGCGCCTGCAACGACCGCAACTGTATGCCGCCAACGGCAGTGGAGGTAAACATTCCCAAGACCCCTTCCCCACTGCCCATGAAGGAGGAGAGTGAAAAGCAAGAAGAACTGGCGACTACTCCCCTTCCCGCCGATAGTCTCAAAGAGGATAGCATCTCCTCCCTTCCAATTGTCAATGGTCAATCGTCACTGGTCAATCCTAATGACTCCGCCCTCTGGAGCAGCAAGATTGCAGAGATTAAGGCTCTGAGCGAGAAGGCTGGCGACTCGTCGGTGACCGGTGGTCAACCGCCGCTGAACAAAGGTCTGTGGTGGCTCTTCCTCATGGGCTTAGTAGGCGGCCTGATTGCTGTGCTTACGCCCTGCGTATGGCCCATCATCCCCATGACGGTGAGCTTTTTCCTCAAGCGCAGCGAGAATAGGCGGCGCGGTCTGCGCGACGCCATCATCTATGGCATCAGCATCATCGTGATTTATATGGCTCTCGGCGCAGTGGCTACGCTTATCTTCGGCGCCAATGCCGCCAACGCGCTGTCAACCAACGCGGTGGTCAATATATTCTTCGCGCTGCTGCTGATAGTGTTCGGCCTCAGCTTTATGGGATTCTTTGAGTTGCAGCTACCCTCATCGTGGAGC
Source organism: Bacteroidaceae bacterium (assembly GCA_017960825.1). Lineage (GTDB taxonomy): Bacteria > Bacteroidota > Bacteroidia > Bacteroidales > Bacteroidaceae > UBA6382. The sequence goes on along the minus strand of JAGCYL010000099.1, from coordinate 563 downwards.
AACAAGGCTGACCGCAAGGCCGAGACCACCACGGGGCTGGTGAGCATATTCATCATGGCGTTCACCCTGGCGCTGGTCAGCTTCTCATGTACCGGCCCCATCATCGGCTTTATGCTGGTGGAGGTAAGCACCACCGACAATCTGATGGGCCCGCTGGTGTGCATGCTCGGCTTTGCCATCGCGCTGGCCCTGCCTTTCACGCTGTTTGCCATGTTCCCTGCCCTGCTGAAGCGGGCTCCCAAGAGCGGCAGCTGGATGAACACCCTCAAGGTGGTGCTGGGCTTCGTGGAGGTGGCCTTCGCGCTGAAGTTCATCAGCGTGGCCGACATGGCCTACGGCTGGCATCTGCTCAGCCGCGATGTATTCATCATTATATGGATTCTGCTGGCTGTGCTGCTGGGCCTCTATCTGCTGGGGGTGCTGAAACTGCCTATTGACGGCGGCTCCAGGCCCAAGCGCAACGCCTTCAAGACTGTGCTTGCCATAGTGTGCTTCGCCTTTGCCGCATATATGGTGCCGGGCGTGCTTGGCAAACCGCTCAAGGCCATCAGTGCCTTCGCGCC
>JAGCYL010000014.1 GCA_017960825.1 Bacteroidaceae bacterium | reverse complement strand
GGTCTGGTAACCTCGGTGGACAGCGGCTGTCCCTCCACCGGCTCGGGCACGGTGATGGACACGGACTTGACTGGCACACCGCCCGGAGGAGCAGGCACCACATAGTTGTCAACGACAAATGTCATCTGAGTCTCAGTGGCAGAACTTGTTATGCGCAGATCGGCCTCACGGTCATCAATATAGAGTTTGACATCGTCCGTAAACTCACACTGACCATGCGGAGCATTGCCGAGTGTGATGGTGAAACCGATGCTGTAGGTCTCGCCGAGCGAGGCTGGCTTGGGATCAATTTCTTTCCAGCTGCCTAAATACATCTGGTATTTTATATTGCTCACTGTGGCGTAAGGAGTGAGCGAAGTGGCGGTGTAGTCGGCATCCTGCCCAGCCACTGGCCAATCGAAGTCGGTGATGTGGACTTCGCTGATACGCATATATTCGTAATTGTCGGTATATAGGAAGGGGGTTTTGAACCAATTCTGCCAAACCAAATCTTTTTCTTCTCCAAAGATACCCTCAAATCTGTCGGTGTATTCGTCGGGATATTTGGCCACAAGCAGGACTTTGCTATTGCCGTACTCCCAGTCGGGACCGATATCGTAGAACTGCCTTGCATAGGGCTTGAGATTGGGCTTGTGGGAGTAGCACCACACTGCGCCTAAGTCCGCACATCCTTCAAAGGCGCTGCGGCCTATGCTCACGTTGCCGCCATAGATATCGATGCGCTCCAGGCCTTTGCATAGGGCGAATGCCACCTGTTGTATCTCCACTGTCTCGCCTTTTATGATGAGGCGCTTGAATGTGCTGCGCCAGAAAGCCCCCGAGCCTATGACGCCTACGCTTTCGGGGATGGTAATGGTCGGATTGGTGAATTTTACACTACAGAATGCATCTTTGGCAATGCGGTAAGTCTCCTCAGGGATGCGCGAAGTGGAGCAGCCGGCGAGAATGGTCTTTTGCTTGGTGTCCATAATGACGTTGCTGCCTGCGGGAGTGGAGTAGTTCTCATTGCCACTCTCCACCTCAAGGCGTTTCAGTTTAGGGCAATTCTTTGTTATTCCTGTGCCGATATTATATACGCCCTTGGGGATAACCAGTTCTTCAAGGCCTAAGCAACAGTTAAATGCATTGTCAACAATGTTCTTCAAGTTGGCGTTGAGGCCTATGCGCTTCAGCGTGGAGTAAAGGAAAGCAGACAGACCTATATACCTCACCTTGGAGGGCAGCTGGAAGTCGTAGCCGTCGTATTCATAGTATCTGAAGGCATAATCCTCAATGTCCGTAACGCTCTCGGGCAGGGTTATCTTAGCCTTGCATTCGTAAAAGGCACTATGGCCGACAGATGTAATAGTATAACCGTTGGAAGTGCTGGGAAAGATAATCTCACAGCCTTCAAAGTGGGGGCCTACTTTATCAATGACTTCTTTGTTGTAGTTTGTATTTACGCAGCTTTTTTTGCCATCTCCATCTGAGCAAACAATACGCACCCTTTTTAGGCTACTGCTAGCCATGTCATAATAAAACTTAATAATGCGCTGACTTTTGTCCGGGAGAATGCAAGTCGCCTCACCCCATTGGGCGTTTATCTTGCCAGTCGTGCATAGCGCGATGAGCGCAAATAAAAGTAAAAATCTTTTCATGTTATTTGAGTTTTTAAGTTTGTTCGTCACATAGTCGGGGAGCTTCCCCCTATATTACTGCAAATATACTACTTTTTCCTGACAAAACAAGGATTTCGTGCTGAAAATCTATCAATATCGCAAGAAAACCGAAAAATTTAGCTCGTTTCTAATTTCTCATTTTTAATTCCTCATTCCTAATTTCTCATTTCAAATTTCTCATTTCCCCAAAAAGTGTTATCTTTGCACAAAACTTACAAAACTATGATTATGAAAAAAGCAATTCTTTTTGTGTTTGTGGCAGCGCTGTCTGTCTATTCTTACGGTGAGCGTTGCTGGCAGATGGCCGACGACGGCTCGATTGTGCTTACGGGCGAGGCTCTGAAGGGCTACTCCGACCATGTGGAGATGAGCGGCAAGCGCGTGAGCGTGGTGCTGCGCTATGCGGTGGGTGCCGACGGCTCGTTTACGGTAAACAAAGGCATGGTGTGGCCTATGCTGCGCACCGTGCCCAACAATACCCACGCTTCGCTCATGCGCCGCGTGGCCTGGGACCTCATGGACGAGTTGATTATCAATAACTACCGCGCCAGCCGCGACCGCGTGGAGCTTGTCAGCCTCAAGGGTACGCTGCGTGCCGAGAGCCGCTGGGGCGATGCCGCCGTCACCCGCGAATGGTTCCCCTCCACCGAGCAGCCCGCAGTGATGGAGCTACTGACGGTCAGCAACCTCGGCGACAAGGACATGAAGGTTTCTATACCTTATTATAATAATGTGTCGTTCACCGACCCCGCCAAGGGCGTGAAGGGCAGCTACGCCGTCCGCTGCGCGGCCCTCAATCCGCAGACCGTCACCCTCAAGCCCGGCGACGCCACCACCTTCTACGCCACCATATTCGCAGAAGAAGAAGCTAAAATGAACAATGTTCAATGTTCAATGTTGAATGTTCAATGTTCCTCCGAGCTCGCCGCCCGCAAGACCCTGGTGGCTGAGCTGCAGGACAACCTGCAGCTGCAGACCCCCGATGAAGTCATCAACCGCATGTTTGCCTTCTCCAAGGTGAGGGCCTGCGAGAGCATCTACCAGACGGCCGGCGGTCCCATGCACGGCCCCGGCGGCGAGAGCTACTATGCCGCCATCTGGGCCAACGACCAGGCGGAGTATATCAACCCCTATTTCCCCTTCACGGGCTATGCCTACGGCAACGCCTCAGCCCTCAACAGCTATAAGATGTTCGCCCGCTTCATGAACGACGAGATGCGCCCCATCCCTTCGTCCATCATTGCCGAGGGCACCGACATCTGGAATGGCGCCGGCGACCGTGGCGATGCTGCCATGATAGCCTATGGAGCGTCGCGCTATGTGCTAGCTTGCGGCGATGAGAGCGAGGCGCGCGAGCTGTGGCCCCTCATCAAGTGGTGCCTCGAGTACT
>JAGCYL010000013.1 GCA_017960825.1 Bacteroidaceae bacterium | reverse complement strand
TCAAATAGAAATCCAGAAACAATGTACCTTTATAGGTAAGCCACTCAAACGTCTTCTGTGGAGTAAATCTTATTTTATGACGCTTTAAGATTTCGCTTACTGTTTCCTCTAAGACGCTGGAGTTGCACATGGGACATCCTGAACCACTAAGATGATTCCTGGGAATTTGGATAAAAGGACCATGTTTGGGGCAAATTATTTCAATAGGAATACTTCTATTTACATATTGCATTTGTGAATAGTCGTATTTACCGTTATGAACTAAATTTGCAATAGAAACAAAATTTTCCGCTGTTTTCGTGAGCCTTATTCTCGTCCTCTCGTTGTGGCATTGAGTACAGCCAGCCCCGCTTAGATGCAAGCCAGGTCTTTGCCAAAATTCCCCATGTTTTGGACATATTATACAAACCTTATTGCTGCTATCTGTATAGACTACTTTAGAATAATCATACTTATCTCCATGAATCATTCTACTCTTTTCAATAAAGAACTGCTGATCCATATAACTGCCACTACATTTAGGACAACCTAGAGACTTCAAATGTATAAAAGGGAGTTGCCAGAATTCGCCATGATCCGGACATATTATACACACTTTTATTTTATATCCTTTCCATTCTACCCTGGAATAATCGTATTTTCCCTCAAAACGTTCATTGGCCAGTTTAACAAATAAGTTTTTATCTATTCCATAGTTTCCACTGCATTTTGGACATCCATGATTTCTTAATAAATTTTGTGGAATTGTCCAAAACTCTCCATGCTCAGGGCAAATGACGCAAACCTTCTTTTTGTTACTAGTATAGACAACTTTAGAGTAATCGTATTTGTTACCATAAATTTCTTTTACTTTCGCAATAAACTCCTCTGTTTTAGGCTTATAATTATCAGAACATTTAGGACAGCCTGCGCCATGGAGATGATTATGGGGCACCTGCCAAAATTCGCCATGCACTGGACATATTATACATACTTTTTTATCAGTTCCCTGATAACTAACTTTTGAATAGTCATACTTGCTACCATGAACCTTAGTGGCTTTTTCAACAAACTGTTTTGTAGAAATCCTTAACTTCTCTGCGATAATATCTCTAGCACATTTTGGACATATTGTCTTTCTACTTATGTGATTATTAGCTTCTTGCCAAAATTCCCCATGTTTTGGGCAAACAATACATACTTTAGCATGGACACCACAATACACCGCTTTAGAGTAGTCATACTTATCCCCATGTACGGCACGCGCTTTCCTGATGAAATCTTCTGTGGTTTTCTTATGCATCTTATCTCATAATTATATTACCCGTATATTCCTGATTACTTATCTCCCAAATGCCGTTCTTATGCAGCCGATTCACGATGAGGGCGATGGCTCCGTCACCCGTTACATTGCAGGCGGTGCCGAAGGAGTCCATGGCAATGTAGAGCGTTATCATCATGGTCTGCTGCCCAGAGTCGAATCCGAGCATGCTCTCCAGCACTCCGAGGGCTGCCATGATGGCTCCTCCCGGCACCCCGGGGGCTGCTACCATGGTAACGCCGAGCATCATGATGAACGCCAGCATGGTGGGGAAGTCAAAGTCTATGCCCTGCATGAGCATGAGGGCAATGGCGCAAGAGGTAATCTTGAGCGTGGAGCCGCTGAGATGGATGGTGGCGCACAGGGGCACCACAAAGCCTGCCACCGGCTCCGACACTCGGTTGCGGAGCGCTTGGCGCAGGGTGACGGGTATAGTGGCTGCCGATGAGGCAGTGCCGAGGGCCGTGAACCAGGCGGGCAGCATGGTGCGCAGGAGCCGCAACGGATTGCGATGTGTAAGGATGCCTGCCAACCCATACTGCAGCAGCAATAGCACCAAGGTCATAGCAAAGATGATGGCTACGATGGAGAGGAAGGCGGTCAGCACGCCTGCCACCTGGCCCACTGCGGCCATATTGAGGAATATGCCGAAGATATAGAATGGCAGCAGGGGGATGATGACAAACTCAATGGTCTTGCTGACTATGGTCTTGAACTCACTGAAGCCACGCTTCAGGGCCGGTCCGTCAAAGGCGGCGATGCCCAGGCCTACCATGAACGAGAACACAAGCGCCGTCATCACATCCATCAGCGGAGGCACGTTGATGGTAAAAAAGGCCGGATAGTCGGCCGTCTGTGCATCGAAGGCCGTGACACTAACATGGGGCAGCACAGAGGGAAACAGTCCCGAACTGAACACGTAGGCAAACAGTCCGCTGAACACGGTGAAGGCGTAGGCAAGCACCACGGTAAGCAGGAGCATCTTGCCCGCCCGACCTCCCACCTCGGCGATGGCGGGAGTGACAAGTCCTACTATTATTATTGGTATGAGGAAGCGCAGCAACTGGTCAAACACTCCGCAGAGGGTATTCATGCCCCTGATAACAATGTCGGGCATTATCTGCCCAAGCAGCACGCCTGCCAATATGGCCGCAATTACTTTGACTAAGAGAGGAATCTTTTTCATTGTCTTTCTATTCTTATTTGTCCAAATAAAAGTCACGCGTCAGCTCACGATACTCATCCGTGGGAGTGGAGTCTGGGTTGAGGAGTGTGAGGAAGGAGTGTGTGTGTTCAATTCTTCCATTCTTCAACTCTTCAATTTTTACCAAGGAGAGCACACTACGCTTATATGGCTTGGCGGCCTTTGTCCGGATGTCGATGCGGCGCACGAGGTGGAGACCGCGGAGCCAGCCGAGATGGACAAACTCGTCTGTGGTAGCATAGGGAATGATAACCTCAAGCCGTCCGTCATTGACAAGAAGCCGTGAAGCACACTCCACGAGCTGTTCATGGGTGAGGGTGTCGGTGCGCCGGGCTGTGTCGCGAGTCGCGGAGGATGCCGCCGGGCTATGCTCGTAGAAAGGAGGATTGCAGACGATTAAATCAAATTTACCATCGTCCCCCGACTCCCTCACGTCGCCGCATACAGCGGTGAGGCGGTCTGCCCACGGCGATAATGCAAAATTCTCTGCAGCCTGCCCTGCGGCATCTGCATCAATGTCTATGGCGGTGATGAGGGCTTCAGGGTTGCGCTGGGCTATCATCAGTGCAATGAGTCCGGTGCCGGTGCCGAGGTCAAGACATTTGACAATTGGACGATTAGACTCTTGACTCGCGACCCTTGATTCTTGATTCTCGACTATTGCCAGCGCCCCCAGCAGCACGCCGTCGGTGCCCACCTTCATGGCGCAGCGCGACTGCCTGACCCTGAATTGCTTAAAGCGAAATGTTCCTTCTTTCTCTGTCATCTCGGGGGCAAAGTTACTTTTTTTTTGAAATTTATTAGTCGATTGGCGGCCAAATTGAGTTTTTTTTGCTATATTTGCGGCCGCAAAAATTATAATCTTATTACTAAATATCATTTTTTTATGGCAACAAAAAGAGTTTACACCTTTGGCAACGGTAAGGCCGAAGGGAACGCGCAAATGCGCGAGGCTCTCGGCGGTAAGGGCGCTAACCTCGCCGAGATGAACCTCATCGGGGTGCCCGTGCCCCCAGGGTTCACAATCACTACTGACACTTGTAACGAATACTATGCCGTGGGGCAGGACAAAATCGTGGAGCTGCTGCAAGACGACGTCAACGACGCCGTGGCTCACGTGGAGAGCTTGATGAACTGCAAGTTCGGTTCAGTGGACAACCCGCTGCTGGTCAGCGTACGCTCCGGTGCGCGCGCCTCCATGCCCGGCATGATGGACACAATCCTCAACCTCGGCCTTAACGACGAGGTGGCTGAGGGCATGGTGCGCAAGACGGGCAACCCCCACTTCGTGTACGACAGCTATCGCCGCTTCGTGCAGATGTACGGCGACGTGGTGCTCGGCATGAAGCCCGTGAACAAGGAGGACATCGACCCCTTCGAGGCTATCATCGAGAAGGTGAAGGAGGAGCAGGGCGTGACCCTCGACAAGGACCTCAGCGTTGACAACCTCAAGAAGCTCGTAGTGCTCTTCAAGGCTGCCATCAAGCAGCAGACGGGCTCCGACTTCCCCAACGACCCGATGGAGCAGCTGTGGGGCGCCATCTGCGCCGTGTTCCGCAGCTGGATGAACGAGCGCGCCATCCTCTACCGCAAGATGGAGGGCATACCCGACGAGTGGGGCACCGCCGTCAGCGTGATGGCCATGGTGTTCGGCAACATGGGCGACACCAGTGCCACGGGCGTATGCTTCAGCCGCGATGCGGGCAATGGCGAGAATCTCTTCAACGGCGAGTATCTCATCAACGCCCAGGGCGAAGACGTGGTGGCAGGCATCCGCACTCCCCAGCAGATTACCAAGATTGGCAGTCAGCGCTGGGCTGAGCGTGCAGGCATCAGCGAGCAGGAGCGCGCTGAGAAGTTCCCCTCCATGGAGGAGGCCATGCCCGAGATTTACGCCGAGCTTAACGCCCTGCAGGATAAGCTGGAGCACCACTACCACGATATGCAGGACATGGAGTTCACCGTGCAGGAGGGCAAGCTGTGGTTCCTGCAGACCCGCAACGGCAAGCGCACCGGTACCGCCATGGTCAAGATAGCCATGGACCTGCTGCGCGAAGGCCTCATCGACGAGAAGACGGCCATCCTGCGCTGCGAGCCGCAGAAGCTGGACGAGCTGCTCCACCCCGTGTTTGACAAGGACGCACTGAAGAAAGCCAAGGTCATCACCCAGGGCCTGCCCGCCAGCCCCGGCGCTGCATGCGGCCAGATAGTGTTCCACGCCGATGACGCTCAGGAGTGGGCTGCCAACGGCCACAAGGTGGTGATGGTACGCATCGAGACCAGCCCCGAAGACCTCGCCGGCATGGCCAGCGCAGAAGGCATCCTCACCGCTCGCGGCGGTATGACCAGCCATGCGGCTGTGGTAGCCCGCGGCATGGGCAAGTGCTGCGTCAGCGGCGCAGGTGCCATCAACGTGGACTACAAAGCCAAGACGGTAGAGATAGAGGGCGTGACCTACAAAGAGGGCGACTACATCTCGCTCAACGGCAGCACCGGTCAGGTGTTCGCAGGAGAGATTCCCACCAAGGCCGCTGAGCTCAGCGGCGACTTCAAGGCCCTCATGGACCTCTGCGACAAATACACCAAGATGGAGGTGCGCACCAACGCCGACACTCCGCACGATGCACAGGTGGCACGCGCCTTCGGTGCCAAGGGAATCGGCCTCACCCGCACCGAGCACATGTTCTTTGAAGACCAGAAGATTATCGCCATGCGCGAGATGATACTGAGCGACACCGTGGCAGGCCGCGAGAAAGCGCTGGCCAAGCTGTTGCCCTACCAGAAAGCCGACTTCTACGGCATCCTCAAGGCCATGGACGGACTGCCCGTGAATATTCGTCTGCTCGACCCGCCCCTCCATGAGTTCGTGCCCCACGACCTCGCCGGGCAGCAGAAGATGGCCGACGAGATGGGCGTAAGCCTGCAGACCATCGAGCGCCGCGTAGAGAGCCTGGCAGAGAACAACCCGATGCTCGGCCACCGCGGATGCCGCCTCGGCATCACCTTCCCCGAAATCACCGCCATGCAGACCCGCGCCATCCTCGGCGCAGCCTGCCAGCTGAAGAAGGAAGGCTTCAACCCCAAGCCCGAGATAATGGTGCCCCTCATCGGCATCCTCTATGAGCTCAAGCAGCAGAAAGAGATAATCAAGAAGACAGCCGCCGAGGTCTTTGCCGAGGAAGGCGTAGAGATAGAATTCGAAATCGGCACCATGATAGAGATACCTCGCGCTGCCCTCACCGCAGGCCGCATAGCCACCGAGGCAGAGTATTTCTCTTTCGGCACCAACGACCTCACCCAGATGACCTTCGGCTACAGCCGCGACGATATCGCCAGCTTCCTCCCCGTATATCTGGAGAAGAAGATACTGAAGGTAGACCCCTTCCAGGTGCTCGACCAGAACGGCGTAGGCAAGCTCGTGCAGTATGCCGTGGAGAAAGGCCGCGAGGTGCGCCCCACCCTGCGCACCGGTATCTGCGGCGAGCACGGCGGTGAGCCCAGCTCCGTGAAGTTCTGTGCCAAGATAGGCCTCAACTACGCCAGCTGCTCACCCTTCCGCGTGCCCATCGCGCGCCTCGCCGCCGCCCAGGCAGCTGTCGAGGAGTAAGATTCGAAAGACTCTGAATATAATCAAAGTGACCTGTCCTTTTGGGGCAGGTCTCTTTTTTGTGGTCCTTTGATAAGAATAGGAGTAAAAGCATAAAAAAAATATGGCAATGACCAAGCAAAAGACCCGGCG
>JAGCYL010000098.1 GCA_017960825.1 Bacteroidaceae bacterium | reverse complement strand
GAGGTGGAGCGCGGCTCACGGAGCGACGTGCTCGGCACCGCCTCGTTAAGTGCCTTGAGCTCACTGACCAAGCGATTGAGTATGGTGGTCTTGCCCATACCGTTCACTCCGCTCAGGATGTTGACCGCAGGATTGAGCTGCCAGCGGATGTGGCGACGTCCGCTCCATAGGCTCTCTATCTCTATCTGCTCGATATAGTTGGCTATCATAGGTGTGTGTTTGGCTATTTGGTTATTATACAACTACGCTTCTTCCTCTGAGTAGAGTAGCGGGAAGCAGGTCTGCTTCCATTCGTAGATTTCTTCGTCCTTGAAGAAACGTTTTATTTCCATTATCGCAGAGCGCAGTCCGTCGCTGGCATGTATGATATTCTCCTGGTTACTCATTGAGTAGCGACCGCGTATAGTGCCCGGGAATGCGTTACGGCCATTGGTCGCACCGGTCATAGTGCGCACCACATTGATGGCCTCCACGCCCTCAAGCACCATAGCTACCACGGGAGCCGCAGTCATACTGTCCTTGAGTTTCTGGAAGAAAGGTTTGTCAGCCAGATGAGCATAATGCTCCGAGAGCATGGCATCGTCAAGCTGCATCATCTTCAGTCCCGCTATACGCAGACCTTTCTTCTCAAATATAGAAATAATCTCTCCAATCAATGCGCGCTGCACCGTGCACGGCTTGAGCAGCACAAGAGTCTTTTCTAGTCCCATAATCTTAAAGGATATTGGTTATAGGTTATTGGTTATAGATATTACGATTGCAAAATTAGCAAAAAATTTCAGAGAAAGGAATAAAAAAAGCTAATCTTCATCAAAATCGTAGTCTGTGTCAATAAAAACAGGCGTATTAAAGTCATCCAGGGCACGGCGGTCTTTCTTAGTTGGACGGCCAGTGCCGCGGGCTCTGCCTATAAATCCGCTCATACGGCTCATCTCCAGTAGTTCATATTGCTCCGGCGCAGTGACATTCTCCAGAATCTCAGGCAGCATCCTGGCTCCGACTCGCTTCTCTATAGCCTGCAGTATGCGGAAGGAGTAGGTGACAGGCGGCTTGCGCACGTCAATCACGTCGCCCTCTTTCACCATGTGCGAAGCCTTGAGGCGTGCTCCGCCCTTGGTGATACGTCCGTTCTTGCATGCGTCGGCAGCAATAGTGCGCGTCTTGAAGATGCGCGCTGCCCATAGCCATTTGTCGAGTCGTGCTTCCATGCGTCAATAGAGGATTGAAAGAATTGAAAAATTAAAGAATTGAAGGATTGGAGCCATCCTTAAGGTCTTTCACCTTTAGACTTTACGTTCTTCCCCTTAGAGGTATAAGATAAGAGAGCGTCCCTTATTTATTATTGTAATTATTCATTGCGAACTGCACGCCGCTGAGTACAAACGCCTTTACAGCCTCGCATGCCTGGCCTACCCTTTCGTCCATAGCCGCCAGTTCTGTGTCATCAAACGCACTGAGCACAAAATCCACCTGATGGCCGCGTGCAAACTCGCTACCTATACCAAAGCGCAGACGAGCGTATTGGTTGGTGCCCAGACACTGGGTGATGCTCTTCAGTCCGTTGTGGCCCCCTTCGCTGCCCGAGGGTTTCATTCTCAGGGTGCCGAACGGCAGAGCGAGGTCATCGCTGATGATGAGCAGGCGCTCCAGTTCTATCTTCTTCTGCTTCACCCAGTAGCGCACCGCATTGCCACTGAGATTCATATACGTAGAAGGCTTAAGGAGCACCACCTTATGCCCTTTGAGCCGCATCTCCGCCACAAAGCCATACCTCTTGTCCTGAAAAGCAGTATTGGATGCCCCGGCAAGGGCATCCAATACTTTGAAACCTATATTATGGCGCGTGCCGGCATACTCGTTGCCGATATTGCCAAGCCCTACAACCAAATAGTTCATCTCTTGGGGATTAGAGGTCTCATCCGCATGGCGGAAACGCGAGAACAGATTCTTCAGAAAGCTTAGCATCATTCTGCAGCTATGCCTCAGCAGCCTCGCCTGCAGCCTCACCAGCCTCCTCCTCGGCAGACTTGGAGTTGCGGGTAGCCTTGACGGTGCAAACCAGAGCCTGCTTGGGAGTAACAATCTCCAAGCCCTCAAACTCGAGGTCACCCACGATGATAGACTTGCCGATGCCCAGCTCCGAAATGTCGATAGTCAGGCGCTCGGGAATCTTGTCGTAAGTAGCCTTAACCTTCAGGCTGCGCGTCAGCGAGCGGAACGAACCACCCTCGCGCACACCGATGGCGTGGCCGGTATAGTTGACAGGCACAGCCATCACGATAGGCTTGTCGTCAGTAATCTGGTAGAAATCAATGTGGAGCACGTTGTCCTTCACGGGGTGGAACTGCAGCTCTCTCATCACGGCCTTGCAAACCTTACCGTCAATGTCGAGGTTAACGACGAAAATCTCAGGAGTGTAAATCAGTTTGCGCACAGCGTCGAAAGTCACGCTGAAGCTGGTAGCCACGGCCTTGCCGTCGGCATCCTTCTGACCGCCGTAGAGGTTACACGGGATAGCGCCAGTAGCGCGGAGCACCTTAGCGGCCTTCTTACCGCCAGCGGTGCGGGCAGTGCCCTTGAGTTCAAAAGTCTTCATTTTCTTTAAGATTTGTGTTACTCTGAATTAAGTTTGAATTAAGATTTTTCTCTGCTTAATCTGCCATCACACGTAATGTAGGCTAAAAGCGGCGGCAAAATTACAACTTTTTTATGAAACAGCCAACTTTTTCGGCAAAAAGAAAAAAAAGTCCCCCTCCTTTTATAAATTCATCAACGAAAAAGATGAAAAAGACAGATTATCTATTTGCGGCAGTAACCTCCAACATTTCAAATATTTACGGGCTCGCTGAAAAATAATGCACTCTCGCGAAATCTTAGCGCACTCTCGCGAAATCTTAGCGCACTCTCATGAAATCTTAGCGCACTCTCGTGAAATCTTAGCGCACTCTCGTGAAAATGAGAACGCAGAAAAAAACAGCGGGATCATTACTTTCTTACGTGAGAGGATAAAATGGGCTTTTTAAAGAGGTTTAAGATTAAAGGCAGCAGAGCTGTGTGTTTCAGATTTCAGTTTCTTCGCATCTTCAATCCTTCCATTGACTATTGTCCGTTAACGTAAAAAAAATGAGTGTGAACGAATCTGTTCACACTCACTCCTAAGATGGATTAATGGGGCACTTACTCATTGCCAAAGACTATCTTGTCGCCTTGCAAGTCGGCGAGAATCGGCTTAGTCTTGTCGAGGGTGGCGTCGGCAAGGACAGCCTTGCTGAGATCATTGAGCAGGTAGCGCTGTATGGCACGCTTGATGGGCCTTGCGCCGAACTCGGGATCAAATCCCCACTCGCCCAGCTGATGGACTGCGCTGTCGCTGACGCGCAGAGTGATACCGTTGGCACGCAGGTTCTTGTTCACCTGAGTAATCTGGAGTCGCACGATGTCGTCGGCCTGCTCACGGGTGAGAGGCTGGAAGAGGATTATATCATCGATACGGTTGATAAACTCCGGCCTTATCTGCTGCTTAAGCATATCCATCACCTTGAGCTTTGTCTGCTCCATGATGTCGATACGGGCAGCCTCGCTCTTGCCTGCCATCTGGGCGGTCTGCTCCTGTATGTAGTGGCTGCCCAAGTTGCTGGTCATAATGATTATGGTGTTCTTGAAGTTGACCGTGCGGCCTTTGCTGTCGGTCAGACGCCCGTCGTCAAGCACCTGAAGCAGGATATTGAACACATCGGGGTGAGCCTTCTCTATCTCGTCGAAGAGCACAACGCTGTAAGGCTTGCGCCTGACGGCCTCGGTAAGCTGTCCGCCCTCATCATATCCCACGTAGCCCGGAGGTGCGCCGATGAGTCGGCTGACGCTGAACTTCTCCTGATACTCGCTCATGTCGATACGAGTCATCATCGTCTCATCGTTGAAGAGATAGTCGGCCAGCGCCTTTGCCAACTCGGTTTTGCCCACGCCGGTGGTACCCATGAAGATAAAGGAGCCGATGGGGCGCTTGGGGTCTTGCACCCCGGCACGGCTACGACGGACTGCGTCGCTGACGGCACGGATGGCCTCGTCCTGGCCGATGATGCGGCGGTGGAGCTCCTCCTCCATGTGGAGCAGTTTCTCGCGCTCGCTCTGCAGCATACGCTGCACGGGCACACCTGTCCAGCGGCTCACTACCTCGGCGATGTCGTCGGCGGTGACTTCCTCCTTTATCATGGCGCTGCCACTCTGGGCCTCGGCCAGCTGACTCTGTATGTGGTCTATCTCATCTTCAAGAGCTTTGAGTTTGCCGTAGCGTATCTCAGCCACCTTGGCGTAGTTGCCCTCGCGCTCAGCGCGGTCAGCCTCAAAGCGAAGCGACTCTATCTCCTGCTTGTTCTGCTGTATCTTGTTGACAAGGTCTTTCTCGTGCTGCCACTTGCCCTGCATCTGACTGCGCTCCTCTTGGAGGTTGGCTATCTCAGCCGAGAGCTGCGCCAGCTTAGCCTCGTCGTTCTCACGCTTGATGGCCTCGCGCTCTATCTCCAGCTGTCCCAGACGGCGGTTTATCTCGTCCAGTTCCTCGGGCATGGAGTCACGCTCGATGCGCAGTTTGGCAGCTGCCTCGTCCATAAGATCGATAGCCTTGTCGGGCAAGAAACGATTGCTGATATAACGGTCGCTGAGAGTGACCGCTGCAATCACCGCGTCGTCCTGAATCCTTACCTTGTGGTGGTTTTCGTAGCGCTCCTTCAGTCCTCGCAGGATGGAGATGCTGTCCTCCACTGTCGGTTCGTCAACCATCACAGTCTGGAAGCGTCGCTCCAGGGCTTTGTCTTTCTCAAAGTATTTCTGGTATTCGTCGAGGGTGGTGGCACCGATGCTGCGCAACTCACCACGGCTAAGCGCCGGCTTCAGTATGTTGGCAGCGTCCATTGCTCCCTGGCCGCCGCCTGCGCCCACCAGCGTATGGATTTCATCAATGAAGAGGATTATCTCGCCATTGCTGCGCTCTACTTCCTTTACTACGCTCTTGAGTCTCTCCTCAAACTCGCCCTTATACTTGGCACCGGCCAGCAGGGCTCCCATATCAAGCGAGAGGACACGCTTGTTCTTGAGATTCTCTGGCACATCACCCTTCATGATACGCTCGGCCAGCCCTTCCACGATGGCCGTCTTACCCGTACCCGGCTCGCCGAGCAGGATAGGGTTGTTCTTAGTACGGCGGCTGAGGATTTGCAGCACACGGCGTATCTCGTCGTCCCTACCAATCACGGGGTCAAGCTTGCCCTCACGTGCAGCCTTTACCAGGTCGCGAGCGTACTTCTCTAATGATTGGTAATTTTCCTCTGCACTGGCCGACTTAACGCTCTCGCCACCGCGAAGCTCCTGCACGGCCTTGAGCAGGCCATCCTTGGTCACGCCAGCGTCCTTAAGCAGGCGACTCATAGTGCAATCGACCTCCAGCATAGCCAACAGCAGTGCCTCGATGCCTGTGAACTCATCGCCCATCTTCTGGGCCAGAGCCTCGGCATGTTCTACTATCTTGTGGCTGTCGCGGCCGAGATAAGGCTCGCCACCGCTCACCTTGGGCAGAGAACCCAGCTGGGCCTCCACCGCCTTGCGCAGACTGTCGCCATTGACGCCGAGCTTGCCGTAAACAAAACCCAGCACACTGTCGCCCTCCTCCTGGATGCCCCAGTAGAGATGCTCCGGCTCCACAGCCTGCTGCCCTAAGGCCTGCGCCTTGCGCACAGCCTTTTGTAGGGCCTCACTAGCTTTGATTGTAAATTTGTCTAAGTTCATAATATCTCTTTTTATATAATTTCTAATTTCTATCTCTTTCAGCCTTTGTGCCAAACCATAAATCTGCCATTTTGGCAGACTTTTCATTTTTTCTTTGTAACTTCGCGCCACAGATAATAGACAAAGTCACATGCAGATAACTCAAATTACCATTGCCACGCCCGAAGCGCTGGCAGCCGTCAACGCCCTCCTGCCTCACCTCTCCGCCAAGGCACAACCCATCACCATCGAGCGTCTCAGCCAGATAGTGGGCAGCGCCGACACATTCCTCTTCCTGGCCACCGACGACAATGGCACAGCAGGAATGTTCACCCTCAGCCTGACACAGCTCCCCACCGGACCGCGCCTATGGCTCGATGACTTAGTTTTGAGCCCCGACCGCCAGGGCAAGGGTATGGGCCGCCAACTGACGGAGACCGCCATAGCCGAAGCGCGCCGCATAAACCCTGCAGCTACCCTGATGCTCACATCCAAGCCCGCGCGAACAGCTGCCAACAGTCTCTACTCCACGCTCTTTCAGCACAAGGACACTAATGTCTATCAGCTGCCGCTATCATAACCCTGCAGGCCGCTTTTTGAGAGTTATTTATCTTTTTCTTGCCTCAGACAGGGTATTAGTGCCGTTTTTTTACTATTTTTGCACCGTAAACACGTGAGCATGCAGCGGCATGCCAAGATATAGACCATGATTAACAGAGAATTGATAAGGATTAAGGCGGTACAACTGGTGTATGCCGACCTGCTCAACGAGGGCAAAAATCTGGAAGACATCGTAAGAGAAATGGAGGAGAGCCTGGCGCAGGCTTACCACCTCTATCACCACATGCTCTGCCTGATTTGTGAGGTCACCGACTATGCTGCGCAGCAGTATGAGATTGCATGCCAGCAAGCGCAGGACCGCGGCATTAAGCGACTGCCCAGCGATAAGTTTGTGGAGAACCGCTTCGCCCTTCAGCTGGAGGGCAACGACAGGCTGGAGGCTTTCACCCGCGACCATAAGGAGCTGCGATGGACTGACCACGAGGATGTGGTGCACAGCATATACGACACCATCGCTGCCAGCCCGGAATATGCGGCCTACATGGCTGACGAGACAAGTAGCTACGAAGCCGACCGCGAGTTGTGGCGCACCCTCTACAAGCGCTACATCGCCGACAACGATATGGTGGACGATGCGCTGGAGGAGTGGAGTATCTACTGGAACTGCGACCGCGTGGTTATCGACACCTTCGTGATTAAGACCATCAAGCGCTTTGATGAGGCCAACGGCAACAAGCAACCGCTGATGGAGCAGTACAATAACAATGCCGACCACTCCTTTGGGCGCGAACTGTTGGTGCAGACGCTGCGCAACAGTGAAGAAAACCGCGAGCTTATCACTGCCCACATACGCAATTGGGACTTCAGCCGACTGGCTAAGATGGATGTGGCAATTATGCTCACGGCTCTGGCAGAGATTACCAATATGCCTGACATCGCCGTCAATGTCTCGCTCAATGAATACATCAATATCGCTAAGCTCTACTGCGCACCCAAGAGCGTAAGGTTTATCAACGGCACGCTCGACAATATTGTCAAGAATCTTCGCGCACATGGCAAACTGCTGAAATAGAGGAAGAGCATTACTAACAACCCGTCAACTCATAAACTCAAAAACACAAATACTCAAAAACCAATAAGCTATGTTACTATTCATCAATCTCTTGCAGGCAGCCAAGCCTGCCGCCTCCGCAGCCCAAGGTCAGCCCCAAGGCAGTCAGTGGAGCTTCTGGATTATGATTCTGGCAATCTTTGCCATTATGTATTTCTTTATGATTCGCCCACAGAAGAACAGGCAGAAGAAAATCGAAGAGTTCCGCCGTGGTCTCAGCGTAGGCAATCAGGTGGTTACCGCCGGGGGCCTGCATGGCACCATCCGCGAAGTGAACGACGCCAACAACACCGTGGTACTCGAAATCGCACAGAATGTGAAGATTACCATCGAGAAGTCGTCCATCTACGCTAACGCTGGTGCCGCTGCCGAAGCTCAGCAGGGCAAATAGTTTTATTTCACGGTTTGACAAGTTGACAAGTAAATTTACGATTTTACGATTTACGATTTATTTTTCAATTTAGATATTTGACTATCTCCTAAATAGTCACGTCATAACTATGTCCGCAGCAGAAAGGTTCAGGAAAATCAAGAAGTTTCTCAAGGGCTCGCTCACAAGGAACTTCTGGGCTTTCCTATTCTTTTTGGTTCTCTCTGCCGGTTTCTGGCTCTTCTTGACGCTGGAGGATATTTATGAGGTGGACATAGCCGTGCCGGTAAAGCTGAAAAACGTGCCCGAGAACGTGGTCATTACCACCCCGCCGCCCCAGGAGATAAATATCAGGGTGAAAGACCGTGGCGGCCAGTTGCTGCGCTACAGGTACACCCACCGCCTCGGCAGCATCACCATCGACTTCAAGGACTTCGACACCCGTTCGGGCCATGTGGCCCTGCTTACCAGTGAGCTGACGCGCAACATCATCAAGCGACTGCAGAGCAGCACCAGCGTGGTGAGTTTCAGCCCCGACACGTTGGAGTATTTCTACAACTTCGGACTCAACAAAAGCGTGCCCGTGAAGGTCTGCGGCAATATCACCGCCGACTCGCTCTACTGCATCACTGGCTGCACCGCCTCACCGGCCATCGTAAAAGTGTATGCTGCGAAGGGGATACTCGACACTCTTACCGCAGTC
>JAGCYL010000097.1 GCA_017960825.1 Bacteroidaceae bacterium | reverse complement strand
TCATTTCCCAAAAGCTACTAGTATGGGATCTAGTTGGGTTGACGCAGAATTCATAATTAAAGATTATGTGTCAGACTATTAGAAGGGCAACTCATTCGTGGTTGTCTTATAACAGTAATTACACCCCAAATGTATGTAAAAAAACAATAACAACTGCAGACTAGTAGGCAATAGCCGAGGAAGTCGATGTTAATGGTGATAACGCAGTCAACACTGCCGACGTTACCAGGAGATATAACTACATCATTAACGGAGAGTAGATTAGCAAGTAAAGGAACAAGTTAATTCTTCTTTTTCCTGATGATAGTGAGTCCGTCGCGGAGGGGAAGGATTACTTTTTCTACGGATGTGTCATGGGCGATTTCTTCGTTGAATTCGCGTATTCCGAGGGTTTGGGCATCGTGGTCGTAGGACGGGTCTATGATATGTCCGTCCCACAGGGTGTTGTCGGCAATGATATAACCTCGGGGGGTTAGCAGACGTAGGGCGAGGTGGTAGTAGTCGCAGTACTGCCGCTTGTTGCCGTCAATAAAGATAAGGTCGTAATAAGATTGAGGCTCCCCTTTTATCCCCGTGAAGGGGGAAGAAGGGCTGCCGCTCGCGAAGCCATCGGCTTTCGCACTCTCGCACTCTCGCACTCTCGCACTTTCAAACTCTTTCAGTACGTCGCCAATGTGAAATCTTACTTTGTCGGCCCATGGAGAACAGGCGATGGCTGAGCGAGTAAAATCCTCGAGTTCATCGTTGATTTCCCAGGTATCGATATACGCTTCGTCATCGAGGGCTGAGGCCATGCTTAGGGCCGAATAGCCTGTGTAGGTACCAATCTCGAGGATTCGATGAGGGCGTATCATCCCCACCAGCATCCTGAGCACTACGCCCTGAAGATGACCGGAGGTCATGTGGCCTCTCACCTGGTGGAGGTTGGTGTCGCGCCATAGCTTATAGAGATAAGGATGCTCCTTATCAATATGCTGCTCTATATATTGTGTTATAGGTGAAATGACAGAGGTATTTTGTTAGTGTAGTATTGCTTCAATGGCGAGGCGATAGGAGTCGAGGCCGAAGCCACAGATTACTCCTTTGCATCCGGCAGAAATCATGGAGTGATGGCGAAACTCTTCGCGCTGGTGGATATTGGAGATATGCACCTCTATTACGGGTGTGCTGATAGCCTTGATGGCATCGAGCAGGGCTACGGAGGTGTGGGTGTAGGCTCCTGCATTTAGCACGATTCCATCGGAGGAAAAGCCTACCTCGTGAATCTTGTCAACAAGGGCTCCCTCTGTGTTGCTCTGAAAGTATTCTATCTGTGCCTGTGGATAGGCCTTGCGCAGCTCTGCAAGAAAAGCGTCAAAGTTAGTGTTGCCATAGACATCAGGCTCTCTTACTCCCAATAGATTGAGATTGGGGCCGTTGATAATTTGTATTTTCATATCATTGTCGATTTATGAGTTAATTCCTTAGTTCTAATTCCTAATTCAGGATTTTTTCATTACTTTTGCTGCGAAATTAGAAAGAAAAAATAACATGGGGGCCATGTCAGAGCAGAATAATAGTAATTTACTGCATGAGAAAGCTGCGCAGTGGAAGGAGTGGCAGCAGAAATTTGTGCGCCCTTTCAGAATATACCTGCAGTTGGAGCGCGGCCTGTCGGCCAACACTCTTGATGCATATCTGCGTGACCTTGACAAGCTGCTTTCTTTCCTTGCCACCGAGGGAAAGGAACCCTTAACTCTAACGATAGAGGATCTTCATTCTTTTGCTGCAGCCCTCTATGACATCGGCCTTGACGCTCGTTCGCAAGCCCGCATCCTTTCGGGAGTGAGAACTTTTTGTAAGTTTCTTATGCTTTCTGAACTTACTAACCGCGACCCGGGTGAGCTGTTGGTGTCACCGAAAATAGGTGTACATCTGCCTGAGGTGCTGAGCGTGGAGGAGATAGACCAACTTATTGCTGCCATTCGACTTGACACTAAAGAGGGGCATCGTAACAGAGCAATGATAGAGGTTCTCTACAGTTGCGGACTGCGAGTGAGTGAGTTGTGCAACCTGAAACTCAGTGACCTTTTTCTTGACGAGGGATTTATAAAGGTGAAAGGCAAGGGTTCGAAAGAGCGTCTGGTGCCCATATCGCCCAGAGCTATCAAGGAACTGCGCCTTTATTTCCTGGATCGCAACTTATGGCAGATACCGCCCGAGTATCAAGACTTTGTCTTTATCACTGTCAGGCGCGGTACTCGCAACATAGGTCGCATTATGGTGTTTCACCTTATCAAGGAACTTGCTGCCAAGGCAGGCATAAACAAGAAGATATCGCCCCATACACTGCGCCACTCCTTTGCCACCCATCTGCTGGAGGGCGGTGCCAATCTGCGTGTGATTCAGGCTATGCTCGGTCATGAAAGCATAGCTACTACTGAGATTTATACGCATATTGACCGTTCACGATTGCGTGAGGAGATACTGCTACATCATCCCAGAAATATGAAATGGAAGGAAGAGAAAAGTACATCCGCCGACGTTTGAGAACATCGGCGGATGTGTTTTGTTTCTTTGTATCCCCGCTGGGAATCGAACCCAAATCAGCAGTTTAGGAAACTGCTGTTCTATCCATTGAACTACAGGGACAGTTTCACGCTGCTTTTCCTGGGCCGGTAGGAGAGAACTCCAACCTGCGCAAAAGGGCAGCAAAAATTTTTCGAGTGCAAAATTAGTTAATATTTGGAAAATGGGGCACTTTTTCCGCAAATTATTATTATATTTGCCGTCTAATTCGTGACAAGATAATATTTTCCTAACACTAAACAACTAAACCTCAAAGATATGGGCGGCTTTTTTGGCGTCGTAAGCAAGAAGAAGTGCATTGCCGATTTATTCTACGGCACAGACTATCAGTTTCATCTCGGCACTCGCCGTGGCGGTATCGTTACTATCAATGATTCTGGCCATTTTGAGCGTGAGATACATAATCTGGAGAACTCCTATTTTCGTCCCCGCTTTGAGGGAGAGTTAGAAAAGTTTGACGGTAATGCTGGCGTAGGTGTAATCAGCGACACGGATGCCCAGCCTATGCTCACCAATAGCCATTTGGGTCGTTTTGCCCTTGTAACGGTGGCCAAGATAAATAATCTGGAGCAATTGGCTACGGAGCTGATAGACGAGGGTGAGCATTTGAGTGAGTTTACGTCGGGTCGCATCAATCCCACAGAGCTTATTGCGCTCATGATTATAAAGGGGCGCACTTTTGTGGAGGGAATAGAGAGTGTATATAAAAAGGTAAAGGGCTCTTGCTCGATGTTGCTACTTACTGAGCATGGTGTGATAGCGGCTCGCGATGCGTGGGGACGTACGCCCATTGTGGTGGGAAAGAAGGAAGGAGCGATGGCAGTAAGTACAGAGAGCACAGCTTTCCCCAACCTTGATTATGAGATAAGCTACTATATCGGTCCGGGTGAGATAGTGCGCATTACCGCTGACGGCATGGAGCAGCTGCGCAAACCCAATGAGAAGATGCAGATATGCGCCTTCATGTGGGTTTATTATGGTTTCCCCACTTCGTGCTATGAGGGCCGCAATGTGGAGGAGGTGCGCTTTGAGTGTGGCCGTGCTATGGGCGAGAGCGATGATACTGAAGTTGACTGCGCTTGCGGAGTGCCTGACTCTGGAGTCGGTATGGCTACGGGCTATGCTGCCGGCAGGGGAGTACCTTATCTGCGTTGCATTGCCAAATACACTCCCACCTGGCCACGCTCTTTTATGCCCCCCAGCCAAGAGATGCGCAACTTGGTGGCTAAGATGAAGCTAATTGCCAATCGCGAATTGCTGAAGGGAAAGCGCTTGCTGTGCTGCGATGACTCTATCGTGCGCGGCACTCAGCTCAGGGACAATACGAAGGTGCTCTTTGAAGACGGAGCCAAGGAGGTCCATATGCGTATAGCATGCCCTCCGTTGGTGTATGGTTGCCGTTTTATTGGATTCACAAGTTCCAAAAGCGACATGGAGCTCCTGACGCGCCGTGTAATCCAGGATTTTGAGGGAGAGAATCCTAGCGAGGAAGTGCTGCGCAAATACACCGAAACCGACTCGCCCCAATATCAGCGTATGGTTGACGAGATAGCCAAGCGTCTGAACCTGTCGAGCCTTAAGTTCACCAAGCTGGAAGACCTCGTCAAGGCTATCGGCCTGCCAAAGTGCAAGATATGCACTCATTGCTTTGACGGAAGTTCGGCATTCACTCTTACGGAAACCAACGAGTAAATATCTGAATCCTCTAAAAAATATACTGCTATGAAAAAACTTGCTACATTGTTGCTGATTCTCGGCGGCTCGCTGCTTATGGGCAGTTGCATTTTCTGGCCGTACGATGACTATTATGGCTACTACTATGATGCACCGCAGTATCATGTAGTTCACCGTCATTACCGCGATGCGGCTCCGCGGCATCACGCTCCGGTACCGCCGCGCCATACCCCTCGTCACAGAAGATAATCTATATACCTTATATAATATATAATAATGAAAATACTTACAACTTTATTTGCTGCTGCCATGTGCCTTACGGCTATGGCGCAGAGCGATGTGCCGCGTCCTGAATATCCACGTCCGCAGTTTGAGCGCACTGATTGGATGAACCTCAATGGCACATGGACCTACGAACTTGACCTCAGCAATACTGGCGTGGGGCGTAAGTTTGACAAGAGCGAGGGATATGCCAACACTATTACTGTGCCTTTCTGTCCTGAGAGCGAACTCTCTGGCGTAGGGTATAAGGATTTCATTCCCGCCATTTGGTATCAAAGAAAGGTGACTGTCCCCGCAGCGTGGGCAGGAAAGAAAATCCTTATCCATTTCGGAGCTGTGGATTACTTTGCCACTCTATACGTAAACGGTGAGGTGGCTGGCCGTCACTGGGGTGGCAGTTCCTCCTTTGAGATTGATATCACCGACTACGTAAAGGCAGGCGAAGAGGCCAACCTTATCCTGTGGGTGAAGGACGATGTGCGCTCTGGTGCCCAGACAGGCGGCAAGCAGAGTCACAGCTATTATTCCTCGGGCTGCTACTACACTCGTGTCACCGGTATTTGGCAGACGGTGTGGATGGAGGCCGTGGCACCGCAGGGGCTCAAGAGCGTCTATGTGAAGCCTGACCTTGACAACAGTCGCTTCATTCTCGAACCGGAGTTCTATGCTCTTGAGGATGGTCTGCAATTCCGTGTCAATCTGAAAGACAATGGCAAGACTATCTATACTGCCAAGGAAAAAGCCACCCGTCCTATGACTGTAATCATGCCTGTCAAGAATGCCAAGACATGGTCGCCAGAGAGCCCGTTCCTCTATGACCTTGAGTACGAGGTGCTCAATAAGCAGGGTGAAGTGATAGATCGCGTAAGCAGCTATGCAGGCATGCGCAAAATACATATTGAGGGCAATCGCTACTACCTTAACAACAAGCCCCTCTACCTCCGTATGGTGCTCGACCAGGGCTTTTATCCCAAGGGAGTATGGACAGCCCCCACCGACGCTGACCTCAAGGGCGACATAGAGCGCTCTATGGCAGTGGGCTTCAACTCTGCACGTCTGCATCAGAAGGTATTCGAAGAGCGTTTCCACTATTGGGCTGACAAACTCGGTTACCTTACCTGGGGCGAGGCAGCCTCATGGGGCATGGATATCAACGGAACGGCAGCAGCCCGCAACTTCTTGATGGAATGGCAGGAAGTGGTGGAGCGCGACCGCAACCATCCCAGCATCATTACCTGGACACCGTTCAACGAGACATGGGGCCGCGGTAGCGATGGAGTGGCTCATGACCGTCTGCTTGGCGATGTGTATGACCTTACTCACCGCATCGACTACCGCCCCGTGCACGATGTGAGCGGTGGCTACCATCAGGCCAAGACCGACATCTGGTCTTACCACAACTATGAGGGCAATGCTGCTGAACTCAAGAAGCAGCTAACGCTGAAGGGAGATGGCAGTGTGCCTACTCTCGACGCACGTAAAGAAGCCAAGTACAAAGGGCAGCCTTATTTCCTCGATGAAATCGGTGGAATTGGATGGGTAATCGAGAAATATGCAGAGAACACTTGGGGCTATGGAGAAGGACCTAAAGATCTCGAGGCTTTCTACACTCGATTGAAGAGTACGGTGGACACAGTGCTTACCTTTGACTATATCAACGGCTACACCTACACCCAGCTTACCGATGTGGAGCAGGAGCAGAACGGCATATACACCTATGACCGTCAGCCCAAGTTTGATGCAGCGAAATTACGCGCCATATTTGGAAAGACTCCAGAGTGGTACAAAGCATTATTGAAAGCTTGTGATGCCGAGGCTGCAGCTCCTGAGAAGAAGAAATAAAAGAGTTTAATCCCTAAATAAAACTGTATTATGAAAAAGATGAAGTTTCTTGCCATTGCTGCGTTGGCAGCACTGGTAATGTCATGCGGCAGCAAGCCCTATGACTCAAGCAAAGTAAGCGAACTGTCAGACAAAGTGTTCAGCCTCACAGCCGAGGACTATCCCGAGGTGATAAAGCAGGCCGACGGCATCCTCACCTATTTCGAGCAAAACTACAGTGCTGAGGAGCTGAAAGAGAAAGGCCACGGCATCCTGCCCGAGAACGCCTTTGGAAGCGACACCGAACTTTTCAAGACGCTCAACAAGTTTGACAATGCGCTTTACGGCATGGAGGACCAAATGGACGATGCTACCAAAGAAGCATACGCCAATTTCCAAAAGCATCGCGACAAAGTCCTTGGAAACTAAGGACAGCAAAGTACGAAAAATATTTTTTCAATTTTTCAATCCTTTATGATGCTTTCTGGCGAAGAAGCGTTGCGCTATAGCCGCCACATCAAACTGCCCGGTTTCGGTACCGAAGGGCAGCTCCGACTAAAGTCCGCCCGCGTCCTTATAGTAGGCGTGGGCGGCCTTGGGTCGCCTGCAGCACAGTATTTAGCTGCTGCGGGAGTGGGCACCGTCGCCCTTATGGATGGCGATAAAGTAAGCCTCAGCAACCTGCAGCGCCAGATACTTCACACCACTCCTGACCTTGGCACGGCCAAAGTCCTCTCTGCCAGCGAAAAGCTGCATGCACTCAATCCTCAAGTCAGAGTCGAAAAGATTGAGCAAATGCTTACCTCTGCCAATGCTCGGCAGACCATATACAATTACGACTTCATAATAGACGCTACCGACAGCATGGAAGCCAAGTATCTAATCAACGATACCTGTGTAACCCTGGGCAAGCCTTATAGCCACGGTGCTTTGCTGGGATATGAGGGACATGTTTTTACTTTTATACCAGGTCATGCCGACCTGCGCACGATATTTGGTGCACCGCTGGCAGAGGGCACATTGCAGACATGCAGCCAGGCAGGAGTGCTGGGAACTGCAGCAGGCATTATAGGGCTGATTCAGGCTGCGGAGGCTATAAAGTTTTTTGTAGGAACAGGCCAGCTCCTTACGGACAGAATGCTGACGGTAGATACTTTGTCGTGGGAAATTAATTGCATAAAGATGAGCTAAAGCATGGTATCTCAGTAGAAAAGAGAGGTTTTGTAAGAGAATATTATTATTTTGCTTTTTTTTTCTTAGGAAATGGCAAAGAAATTGTATCTTTGCAGAATATAAAGAGAAAATTCTTAATCCTATGAATATTACCAGAAGTTTACGGGTGGCACTATGTATAGTTTTCGTTGCAGTTTTTGCTCTGTCTGCTGCAGCGCAGCGGCGTACTATAGACCAAGCCTACGGCATAGCAGCCGCCAAGCTGTCAGTCAGTGACGGTTCGTTGCAAGCACCGCTCACCCCATACGCTCGCAGTAAAGGCTATGTTTCGACCAATGCCGCTGCTGACCAGCCCTATTTTATTTTGCAATCCTCGAAGGGAAAGGGATTTGTTATTGTCTCAGGCGATGAGCGTATGGTTCCGGTGTTGGCTTATAGTCGCGAGGGAATCTTCCCTACCGACAGTCTGCCCGACAATCTGCAGGTCTGGTTACAGCTATATGAGAGCGAGTATACCAGGCTGGATAATATTGTAGGGGCAGAAGGCTCTGATGGAGGCCCGGCCAATCCTCCCACTGCTGTTGATTCAACAGACATGGTTCTGCCATTTATGAGGAGTACCTGGGGACAGAATGACCCTTATAACCGTCTGTGCCCAGAATACAAGTCTGGAACTCATTCAGCCACGGGTTGCGGTGCCACAGTTATGGCACAGACGATGTATTATTACCAATACCCCGACTGCGGACACGGCTATAAATCCTATACAACCAAGACACGTGGTTTTTCCCTCAGTTGGGATTTTGACGCCCACCCCATTCAGTGGAGTCTCATGAAGGACACTTATCCTACCAGCGGCACCTCAGAGGAGGAGGGCAGAGCTATAGCAGAATTGTTCTATGGCTGCGGAGTGTCGGTAAACATGGACTACGACGAGGAGAGCGGATCGCAGCATCCTGCGTTGATGAAAAGCCTTAACCAATATTATGGTTACGACAGCGATATGTCGCTGCTTAAGCGAGAGCGTATGAACGAGGTTGATTGGCATACAGCCCTCCAGGACGAGCTCAAGCATCACCGCCCCATTATCACCGCCGCCTGGAACAAATCGGGCGACGGCCACTTCTTCATCATACACGGCTATCAGAAGGAAGATGGAGTGCCAGCCTACTACATCAACTGGGGATGGCGCGGTCGCTATGACGGTTATTTCGTGATGCCGCGTCTCGACTACGACGGAGTGCCGGCTCACACCCTGTCGGAGGACATAAGCGCCATCATCGGTCTGCAGCCTGAGAACGGCATACAGAACCATGGCGGTCAGTTCCTTTTGAGAGATGTCACCGTCACCGGTAATAATTACAACATAGACCTGAGTCAACATAATCAGATTACAATAGAAGTCAACAAAATCCTGGGAACGAGCCTCAATCCGTTCAGAGGCGATTTGAGAGTCTATCTCGTGGGAGAGAATAATCAAAAGACACTCCTTGCCGATTTGGTCAACAATGAATTTTCCCAGAACATAGAAAAGAATATAACCTACAAAGTCACACTGCCCAGTACTTTGGAGAGCGGCACCTACGCCTTTCGGTGCTATGGGCGCAGCTATGCCACGGGAGAGGAGACCCCTGTGCCGACTCAGATTCCTACCACACTCACAGTCCACAACGAAGCCGGCGATTACAGAGCATCCCTCTCTGCGTCCAACATCCAGCTTATGCAGACGGACAACCGTGAGTTTACCTTCGAGGCAACCAATGTAATGAATACTGCCGACATTCCTTTTAGCGGAACGATGCAGATGTTGGTCACCGACTACGTCACCGATCTGCCCATCACCACATTTGGCAGCACCAAGACGTTGACCGACCTTGGGAAGTACGGCTATTATCCCCGCATTGACACTTACAGCGGCGTTTTGCCTGATCAAATATCTGACGGAGCCTATCGTCTCCACCTTGGAGCCCAGCAGAGCGGCTACACCAATTGGGGGAAGGTAACCAAATACACCATTGAGGACGAATTCATAACCGAGCTTGGCATTGATGGCTCTACGCCTTTCTGGGTTCTCAATGGCAGAGCCACACTGACAGCCCCCCTCTTCACACTGGTGTTTAAACTGGATGGTGTGCCTGTCGCTGACAGCACTTTTATCATGGGCAGCCCCATCATATTGCCACCTGTGCCATCTAAGGAGGGCTACACCTTCAGCGGCTGGGGAGTTGTGCCGGAGGTTATGCCAGCCAATGACCTCACCATAGAGGGGTCGTATATCATCAACAAATACAGAGTGCGCTTCGTGGCCGACGGCACAATGGTCAGCGAGACGGTGCAAGACTATGGCACCCCCATCACCCTGCCCACTGCGCCGCCCAAGGAGGGCTGTACCTTCCAGGGTTGGGGCGAGGTGCCTGCCACCGTGCCTGCCCAGGACTCTGAGTTTACTGCAATCTACAGTCCCAATGAGTATCAGCTCA
Organism: Bacteroidaceae bacterium; assembly: GCA_017960825.1. Taxonomy (GTDB): domain Bacteria; phylum Bacteroidota; class Bacteroidia; order Bacteroidales; family Bacteroidaceae; genus UBA6382. The sequence goes on along the minus strand of JAGCYL010000097.1, from coordinate 2,737 downwards.
CATTTATGGTTGAGGATACTGTCTTTACGGCAGTGGACGTAGCATACGGCAGCGAGATAACCCTGCCTGAATCGCCCATCAAAGAGGGTTATTCTTTTGTAAGATGGACAAATATGCCTACAACCATGCCCGCCGGCGATCTGACGGTAACAGCGGAATTTAAGGTAAAAAGTTTCTTCATTCTATTCCTATTGCCAGACAGCACCAAGATGGCCAATATGCAGCAGTCTTATGGCACCCATATCATTTTCGACCGTGAAGTCTCCAAGAGAGGGCATACCTTCACCGGATGGATGGATCAGGATGGCAACTATCTTGGCTCCAATACCACGGTGCCTGCTCACGACTTGATCTATATGGCCCAGTTCTCCGTTAACCATTATGCAGTCACTTACACCGTCGATGGAATTGCCTACCACACTGACTCTATAGCTTATGGCGACAGCATAGTGAAAATTCCAGAACCGGTGAAAGAGGGTCACACTTTCAATGGATGGAGCACCGCGCCTGATATTATGCCAGCTTATGACGTGACAATCAAGGGAACTTTTAAAAAGAACAGTTATATTATTCTTTTCCTAATGCCCGACAGCACCAAGGTGGGCAACCTGCAGCAGGCCTATGCCACGCCAATCGTATTCAACCGCGACGCCGCCAAGACGGGCCATACCTTTACTGGATGGTTGGACCAGGACGGTCAGCCGCTCGACTCTACGTCCACGGTGCCTGCTCACGACGTAATCTATACCGCGCAGTTCACCGTCAATCAGTATAAGATTACTTTCCTCATTGACGGCCAGCCCCGCAAGACTTTCATTGTCGATTATGGAACAGATCTTACAGATTTCTTTGCGGAAGATGGGGACTACTATTACGCGTGGAAGAGTTTGCCCGCCACCATGCCAGCCCGCGATTTGGAAGTAAAGGGCACCATCACTGCAGTGGCGGGGGTTGAGGGACGTGGAGATGCTGACTCTGGAAGTTGGTATTCCCTCAGTGGAACAAAACTCAGCGGCAAGCCCAACTCTAAGGGCGTGTATATCCACAATGGGCGCAAGGTTGTGATTAGATAATCCAAGAAGAAACCCAAAAAGAGTAGAGTCAGAATTGATAATAACGAATTAGGAGTTGGAAAAACCCAACTCCTAATTATTTTTGTGGCGTCTCGTGTAAATTATCTGCGAGCAGAAAAAATCTTGTAGTCATCTCATGAAAATTATCTGCGTTCTCGCGTTTCTTTTCTGGCGGAAAAGAAATTTTAGCTCGCTCTTTTTTGGAGGGAGAGCGGAGATAGTTGTTTTCCGCTCAGAAAAAACTTACGCGAGATAGAGGAAAAAGTTCGGGAGTTAGTAGTTTGCGACCTGTTTTCCGTTGATTTCCAACAGTTGGAAGTCGAGTTGGCGCTTTTCAAGGTTGGCGGCAGCCACGCGAATGCGGGCAGGGTCGCCTATCTGGATGCGGCGGTGTGTACTGCGCCCCGTGGCGCAGAGGCGGTCGGGGTCATAGGAGTAGTAGTCGTCGGTAAGGGTGTGCATCATGACGAGACCTTCGCAGTGGCTCTCGGTGAGTTCTACGTAGAAACCGAAGTCGGTAATGCCGCTGACGCGACCGGTGAACTCCTGTCCGAGTTTGTCGGCCATATACTCCACTTGTTTATATTTGATGGAGGCTCGCTCGGCATTGGCTGCAAGTTGTTCCATCTCGCTGGAGTGTTCACACTGCTCCTCGCAGCGCAGTTGGTTGACGCTGCGCCCTCCCTCGTCGAGGTAGCGGGTGAGCAGACGGTGAACCATTTGGTCGGGGTAACGGCGTATGGGGGAAGTGAAATGAGTGTAGTAGCGGAACATAAGACCATAATGCCCTATGTTATGTGTTGAGTAGCAGGCTTTCATCATGGTACGCAGGGCGAGGTCTTCCACTATGCTCTGTTCGCGGTGGCCGCTGATAGAATGGAGCATCTTGTTGATGGAGCGAGAGATATCGGTCTTACTGCCCTCGGTCTTGACGGTATAGCCGAATCTGGAAACGAAAGTTGAGAGTCGCTGCAGTTTCTCGAGGTCGGGCACATCGTGGATGCGGTAGGGGAAGGTCTTGGCTTTGGTTCCCTTGGGCACCATGCCTATCTCTTGTGCCACGTATTTGTTGGCAAGCAGCATGAATTCCTCTATCAGTTTGTGGGAGTCGGTGGAGGCTTTGATATATGTGCCAGTGGGGTGACCTTTGTCGTCTATCTCAAAGTGTACCTCGTCGCGCTGGAACTCTATGGAGCCGTTCTTCATGCGTTCGGCCTTGAGAAGTTTGGCCAGTTGATTAAGAGCGATGAGTTCGGTGGCGTACTCGCCTACTGGGCTGCCATCAGGATTGGGTGGCAATGGTTTGGGATGGTCGCCTGGCTTGGTGAGGTCTTCGGGCGAAGCTTCGCCGTTTTGCTCAAGGATAGCCTGCACCTCTTCGTAGTTAAAGCGGCGGTTGCTGCGAATCACGGTGCGGGCTATGCGATGACATAAAACTTCGGCGCGTTCGTTGAGTTGAAATATTACGCTATAGGTCAGTTTGTCTTCGTCGGGGCGCAGTGAGCAAACATAGTTGCACAGGCGCTCGGGTAGCATGGGGATGGTGCGGTCCTCGCGGTAGACGCTGGTAGCGCGATTGTAGGCCTCCTGGTCGATGGGCGAGCCATCCTTTATGTAGTGGGTTCCGTCGGCGATGTGTACGCCGACCTCGAAAATTTGACCAC
>JAGCYL010000096.1 GCA_017960825.1 Bacteroidaceae bacterium | reverse complement strand
GATAATAAGATATGGCTTGGATATGGTTTTAAGGGCGGAGCTGCGCATTTCATCTCAGCTTATGATGATGTTGCCACTGCAGGTGACCACCGAGAGGGAATGATACGTGTATCTGGTGTCGTTTGGTTTACTAACCTTGAAACAAAGAAACGGCAAGAAAAGCTAATTCTCTATAAGACATATAACCCCAATGACTATCAGACATACGACAACTACAATGCTATTAACGTTGATAAAACGGACGAGATACCGATGAATTATGATGGGGTAATGGGTGTACCTATCACTTTCATGGACAAATACAATCCAGAGCAGTTTGAGATTCTTGGCGTTTCTGGCAAATATGGTTTTGGTTTGGAAAGTACGAGGTTTTATGACGACTTTCGTGAGATACGGCAGGACGGAACAGAAACTGGGAGTAGCGGTAAAAAGACTAATGGAAATCCCATGCTGAAAGGTAGGCCAGATAAAGGGAACTATTACAGGAAAGGGAATGAAGAAGTTTATTCTCTTTATACCAGATTGTTCATTAGACATAAAAAGCAATAAACTATATGGATATTAAGCAGCAAACAATTACGGTTCGTGACCTTGTGGCTGGTTATATGAATGACCCAGACCATGGTGTGCGTGGATATGGCGGACGCCTTGACATTCGCCCTCCATATCAAAGAGAGTTCCGCTATAACACTAAACAGAAGCAAGCGGTCGTGAATACCATTTTGAAAGGCTTTCCGCTTAACATCATGTATTGGAGCGTGGTAAACGACGAGCAGTTTGAAATGATTGATGGTCAGCAACGCACTCTTTCAATCTGCGAATACTTTACACACGAATTTAACATCGAAGACCCAGACCGTGGCATCCTTTACTTTAGTTCGCTAACTCCAGACGAGCAGCAAAAGTTTTTGAACTACGAACTGACGGTTTACTTCTGTACAGGAACAGACAAAGAGAAACTTGACTGGTTCCGGGTTATCAATATTGCGGGGGAAAGACTGCTTGACCAAGAACTCCTGAATGCTGTCTATGTCGGGCCATTCGTAACAGATGCACGTCGGCACTTTTCAAAAGACGGATGCCCAGCCTACAAGATGGCAGCAGACTTGCTAAATGGCATAGCACGTGAACAGGCATATTTGCACATTGTTTTTCAATGGGCTGCAAGGCGTGAAGGAATCAAAGAAGTTAGTGAATATATGTCGAAGCACAAAAACGAAGCAAACGCCAATCAACGTTGGGCTTACTTCTCTGCAATCGAGACTTGGGTACGCTCCACCTTCATCAAGTAGCGAAAGGAAATGAAAGGCTTGGATTGGGGTATGCTCTACGACAACTACCACGAACAGATTTACGACACGGCCGAACTTGAACAGCGCATACACGACTTGATGGAGGACGACGAGATAATGAAGAAGTCGGGTATCTATAGTTATGTGCTGAGTGGTGACTTACGCGATCTCTCTTTCCGCACTTTCGACAAGAAGCAGAAGCGTGAAGCCTATGAGCGGCAACAAGGCATCTGCGCCCATTGCGGCAAGCACTTTGAATTGGAAGAAATGGAGGGCGACCATATTACACCGTGGGCAGAGGGTGGCGTAACAACTGCCGAGAATTGCCAGATGTTATGTAAGGAATGTAATAGAAAAAAAGGAGCAAAGTAATTTAATGCAATTATAAAATGAGTGAGATTATCAAAAATCAACATTATGTATGGAGAAAATATTTGAAGCCTTGGTCAATTGAAGGAAAAGGCAAACAAATATATACCTATTTCATGGATAATGATGAGATTGGTAAAACATCTTTGATGAACGTAGCTCAAGAGAGGTTCTTTTACGAAATACAAGACTTATCAGATATAGAACTTATCGCAGCAAGAAATTATGTAAACACGTTCCCTTCTTTTACAAGACCCTATGCAAATACTTTCCTTTTATCATATGAAGTAGTATCGAAAGGAATGATGTCTGATTCTGATAGATTAGAATTCGCCAAAAACAGTTTTGAAAAAACCTTGTCAAGTATTGAACGAGATGGAACTAACCTTTTGAACTGCAAAAGCCTAAAAGAGTTGAAGGATATTCCCAATTTAGACCAATGCGTATTCTATCTTTGTATTCAATATTGCAGAACGAAAAAGATGAGAATGAATGGAATTAATGGATTTCATGACAGACCTCTTGCGAGCCAATTATTTGATAAGTTATTCCCATTGACAACTATTTTGTTTGGCACAACTTTAGCCCACAATATATTCGTTGGTAATCTCAATACCAAATATGTTTTTATAAAGAATGAAACCGATAGTCCCTTTTTAACATCCGACCAACCTGCTATAAATCTTCTAAGTGATGATTTAGATGAAAACGGCTATGCTAAGTCGTTTGAACTTTATTATCCAACTTCTCCATCAACTGCAATAATGATTACTTTTAGACCAGAAATAGAGAAATTCTCTGAGATAATTGCAGATGAAGCATTTGTCGAATACGTGAATAAGAAGATTTGTGAGAATGCATTATCTTTTATCTTTGCTGATAAGATAGACAATCTTCATTTTTTAAGATTAAACAAAACATAATTTATGGAATACGGAATAGTTTATCTTTTGACCAATCCTGTAATGCCTGGTCTTGTGAAGATTGGCATGACGTCACAGGAAGACATAGACAAAAGGATGAAGGAAATCTATACAACGGGTGTTCCTGTTCCCTTTGAGTGTCAGTTTGCATGCAAAGTGAAGAAAGGCGACTGCGCCAAGATTGAGAAAGCCCTGCACACGGCTTTTGCACCGCAGCGCATCAATGCCAACCGTGAGTTCTTCCGCATACAAGTGGAACAGGCAAAGGCCATTCTTGAACTATTCCACCATACCGACGTGACGGAAGAAGTGAGCGACGAAATAGAAAGCGACCTCACCGATGACGATAAGGCTGCATCGGTTAAGGCTCAGATTCACCGTCCACCACTTAATTTCTATGAAATGGGGATGCAGAAAGGCGACGTGCTGGTTTGGAAGGACGATCCGACTGTAACCGTTACAATTCTTTCGGAACGTAAAATCAGCTATGAGGGCGAGGAAACTTCCATCAGTGCGCTCTCTGCAAAGCTGAAAGGCTATAAGGTCAAGCACATTGCCCCAGGTGCCCACTGGCTCTATAAAGAGAAACTTCTGAGCGACATCTACGACGAAACATATCCTTTTGAAGATTAACTACTGAAAAGAGAAAAGTGAGATAAAACTCTAGGAATATTCTCTTGCCTTTGCTTGCCCGTGCGACAGCGCACGGGTATTTTTATAAGGTAGAAACAGGCTTTTAAAAAAAATATTTGAAAAAGTGCAAAAATGTTGGTTAAGCATGAGGGGGAAATGAAAAGTTTTTCGTAACTTTGCGCGGAAGATTGGGTTATTATGCACAAATGTAATTAAGGCGACATTTGACAATTATTCATTATAAACAATAAACGACATGAAAAAGTACAATTTCAATGCGGGTCCGTCTATTCTGCCCCGCGAAGTGATTGAGGCAACTGCTGCTGCCTGTTTGGATTTTAATGGTATCGGCCTTTCGCTGATGGAGATCAGCCACCGCTCGAAGGACTTCCAGCCCGTGATGGACGAGGCTGAGGCTATGATGAAGGAGCTGCTCGACATCCCCGAGGGCTACAAGGTGCTGTTCCTTGGTGGCGGTGCAAGCCTCGAGTTCTGCATGATTCCTTACAACTTCCTTGAGAAGAAGGCTGCTTACCTCAACACTGGTGTGTGGAGCAAGAAGGCTATCAAGGAGGCCAAGCTCTTTGGCGAAGTGGTAGAGGTGGCTTCTTCGGCTGACAAGAACTTTACTTACATTCCTAAGGGATGGACTATTCCTACCGACTGCGATTATTTCCACATCACCACCAACAACACTATTTACGGCACAGAGATTCGCGAGGACTTCGACTCTCCCATTCCGATGATTGCCGATATGAGCTCTGATATCCTGAGCCGCCCCATTGACGTGAGCAAGTATGTCTGCATCTACGGTGGTGCGCAGAAGAATATCTCTATGGCCGGTGTTACTTTCGTGATAATCAAGGAGGATGCTCTGGGCAAGGTTAGCCGCGCTATCCCCACGATGCTCGATTATCGCACCCATATCGAGAAAGGCTCTATGTTTAACACTCCGCCGGTAGTGCCTGTGTACAGCGCACTGCAGACCATGAAGTGGGTGAAGGCTCAAGGTGGTGTGAAGGAGATGGAGCGCCGCGCTCTGCAGAGGGCCAAGATCGTTTATGATGAGATTGACCGCAACAAGCTGTTCGTAGGTACCGTAGAGCCAGATGCTCGTTCAGTGATGAACCTCTGCTTCGTGATGAAGGACGAGTATAAGGAGCTGGAGGCCGACTTTATGGCTTTCGCTACCGAGAAGGGCATGGTGGGCGTTAAGGGTCACCGCTCTGTAGGCGGTTTCCGCGCCAGCTGCTACAATGCTATGAGCATCGAAGGCTGCGAGGCTCTCGTGGCTTGCATGAAGGAATTTGAGGCAAAGCACTAAGGTTTTCCCAAAGTCAGAGAATGACTCTCTTTTTTAGATTTTATCTAATTATTTTGAATTATGAAAAAAATTTTGATTGCAACTGAGAAGCCTTTTGCCCCCGTTGCCGTGCAGGGCATAAAGGAAGTTGTTGAGGCTGCCGGCTATGAGCTGGCCCTCCTCGAGAAATATACTGAGAAGAAGGAGTTGCTGGATGCTGTGGCCGATGCTGACGCGCTGATTGTCCGCAGCGATAAGGTTGACGCTGAGGTGCTCGACGCTGCCAAGCAACTTAAGATTGTGGTACGCGCCGGTGCAGGCTACGACAATATTGACCTCGCTGCTGCTACCGCTCATAATGTTGTGGCCATGAATACTCCGGGCCAGAACGCCAATGCTGTGGCTGAGCTGGTGATGGGTCTGCTGGTGTATGCCGTGCGTAATTTCTACAACGGCAAGGCAGGCACCGAGCTGCTAGGCAAGAAGCTGGGTATCCTCGCGTTTGGCAACGTGGGTCGCAATGTGGCTCGCATAGCCAAGGGCTTTGGTATGGATATCCTGGCCTTTGATGCCTACTGCCCCGCAGAGGCTATCGAGGCTGCCGGCGTAAAGGCTGTGGGCAGCACCGCTGAGCTCTTTGAGCAGAGCGATATCGTGAGCCTCCACATCCCTGCCACTCCAGAGACTAAGCAGAGCATCAATGGCGAGCTGGTGGGCAAACTGCCCAAGGGAGGTATCCTTATCAACACCGCCCGCAAGGAGGTGATTGACGAGGCTTCGCTGCTCAAGCTGATGGAGGAGCGCACAGACCTCAAGTATATCGCTGACATCAAGCCCGATGCTGACGCTGAGTTTGCAGAGAAGTTTGCAGACCGCTACTTCGCCACACCTAAGAAGATGGGCGCACAGACTGCTGAGGCTAATATCAACGCGGGTCTTGCTGCAGCCCACCAGATAGTCGGTTTCTTTAAGGAAGGAATCACTAAATTCCAAGTAAACAAGTAAGCTATGGCTGTTATCAAACCTTTCCGCGGCATTCGTCCGCCCAAGGAGTATGTAGAGGAAGTGGAAAGCCGTCCCTACGACGTGCTGGACTCTGAGGAGGCCCGCGCTGAGGCTGGCAACAACGAGAAATCGCTCTACCATATCATTAAGCCGGAGATTAACTTCCCCGTAGGCACTTCGGAGTACGACCCCAAGGTGTATGAGAGTGCTGCAGAGCATTTCAAGATGTTCCAGGAGAAGGGTTGGTTGCGTCAGGATGCAGAGGAGAACTACTACCTCTATGCCCAGACCATGCAGGGCAAGACGCAGTATGGTCTTGTGGTTTGCGCCTATGTGGCTGACTATCTCAATGGCGTCATCAAGAAGCACGAGTTGACTCGTAAGGACAAGGAGGAAGACCGCATGAAGCATGTGCGCGTCAATAACGCTAATATGGAGCCGGTATTCTTTGCTTATCCCGACAATGAGGCGCTGCTTGCCATTATTGATAAATATGCCAAGCAGACTCCTGAGTATGACTTCATTGCGCCGATTGACGGTTTCGGCCATAAGCTGTGGGTGATCTCCGATAAGGATGATATCAAGGCCATCACCGATGAGTTTGCCCGCATACCGAGCCTCTATATCGCTGACGGCCATCACCGCTCGGCTGCCGCTGCCCTTGTGGGTGCGGAGAAAGCAGCGCAGAACCCCAATACCACAGGTAAGGAGGAGTATAACTACTTCATGGCTGTGTGCTTCCCCGCCAGCCAACTGACTATCCTTGACTACAACCGCGTGGTTAAGGACCTCAACGGAAAGACCGCCGATGAGTTCCTGAAGGCTCTGGCCGAGGACTTTACCGTAGAGGCCAAGGGTGCAGATATCTACAAGCCGCAGCAGCTTCATGAGTTTTCGCTCTACCTGGAGGGACAGTGGTACAGCCTTAAGGCTAAGCCCGGCACCTTCAACGACAGCGACCCCATCGGTGTGCTCGACGTGGATATCTCTTCGCGTCTTATCCTTGACAAGCAGCTGGGTATCACCGACCTGCGTACCAGCAATCGCATAGACTTCGTGGGCGGACTGCGAGGTCTGCAGGAGCTGAAGCGGCGTGTTGACAGCGGCGAGATGAAGATGGCGCTGGCCCTCTATCCCGTGACAATGCAGCAGATTATGGACATTGCCGACAGCGGCAAGATTATGCCGCCCAAGGCTACATGGTTTGAACCGAAGCTGCGCAGCGGTCTGGTAATCCACAGTCTGGACTGACAAATACATATCAGAGATTAGGAGTGCAGAGGCATTCCTAATCTCTTTAATGGCAAAGCGATGCAGAAGATAGATATTGTACGTTGGGGTTTTATCGGTTGCGGCGAGGTAACCGAACGAAAGAGCGGGCCGGCCTTCAAATTGGTGGAGGGCTCAGAGGTGGCTGCCGTGATGAGCCGTACCTTGGAGAAGGTGCGCTCTTATGCTGAACGCCATGGTGTGGGCAAATACTATACCGATGCCTCCGAGCTTATTAACGACCCAAGGGTAAATGCCGTCTATATCGCTACGCCGCCCTCCACTCATGCCACCTACGCCATTATGGCTCTCAAGGCTGGCAAGCCTACGTATGTGGAGAAGCCCCTTTGTTCCAACTATCAGGACTGCAATCGCATCAACCGCATCTCGCAGCAAATGGGCGTGCCCTGCTTTGCTGCCTACTATCGTCGTGAACTGCCTTATTTCCAAAAGGTAAAGCAACTGATAGAGGAGGGTGCCGTGGGGGAGGTCATCAATGTGCAGATACGCTTCTCTGTGCCGCCACGCGACCTTGACTATAACAGCCATGACCTGCCGTGGCGCGTGTTGCCTGACATAGCCGGCGGAGGCTATTTCTACGATTTGGCTCCGCATCAGATAGATCTCTTGCAGTGTATCTTTGGCCCCATAACCGAGGCCAAGGGTTATTGCTCCAACCGCGGAGGACTTTATCAGTCGGAGGACACGGTGAGTGCGTGTTTCAAGTTTGCCAACGGACTGCCAGGCTCAGGGTCGTGGTGCTTCGTAGGCCATGAGTCAGCCAAGGAGGACCGCATAGAGATTATCGGCAACAAAGGTAGTCTGCACTTCTCTGTGTTCACTTATCAACCGATAGAATTGTTTAACCAAGACGGTCACCAGACGTTTGTTGTTGACAATCCGCCGTACGTTCAGCTACCGCTCATCAAGCAAGTGGTGGAGCATCTGCAGCAGAAGGCTATCTGCACTTGCGACTCGGTTAGTGCTACTTCCGTCAACTGGGTAATGGACCGCATACTCGGCAAGTTCTGATCTCTTACGCTTTATGCGAAAGCATCTGTATATCACGCTATTGCTTTTACTGACTTGCATCGGTGGCAGCGCTTACTATGGCTATGACAGTACGGAGGTGAGTGCAGAGACCGTAGTATCCCCCGACACAGTGCAGCCCGGCGATGCCCCGCGTAAGCGATTTTTCCTGCTGCGTCTGCTTGACAAGGCACTCGCTGTTGATACCAACTATATCGAGCTGCCTAAATATAATATCACGCTGATGACTCAGGCCGATTGGCGTTTCAAATATATATGGTTGCGCGGCTCGGACGAAGAGAATCACCATCAGACACTATATTTCCATCCCCATTCGCAGGTTACCATCGGTCCCTATGTGGGCTACAGTCTGTTGTTCTTTGGTTGGACGGTCGATATAGGCTCGCGGCTCACTACCAACCACTCTAATATCTATCTCTCGCTCTATGCCCCAATGTTCGGCATAGACTACTACTACGAGAACGATATTAATGGTTACAGTATTTCGCGGCTCTCCGGATTTAGCGATGATGTCAGGGAGCGCAGTGTGGGGCTTGAGTTCCCGGGGCTGTCAACCAACATGAAATATGTACACCTATATTATATATTTAACCATCGCCGTTTCTCCTATCGGGCAGCCTACAGCCAGACCACGGTGCAGCGACGTAGCAGAGGAGCCTTTATCCTAGGCTACACCTACTCGCGCCAGCAGACTAATTTTGACTATAATCTTCTGCCCGCGCCATTCTACGATGACAACGGCGAACTGATAATAAACGAAGCCCTCAAGGTAAAACGGGCGCGCTACACCAACCACTCCGTCTCGCTCGGCTATACATACAACTGGGTCTTTGCCCGCAACTGGCTGTTCAATATCTCCACCTCGCCCGCAATAGGCTATAACTTCACAAAGGGAGAGAAACTGACCAGCGATAAACTATACAAACTGCGTAATCTTAACTTTGACTTCATAGGCAAGTTGGCAGTGGTGTGGAACAATAATTTCATGTTTGCCGGTGGTTCATTTACGGCCCATACTTATGCCTACAAAAAATCTACCTTCTCCTGCCAGAACGCTCTCCTCTCCGCCCAGCTGTATATGGGCATCAATCTATGGAGGAAGAAGAAATAGTAGCTTCCGACCAGCCTCTTTTTTCAAGGAGAGGATGTCTGTCCACTTAACTCACAATCATAATAACTCATAAAACTCCCAACCCCATCATGAAAGAAATCCAATTAAAGTACGGATGTAATCCTAATCAAAAGCCGTCGCGCATATTCATGAAAGAAGGCGAACTGCCCGTCACGGTGCTTAATGGTCGCCCTGGCTACATCAATTTTCTCGACGCTCTCAATAGTTGGCAACTGGTCAAGGAACTCAAGGCTGCCACCGCAATGCCCGCTGCTGCAAGCTTTAAGCACGTCAGTCCTGCGGGCGCAGCTATAGGTCTGCCGCTGAGCGATGTGCTAAAGAAAATCTATTTCGTTGACGATGTTGACTTTGAACTTAGTCCAATAGCATGTGCGTATGCCAGAGCCCGTGGTGCAGATCGAATGTCCAGCTACGGCGACTTTATAGCTCTCAGCGACACCTGCGATGAAGCAACGGCCCTGCTCATCAAGCGCGAGGTGTCAGACGGCGTTATAGCCCCAGCCTTTACCGACGAGGCTTTGCAGATATTGCGCGAAAAACGCAAGGGCACTTACAATGTAATCCAGATAGACCCAGCCTACATTCCCGAGCCTATAGAGCAAAAGCAAGTGTTTGGCATCACCTTTGAACAGGGGCGCAACGAGATTGATCTTACTACAGATAGTTTGTTTGATAATATCCCCACCGTCAACAAAGAGTTCACAGCCGACGCTAAGCGCGATCTCAAAATAGCTCTTGTCACTCTCAAATATACTCAGAGCAATTCCGTGTGCTATGTCAAGGACGGTCAGGCTATTGGCATAGGTGCAGGCCAGCAGAGTCGCATACATTGTACGCGCCTCGCAGGCAACAAGGCAGATATCTGGTGGCTGCGTCAGCATCCCAAGGTACTCAATCTGCCGTGGGTGGAGAAGATACGTCGTGCAGATCGTGACAACACCATCGATGTGTATATCTCTGATGACTACGATGATGTGCTACGCGATGGTACATGGCAGCAGTTCTTCGCCACTCGCCCCGAGCCACTCACCCGAGAGGAGAAGAAAGAGTGGATAGCCAAGAATACCTGTGTATGCCTTGGCTCAGATGCGTTCTTCCCCTTCGGCGACAATATAGAGCGAGCCCACAAGAGTGGAGTACAGTACATTGCCCAGGCAGGTGGCAGCGTCCGCGACGACCATGTCATATCTACCTGCGACAAGTACGGTATCGCAATGGCATTCATTGGTATCCGTCTGTTCCACCACTGATGTTGGAGTCACAAAGCTAATCTTTAACTCCTCACTCCCGTGCCAACGCAAGACGAATTAAATCAAGCTATGTTTGGTGGCATTTCATTCCGAAAAGCCCCTAAAGCACCTTCTGCTGACGCCGACAAGGTAAAAACCAAGGCAAAGAAGAAGGGCTATATAACAGGTGCCCATGGGTCAGGCGCTGCCAAGAAAAAAGCCAAGATACGTGAGCGCAGAGCTAACAAGAGTAAAAGGTAGTTTTTTCTTGCTTTTGTTTTGCATGTACTCCAATTTTTTTTATTAACTTTGCCGTGATTAAAGTTCTAAAATAGGTCAGCTTTTGTTTATGGGTTAATTCCGTTAACTGCGGTTGGCTGCTAAAAACACAAATATTACACGCATTATTATAATATAAGTTGTGATACTCTCTGTCGGATTGATTGGTTTTGGTCGCATGGGTCGCTGTTATCTCGAAGCGATGCAGGGCGACAGTCGTTTCCGTGTAACTCATATATGTGACCCAGACGAAGATTGTCGTGCTCTGGCCCGCTCGTTGGTGCCAGATGCCGTCGTTTGCGATAATGAAGATACCGTGTTCTCTGCCCCAGAGGTGCAAGTGGTGCTCCTCTGCGCTCTGGCCGACACGCGCCCCGAGCAGATAGGCCGTGCGCTGGCAGCAGGCAAGCACGTAATTGCCGAGAAGCCGCTGGCAGAGAATTTGGAGCGCGAATGGCAGGTAGTGGCGTTGGCCGAAGAGGCTGAGCGCCGTGGCTTGTACTGCTCTGTGAATATGTATCTGCTTAACTCGTGGTACTTCCATGAGATGCTACGCATGGTTGACAGTGGCGAACTGGGCGAGCTGGCTATCATGCGCATATGCCACATGACTCCAGGCTTGGCTCCGGGCGAGGGTCACGAGGCGGAGGGACCTGCCTTCCACGACTGCGGCATGCATTACGTGGGACTGGCGCGCTTCCTCTCGCGCAGCGAATATAAGACATGGCATGCGCAGGGGCTGAGGATGTGGTCGTGGAAAGACCCTTGGTGGGTGCAGGTGCACGGCACGATGGAGAACGGTGTGGTGTACGATATTACGCAAGGCTTTGTGTACGGCCAGATGTCGAAGGACCAGACGCACAACTCCTACGTGGAGTTGATAGGCACGCAAGGTTTCTGCCACATGACTCACGATTTCAAGACGGCTGTGCTCCATCTGCACGGCATAAACACCACGGAGCGTATTGAGCGTCCTCACGGTGGCAAGAATATCGAAGTGCTTCTCTCGCAGATGGCGGAGAGCATTGCTTCCGGCAAACGTCATGCCGACATGCCGCGGCTGCGTGACTCGGCCATCGCCTCTGAATATGCCTGGCGCATGCTGGACGATGCTCGCTCTCACGAGTTGCCTGCCATAGGCTCTCTGGATGAGCTGGAGCAAATTCGTGAACGCCGTCGCCACATGACGGACGGATATGGACTGTTGCCGAAAAACAGTAGTAAGCTGCGTTAACTCTTTTTAATTCACAAACTCATTTTAAATCTCTATAAGTATGGCTAATGTATCAAGACGAGAATTTCTCAAGAAGAGTTCTGCTGCAATGGCTGGGCTCATGGTGGCTCCTTACATCGTGCCTAACACTGTGCTGGGCTCCAGCTATGGTCATAAGGCTCCGAGTGACAAACTGAATATCCTCGGTGTGGGTGTTGGTGGACGTGGAGCAGCTGACATTGCTGAGATGGCTAAGACTGACAACATCGTCGGCCTGTGCGACTGCGACTGGAAGTATGCTAAGCACGTGCTCGACAAGTATCCTAACGCTAAGAAGTACACGGACTACCGCAAGATGTATGACGAGATGCTGAAGTCGGCTGATGCGGTCATGGTTGCTACTGCTGACCACACTCACTGCATTATTGCTGCTGAGGCTATGATGGCTGGCAAGCATGTGTACGTGGAAAAGCCTATGACACTTTATGCCTACGAGAGCCGCCTGCTGACCAAGATGGCTGCTAAGTATAAGGTGGCTACGCAGCAGGGTAATCAGGGTGCTTCTTCGTCGGGTTCACGCAAGGCGCTGAACTGGTTGTGGAACGGTGAGATTGGTGAGGTAACCAAGATTGAGGCTTTCACCAACCGTCCTATCTGGCCGCAGGGCATGGCTGCTCCGAAGGAGGCTCAGCCGATACCTTCGACTATGGACTGGGATGCTTTTATTGGTCCGGCTCCCATGCGCCCGTACAACGAGGTCTATACTCCGTGGAACTTCCGCGGGTGGTGGCCCTTCGGCTCCGGTGCTCTTGGCGATATGGCTAACCATATTCTGGCTGTGGCCTTCACCGGCCTCAAGCTGGGTGCTCCCACCAGCATCATTGGTAGCTCTACGATGCTGATGCCCGACTCCTGCCCCTCGGCTCAAAAGGTGACTTACCGTTTCCCGGCCCGCGACAATATGCCTAAACTGGGATTGCCTGCTTGCGAACTGACTTGGTATGACGGTGGTCTGCGCCCGAATATCCCGTTTGGCATGCCTGAGGGCAAGAAGTTTGATGAGAATGGTGTCTGCATCTTCTACGGCACGAAGGACACTATGGTGGTTGGTACATACGGCAGTGATCCGTTCCTCGTAAGCGGCCGCGAGCCTAAGGTGCCTGAGTTGCAGCGCATCGTGAAGGACAATAATCACCAGCAGGACTGGCTGCGTGCGTGCAAGGAGGATGCCGACAGCCGTATCCCGGCAAGCTCCGATTTCGCCATCTCCGGTCCGCTGAACGAAAACATTGTGATGGGCGTGGCTGCTGTGCGCCTGCAAGACCTGGGTCAGTGGCTCGACTGGGACGGCGCTAAGATGCGCTTTACCAATATCCCCGAGGGTGCCCAGATTCATGTATCAAACGCTATTGAGTTTGAGATTCACGACGGTCATCCGTCGTTCAACGCTGCCGACAAGACGCTCATTGATGCCAACGAGTATGCTGCACGTCTGATCAAGCCTGTTTACCACAATGGCTATAAACTGCCGGAAATGCCGTAAGAATATTGAAATTATGAAAAGAATATTTTTATTTGTTGCCGTGGTAGCTGTTGCTATGAGCGCTACAGCGCAGAAGGCTAAGAAGGGTGCCAAGCAGCCCATGGCTACTGTTGTTTGCTCACAGGGTTTCCAAGGCCCTGAGCTATGGAATCGCTTGGAACTGCCAGTGGACAAGAATGGTTTTATCACCTTGTTTGACGGCCAGACCTTTGCAGGTTGGCGCGGATATGGTAAGAGTTACATGCCTTCCAAGTGGAAGGTGCAGGATGGCGCCATCTACTTTGACAGTAAAGCCAAGGGCGAGGGCGGCGATATTATCTTTGCCCATAAGTTCCAGAACTTTGAGCTGGAGATGGAGTGGAAAATCTCGGAGGGCGGCAATAGTGGCATCTTCTACCTGGCGCAGGAAGTGGCCGACAATTCCAATAAGAAGGGTAGCCTAGAACCGATATACATCTCAGCCCCCGAGTGTCAGGTTTTGGACAATGAGCGTCATCCCGACGCCAAATTGGGCGTGGACGGAAACCGCATGTCCTCATCGCTCTACGACATGATTCCCGCCAAGCCGCAGAATGCCAAGCCTGCGGGACAATGGAATAAGGTACGCATACGCGTGAAGGACGGTCATGTGCAGCATTTCCAGAATGACGTTGAGGTGCTGAGCTACGACCTCTGGACTCCGGAGTGGACGGCGATGCTACAGGCCAGCAAGTTCAGCGAGAAAAGTTGGCCAGTGGCCTTTGATCTGCTCAATGAGTGTGGCGGTCCCAACCGTGAGGGTCTTATAGGAATGCAGGATCACGGCGACGACGTGTGGTACCGCAATATTAAGATTAAAGAACTATAATCAATATTTATTATGAAGAAATCAATTATTGTTTTTGTCATTGGTTTGCTCTTTGGCTTCGGTGCAAAGTGGCTAATGGATATCTGCTGCAAGGACAAGTGCAAGGCAAAGGAGGAGGCTACAGAGAGCCTTGTAGCTAAAGTGGCCGACGGGCCTAATGTTGATATCGCAACACTGCCAGTGGACGAAGAGGGCTTTATCACGCTGTTTGACGGCAAAACTCTCAATGGCTGGCGCGGCTACGGCATGGAAGTGCCTCCCACCAGCTGGGAGGTACAGGACGGTGCTATTCACCTCAAGGGCTCCGGTACCGGTGAGGCCCAGGTGGAGGGCGGCGGCGACCTAATCTTCGCCCATAAGTTCCAGAACTTTGAGTTGCAATTGGAGTACAAGATTTCTGAGGGCGGCAACAGCGGTATCTTCTATCTTGCTCAGGAGGTGAAGGATGCCGAGGGCAAGGAATACCTGCCCATCTGGCAGTCATCGAGTGAGTTTCAGGTGTTGGACAATGCCAAGCATCCGGACGCACAACTGGGTGTGGACGGCAACCGTCAGTCTTCGTCGCTCTACGACATGATTCCCGCCAAGCCGCAGAACTCCAAACCTGCAGGCGAGTGGAATCAGGCAAAGATAATGGTGTATAAAGGTACTGTGATTCACGGCCAGAATGGTGTGAATGTGCTGGAGTATCACCTGTGGACTCCGAAGTGGACGCAGATGCTGCAGGACAGCAAGTTCCGTGAGGGCGGCGATTTCCCCTATGCTTTCGGTCTGCTCAACAATATGGGTGGCGATGCTCACGAGGGCTATATCGGTCTGCAGGATCATGGCGACGATGTGTGGTACCGCAACATACGCATCAAGATAATGGAATAATAGAGTTAAGCTCAAGCAATTATGAAGACTCTCATCAGGATATTGCTGTTGACTATAATGCTCACTGGCCAATGGTCAATGGTCAGTGTTGAGGCCGCCAAGCCCAAGAAGGAAATGGCGCTGCAGCTATACTCCATTCGTGAGGTGATAGGCTCGGCTGATAAGTATGCCAAGAATCACGAGGAGGTATTCCGCAAACTGCACTCCTGGGGCTATACTGCCGTAGAGGCTGCAAGCTATGACCAAGACGAGGGCACTTTCTATGGCGTGAGTCCCCAGCAGTTCCGCGTTGACTGTGAAGCTGCCGGGCTGATATGCCTTAGCAGCCATGCTACGCGCTCACTGAACAAGGACGAGCTGGCAAACCATGACTTTACCGAGGCACTGCGCTGGTGGGACAAAGCTATTGCCGACCATAAGGCTGCAGGCATGACCTATATCGTCACTCCATATTGGGGCATGCCCAAGACCATAGAAGAGGCGCAGACCCTCTGCGACTATGCCAATGCCATTGGCCAGAAGTGCCGCACTGCCGGACTGAAGTACGGCTACCATACCCACTCACACGAGTATCAGAAGGTGGAGGGTACGCCGTGGATTGACTATATGATGCAGCACATCGATGCCGACAATATGTTCTGGCAGATGGACACTTATTGGTGCGTGATGGCCCAGCAGTCGCCCGTGATGTTCTTCAAGAAATATCCGGGTCGCTTTACTATGCTCCACATCAAAGACCTCTATGAGTTGGGACAGAGCGGCATGCTTGGCTTCGATGCCATTTTCGACAATGCTGCCACTGCTGGGCTGAATTACTATGTCGTGGAAATGGAAGGCACCGATGGCACCATTGATATAATGGAGGGTGTGCGTCGTTGTGCCGATTTCCTCAACAATTGCAAGTCAGTGAAAAAAAGATATAGCATTAAATAAGGAGTACAATGAATCGTAAAGACGACGATACCCCGCAGTCTCGCAGAGAGTTTTTCAAGAGTGCTACCAAGGGCATTTTACCCGCCATAGGCTCCCTAGCCGCTATGGTCGGTGCCACGTCAGCTATCTTCGAGGCAGAGCGCATGATATCAGAGGCCGACGAAACCCAAGACAATTAATTCAGACAAATATGTTAACAATACATTTATTATTTATCGGTACTACCGAACTCATTTTGATTGGTGCAGTGGTGCTACTGCTCTTTGGTGGCAGAAAATTGCCCGAGTTGATGAAAGGACTCGGACAGGGAGTCCAGAGTTTCAAGAAAGGCATGAAGGAGCCCTTGGACGAATCCACTGACGAGAAGACTAAGTCGCAGGAGACCGAGACTGCTAGAGACAAGTCCGTAGCAAAAGATGCCGAAGCAAAATAAAAATGCTTCTGTAAGCAATGGTTCATTAACATTTGGCGGACACCTGATGGTGTTGCGCCAAATGCTTTTTCGTATTATCTTGGTGGCAGGGTCGCTGGCTGTGCTGGTATTCTGCTTCAAGGATGCGACATGGAGCATTCTGCTTGCCCCGAGCGAATGGGACTTTTGCACCTACCGCTGGTTGGAGCAGATAATGAATGCATTGGGCATGGATTTTCATTTTCAGGAGTTTCATGTCAAGATGATAGCCACGGAGCTCTCATCGCAGTTTATGTCTCATGTCACCACTGCCTGCTATCTTGGTCTGCTCGGAGCCTCACCCTATATAGTATATGAGCTCTTTCGCTTCATTTCTCCTGCACTCTACGAGAACGAGAGGAAATACTCTGTGCAGGTCGCAACAACTGTATACATTCTGTTTATTATTGGGGTGCTGATAACCTACTTTGTATTGTTTCCCATTTCCTTCCGTTTTCTCGGCACCTATAGCGTGTCGCCCAAGATAGTGAGCAATATCACGCTCAGCTCATATGTTTCTACCTTTACCACCCTCACACTCCTTATGGGCGTGGTGTTCCAGTTGCCGGTGATAGTCTATTTCCTTGGCAAGATGGGTGTCGTTACGGCCGACCTGCTGTCAAAGTACCGTCGCCACGCCTTTGTAATCATTGCCCTCGTTGCTGCTATCATCACCCCCCCCGACCTGATGACGCTAATTCTCGTCACTATCCCCCTTTACCTGCTCTACGAGGTAAGTATCCGCGTGTTGAGGCTGCAGGAGAGAAGAAAGAGAAAGAAGTAAGAATTATCAAAGCGCGTTCTCGTGAAAATTATCTGCGTGGAAATGTTCATTTTCACGTGCGTAGACTTTGGCACAGTTCTTGCATAAACGGGTGTAAACATAAAATCAAAACACAAAATCATGCAAAAAGGTAATATTGGTGTAACGACGGAAAACATTTTTCCCGTTATCAAGAAGTTTCTTTACAGCGACCATGAGATTTTCTTGCGCGAGATTATTTCCAACGCAGTGGATGCCACGCAGAAGTTGAAGACTTTGCAATCGCAGGGCGAGTTTACAGAAGATCCAGGCGATCTGACAATCCGTGTGAGCCTCGACCCCAAGAAGAAGACGCTTACCGTCAGCGACCGTGGCATCGGCATGACGGCGGAGGAGATAGACAAGTATATCAACCAGATAGCCTTCAGCGGCGCCTCGGACTTTCTGGAGAAGTTTAAGGATAATGCCAACGCTATCATTGGCCACTTTGGTCTGGGCTTCTATTCCTCCTTCATGGTTAGCAAGAAGGTAGAGATAA
The DNA here is from genome assembly GCA_017960825.1 of Bacteroidaceae bacterium. Taxonomy (GTDB): domain Bacteria; phylum Bacteroidota; class Bacteroidia; order Bacteroidales; family Bacteroidaceae; genus UBA6382. The sequence continues at coordinate 9,789 of JAGCYL010000096.1, read as the reverse complement.
TCTCTCTCAGCTACAAGGAAGGCAGCAAGGCTGTGAAATGGAGTTGCGACGGCACGCCTGAATACAGTATGGAGGAGTGCAAGAAGGCTGACCGCGGCACCGACATCGTGATGCATATCGACGATGAGTGCAAAGAGTATCTGGAGAAGTATAAGATAGAACAGCTGCTCAAGAAATACTGCCGCTTCCTGCCGGTGAGCATCGCCTTCGGCAAAAAGACGGAGTGGAAGGAGGGCAAGGAGAAGGAAACTGCCGAGGACAATATCATCAACGACACAGACCCTATCTGGCGCCGCAAGCCTGCTGACCTCAAGGACGAGGACTATCAGAAGTTCTACCACGCTCTTTACCCGGGCTATGAGGAGCCTCTGTTCTGGATTCACCTCAACGTGGATTATCCGTTCAACCTGACGGGTGTGCTCTTCTTCCCCAAGATAAAGAATGACCTCGACCTGCGTCGCAATAAGATACAACTCTACTGCAATCAGGTCTTCGTAACCGACAGTGTGGAGAATATCGTGCCCGACTTCCTCACGTTGCTTCATGGTGTGATTGACTCACCGGATATTCCGCTCAATGTGAGTCGCTCCTACCTGCAGAGTGATGCCAACGTGAAGAAGATATCGAAGTATATCACCAAGAAGGTAAGCGATCGCCTGGAGTCAATCTTCAAGGAGGACCGCAAGACCTACGAACAGAAATGGGATGACCTGAAACTCTTTATCCACTATGGCTTGCTCAGCGAGCCTGACTTCTGGGACAAGGGCAGCAAGGTTATGCTCCTCAAAGACACAGAGGGCAAGTACTACACACTCGACGAGTATAAGGAGCTCATAAAGGATAACCAGACCGACAAGAACAAGACACTGGTATATCTCTACGCCACCGATGCCACGCAGCAATATACCTACATTCAGAATGCCAAGGAGAAAGGCTACAGCGTGTTGCTGATGGACGGCCAGCTCGACATTCCTCTCGTGGGGATGCTGGAGCAGAAAGGGCAGGAAGGCAAGGAGCAGTGCCGCTTCAGTCGCGTGGACAGCGACACCGTGAGTCGCCTTATTCCTAAGGAAGAGGATGCGCAGGAGGTGCTGGACGCTGACGAGAGCGCCAACCTAAGTGCATGCTTCAAGAGTCAGATGCCCGAGGTAGAAAAGGCAGAGTTCTCAGTGGAGGTACAGCCTATGGGTGCCGACGAAGCTCCTGTCGTTATCACACAGAGCGAATATATGCGCCGTATGAAAGAAATGAGCAAACTGCAGGCTGGCATGAGCTTCTACGGCGAGATGCCCGACATGTACACACTCATTCTCAATAGCGACCATCCTGCAGTGAGCAAACTCAATACAGCTCTCAAGGAGCAGACTGCCGAAGCCATCAAGCCTATAGAGGCTGAGCTCAAGGGACTGCGAGCCCGTCAGGCCGCGCTGCGCGATGAGCAGCAGAAAGACAAGGACAAATTTCCGGAGGAGCAGAAGAAAGACCTCGAACAGACTGATACTGACATCAAGGCACAGGAGGACAAGAAGCAGACACTGCTCGCCGACTTTGCCAAGGGCGAGGACAAAGTGCGCCATCTCATAGACCTGGCCTTACTGCAGAACGGAATGCTGCGCGGCGAAGCGCTCAATAACTTCGTAAAACGTTCCATAAATCTTATTAAATGAGAAAACTATTCTGCGAAATATGTCCTTTCACCTATCGGTTGTCGATGGAAAAGGAGATAATGAAGCGTAAGATAAAGGATATGCTTCACAAGACGCAATTTGCCAAGCAACGGACAGAGACACCTCTGCCCGTGCTTGTGTATAAACACAACTCCCTCATCCGTAGGCGTCTGGGCAATGTAAACATGCAGTTGCAGGAGAACAAGGCCACCAATCTGGCGCTGGCGGTGACTCATATCGATGGATTGGTCATACGCCCCGGTGAGACATTCTCCATCTGGAAACAGATAGGGCGGACCACTAAGCGAAAAGGCTACAAGGAGGGACTCACCATCGAGAAGGGGCGGCCTTCACAGGGCATAGGAGGCGGTATGTGTCAGCTGTCAAACCTGATTCACTGGATGGTGCTGCACAGTGACCTTACCATCACGGAGCACCATCACCACGACGGTCTGGACCTCTTTCCGGACTTCGGCAGGCAGATTCCGTTCGGCACGGGCACCAGTATATCCTACAACTATATTGACTACCGTGTGAAGAACGAGACTGACAACACCTATCAGCTCCGCCTGTGGGTGGATGGTGAGTACCTGTGCGGAGAGCTTCGCGCAGCAGAGGCTCAGCCCCATGCTTTCCATATACATGCAGAGAATGAGTACTTCTCCCGCGAGGGTGGGGTAGTGTATCGCAACGGAGAGGTCTATCGTGACATTGTTGACTGTGTAACAGGCCGCTACTTGGAAAGCCAGCTCATCCGCACCAATCATGCTAAGGTGATGTATGAATGTCCTCCCGATATGGTAATAATTGAAAAATAATGTGTAATTTTGCAGCCTAAATTTTATAATTAAAACACCAAAAATAATGAAAAAGATTTTCTTTCTTGCAGCCTTTGCATTTGCAAGCATGGCAGGCATGGCACAGATTAACAGGGCTAATCTCGACCCCAGTGTTAAACCCGGTGACAACTTCTGGCAGTACGCTGTGGGCGGATGGCTGGAGGCCAATCCCCTTGACAAGCAGCACGCTGAGAATGGTGCGTTTACCGACTTGTCGGAACTGAATAAGGAACGTATCAATGCGCTCATTAACGAATATGCTGCCCAGCAGTTGCCGCAGGGTACTGACGGCCAGAAGATAGGCTCCCTCTACCGCCTGTATATGGACAGCGTTGCCCGCAACAACCTCGGCTTTGAGCCCATCAAGCCCTATCTGGAGCAGGTGCGCCAGCTGCAGACTCGCGATGACTTGCTCAAGCTGATGTATGAGCTTGATTCCAAAGGCTTTAACACTGCTCCATTTGGCATCGACCTTAGTCTAAATCCATTCAACTCGTCGGAGTTTATGATGGAGGTGGGTCACGGTGGCACATCGCTGCCGCAGGAGTTCTATGCTGACCCCAACGAGCAACAGGCTGCGGTAGTGAATGCGCTGAAGAGCCTCTACAATGATTTGTTCAAGATGGTCGGTTATAGCGACGATGAGGCTGAGCAGAAGATGCAGGCCGTATGGAACATCGAGTCGAGCATCGGTGTGAAGAAACTGGACCAGGTGGCAAGCCGCAACCCTATGGCTACCATTCACTTTATGACGTGGAGCCAGCTACTGGAGGACTTCAAGGGTATTGACTGGACTGCGTATCGCGATGCTATCAATTATCCGAACGACATCGACACGGTGAATGTGTCACAACTTGACCCTCTGCACGAGGTGGAGAATATTCTGAACAATACCTCGGTGGATGATCTCAAGTCGTTTATGGAGCTGCACATTATTAGGGCGTATGCCCCGTTCCTTAGCGATGACTTCACCGACCGCATATTTGAGGTGGAGAAGGTCGTGGCTGGAGTGCAGGAGCAGCAGCCGCGTTGGAAGCGTGCTGTCAGCATCATCAGCGGCAACCTGGGCGAGACCATAGGTAAACTCTATGTGCAGAAATATTTCCCTGAGACCAGCAAGCAGCGTGTAGTCAAGCTCGTCAAGGACCTGCAGCAGGCCTTTGAGGACCGTCTGAAGGAAAACACTTGGATGAGCGAAGCCACCAAGCAGAAAGCTCTGGAGAAACTCCATGCCATGTATATCAACGTGGGTTACCCCGACAAGTGGGAAGACCTTGAGAAGTTTATCGATATCCGCGAGAATGAGAACCTCGTTGAGAACTTTATCCGCATCACCCAGGAGTCAGAGCAGGCTCAGCTCCGCAAATATTGGCGCAAGCCCGTTGACAAGACTATGATGGGCATGCCGCCGCAGACTGTCAATGCCTTCTATAACCCGATGTTCAATAGCATCAACTTCCCCGCGGCCATACTGCAGCCCCCCTTCTTTGACCCCGACGTTGACTATTCCAGCAACTACGGTGCAATTGGTGTAGTGATAGGCCATGAGATGACTCATGGCTTCGACGATCAGGGCTGCCAGTACGACAAGGATGGCAATCTCACCAACTGGTGGACTCCCGAAGATAAGGCCAACTATGACAAGCGCACCAAGGTGGTGGCCGACTGGTTCAGTAAGCAGGAGGCAGTGCCCGGACTCAATGTCAATGGCGATAAGACTCTCGGTGAGAATGTAAGCGACAACGGCGGTCTGAAGATTGCCTACCGCGCATACGAGAACCGCATGAAGGTAGAACCGCTGAATACCATTGACGGTTTTACCCCCGCGCAGCGTTTCTATCTGGCTTATGCTCGCGTTTGGGCCAGCAACAGCACACCCGAGTACATCGCGTTCATTGTTAATACTGATGTGCACTCGCCCGCACGCATACGCGTGAATGCAGCGCTGCCCATGATTGACACGTGGTACGACGCCTTCGGCATCAAGAAAAACGCCAAGATGTTTATCCCCAAGAAGCAGCGCGCTTTGGTGTGGTAACGAAGCGGGACAATAAATAAAAACGGTTGCCGATTGGCAACCGTTTTATTGTAGTATTCTGATTTTAATATTCTTCGGAGTCGTTGGGAAACGTGACGTTCTTTACGTCAACGATATACTGCCCTACGGCGTCGTTGATGATGTTGCTCAGGTCGGCATATCTGCGCAGGAACTTGGGTGAGAATCCGCGGTCCATGCCAAGCATGTCCTGCAGCACCAGCACCTGTCCGTCCACACCGTGACCCGCACCGATGCCGATGACGGGGATGCTCAGCTCGCTGGCAACCTGGGCGGCCAGTTTGGCAGGCACCTTCTCAATCACCAAGGCGCAGCATCCCGCCTCCTCCAGCAGATGGGCATCGCGGATTAGCCTGGAGGCCTCCTCCTCGTCTTGGGCACGCACGGCAAATGTGCCGTACTTGTTGATGCTCTGGGGGCGCAGGCCCAGATGGCCCATGATGGGGATACCCACGTCAAGAATTTTCTTCACCGTGTCGATAATCTCCTCGCCGCCTTCCAACTTGAGGCAGTCGCAGCCCGTCTCCTTCATGATGCGGATGGCATTCATCGCACCCTCGGTGGGATTGACCTGATATGAGCCGAACGGCATATCGCATACCACAAGGGCACGCTTGGTGGCCCTGGTCACTGCCTTGGCATGATAAATCATTTGGTCGAGGGTGATAGGTAGGGTAGTGGTGTTGCCCGCAATGACATTGCTGGCGGAGTCGCCCACGAGTATTACATCTACTCCGGCCTCGTCAACAAGCTTGGCCATTGTGTAGTCGTAGGAGGTGAGCATGGCAATCTTCTTGCCCTGTGCCTTCATCTCCTTCAGTCGCAAAGTCGTTACCTTGCGGGTATCGTCAACTAAGTATTTCGACATATTTGAAGTTTGAAGTTTGAAATTTATATTAGAATTATTTACTATTTCGACATATTTGAAGAATAATGTTCAATAATATTCTTATTATGTTTGCCGAACAGGTTGCGGGCAGTCTTTGCAAAGAAGTCGCGCATCATCCTCTCCCGCCCATTCAGCAGCGAGTCGGCAATGCCGATGGGATATACGCGGTGAGTCTTATGGCCGCTCACGTTAGGCCGACTGGTCCATATCAGGGAATAGCCGGTGTCGCTCACACGGGTAGTGCTGTCTTTCTCCAGTTTCAGCGTCACCATAAGTCCGCCGTAGGTAGTGTCCTTGGTCATATTGCTGATGTAATTGCCGAGGCTCCATACCACTAGGTTGGTTGAGTCTCTGAACTCAATGGGCTCCACTACGTGTGGGTGGCCGCCTATCACATGGTCTACGCCATGCGCCAGCAGCCAGTCGGCCTGCCATCGCTGTGAGCTTACGGGAGTGAGCACATACTCAGTGCCCCAGTGTATGAAGGCAATGATAGCGTCGGGCTGCATGGACTTCGCCTTGGCAATGTCCTGCTTAATCTGCGTGGTGTCGATAAGATTGACCATATATGGCTCGGGCACCGGCAGTCCGTTTGTGCCGTATGTGCATGCAAGCAGGGCGATGCGGAAGCCGTTTTTCTCTACCAGCAGCGGGTAGCGGCGGGCGCGGTCCTGTGCATCGCGGTAGGTGCCCAGCGAGGGCACTCCCAGCGAGTCAAGCACACTGAGCGTGCGCCCCAGCCCTCTGCGCCCCGTGTCGCAGCAGTGGTTGTTGGATGTCGTCAGGATATCGAATCCCGCATCCTTGATAGCCACGGCAAACTCATCGGGAGCGCAGAACATCGGGTAGCCTGTGTAGGGCTTGCCGCCTAGCGTCACTTCGAGGTTGGCAATGGCAATGTCGGCAGCCTCTATCTCGTCCTTAACGTATGCAAAGCACTCGCTGTAGTCGAACGAGCCATCAGGCATTTGTGCAGCCTTTATCTGGCCAGCGTGCTGCATCATGTCGCCGGCGAAGAGCAGCGTGATGGTGGCGGTGGTGTCATACTTGGCATCCAGGGAGTCAGCGTCGCTGCCGTTATTCCGTGCGTTGGCGGAACAGGAACCGAGCGATGCGGCAAGCAGAAAGCAAAATGAGATAATAGACAGAGCTAATCGCATACAAAAAAGGTAATGTTCAAAAAATCGGTGCAAAGGTCATTATTTATTTTGATTTACGCAAATAAACGTAGGGAAAAAGCGATAATTACGCCCAAAAGGCATAATAGTAGGAAGAAATCAGGCTTTGCATCATTCTGTACTTTGGGCATTGCGAAAAAGTTAAAAAAACTTATCTCTGATGATAGTTTTACGCAATGGATGCCGTTAGTAAATCCAAAAGATGTAATTTTGCAGTCAATATGTTTGGATTTTTCTCACCCGATAGTCAGTAATTACTTGTCTTGGGTTGGTAATATGAACAAAAAACGGATTTACGCTTATGAAGAAGATGAGATATTTGTTTGCAGTCCTGATGATTGCCCTCTGCGCGGTTGTCAGCCATGCACAGGAACAGCCAGACACAGTGCTGCCCCCACCGACGGACAACAATATGGTCCACTATCCCAAGGCTAAGGCGTGGACTCTGAAGGAGTGTCTGGACTATGCAGAGGCCAACAGCACCGACATCGCCAAGGCAAAGGCTCAGGCTGACCAAGCCAGAGTGGATGTGATGCAGAAAAAGGCAGAGTGGCTGCCCTCCCTGAGTGCCAGTACCAGCCATTCGGTTAACTACACCCCGTTCTTAAAGGAACAGGCGGGCATCGATGTGGACAAGGCCAGCTACAACGGCAGCTATGGTGTAAACGCCGGCTGGACTGTCTGGAACGGCAATCAGACGGCAAACAATATCCGTCTGGCCAAGCTCCAGTCGCAGCAGGCTGACCTACAGGGCGAGATAATATTCAATAGCATCAAGGAGCAGGCCACCCAGCTCTATGTGCAGATACTCTACACCAAAGAGGCACTGAAGGTGAACCGCGAACTCCTCGAGCAAGACAGGACACTCTACAGCCGTGGCGAGGAGCTGCTTAAGCAGGGACAGATAGCCCGCTACGAACTCCTGGAGCTCCAGACTCAGGTAGCCAATGGAGAGTATGACATAGTGAATACCGAGACGCAGATAGAGCAGTTTAAGCTTCAGCTCACCGACCTCATAAATTATTATGAGGATGCACCGTTTGATGTGGCTGATGTCAGTCTCAGTGACCAGCAGGCCTTTGCTTCCATTCCTTCTACGCAATATGTCTATGACAAAGCCCTCACCGTGCGCCCTGAGGTTAGGGATGCAGACATCTCCATAGACCAGGCGGAGCTCAACTACACCATTGCCAAGGCCGGCTATCTGCCTACAGTATCGATGAACGCTGGTCTGGGCTCCAATCACAGCAGTGCCAATCGCAGCGATTATTTCGAGCAGATGAAGCGCAGCTTCGATGCCTCACTCGGCCTCAGTGTCAGTGTACCCATCCTCGACAATCGCCGTACAAAGGCAGCCGTGCAAAGAGCCGACATCAGCCGCACACTCGCCAAGATAGACCGCGATGACGTAGAGTACGAGCTCTACAACAAAATCGCCAATTATCGCCTGCAGGCAGTCAACAATCAGCAGAAATTCCAGTCGGGCCTCACGCGCCTGAAATATAATAAGGAGAACTACGCAGCTATCTATGAGAAAGCGCGTATCGGCACAATGAATATAGTCGAGACCTTCAATGCCCGCACCAGTCTGCTCAACGCTCAGCAGGATGTGCTGCAGAGCAAATACCTCACCATCTACAATATGCAGATGCTCCGTCTCTACAGCGGAGAGGAAGTCACCCTGTAGCGCCTTTTCATCCGCTCCCCTCTCCCTCCAACGAAACAACAAAAACCTATATAATTATGAAACTGAAGAAGAAGACAATCACCTATGTGATAATTGCCGCCGCAGTGTTGATAATCCTGCTACTCCTTTTGGGTGGCAAAAACACTATGCCCAAGGTGGAGTATGTGATGGCCAAGGTGGAGACCACCGACATCAGCACCACCGTCACAGCCACCGGCACCATTGAGCCCGTTACCTCAGTGGATGTGGGTACGCAGGTCAGCGGCATTGTGAGCAAACTATATGTTGACTACAACAGCGTGGTAAAAGCCGGTCAGGTGATAGCCGAGCTTGACAAGAGCAACCTCACCAGCGAGCTCAACAGCGCACGTGCCAATCTGGCCTCCGCCAAAGCCAGCCTCGCCTCTCTGGAGTCGGAGCTCAGCTATCAGAAAGAGAACTACCAGCGCCAGAAGACACTCCACGACAAAGGGCTCATCAGTGACGACGCCTTCGACCAGGCATACAAGAGCTATGTCCAGTCCACACAGAGCGTCAGCCAGCAGCGCCAGATGGTGGTGCAGAGCGGCGAGAACGTGAAGAAAGCCACTACCAACCTCGGCTACGCGACCATCACCAGCCCTATCGATGGCGTGGTGCTCAGCAAAGAGGTGGAAGAGGGCCAGACCGTGGCAGCCAGTTTCAACACTCCTACGCTGTTTAAGATAGCCCGTGACCTCACCGACATGCGTGTTATCGCCGATGTGGACGAGGCCGACATAGGCACCGTGCAGGTGAGCCAGCGAGTGGAGTTCACCGTGGATGCCTATCCCGACGACGTGTTTGAGGGACTCGTCACTCAGGTGCGCCAGCAGGCTACCACAGAAAACAATGTGGTGACATACCAAGTCGTCATCTCTGCCCCCAACGAAGACCTCAAGCTCAAGCCAGGCCTCACAGCCAACGTAACCATCTACACCTCCGAGAAGAAGGGAGTGCTCGCCATTCCCTCAAAGGCACTGCGTTTTGCCCCCAACGAGGCTCTGCTCACCGATGACGAGACGATAGAGAATAAGGAAGCCCCCGTTAAGGTATGGACCAAGGAGGGCAACACCTTCAAAGCCATCTCCATAGTCCCCGGCCTGACCAACGGCACCCTCACCGAGGTAGTCAGCGGACTCAAGGAAGGTCAGGAGATAATCAGCGAGTTTGTGATGAATGGCAACGAAGAAGAGCAGGGCGGCAACCCATTCATGCCCAGGTTCAGGAATCGCAACTCGGATAAGGATAAGATGCAAGGTGCGTCAGGAGCAGCCGGCGGTGCATCCAATGGTGGCGGCGGTGCATCAGGCAACAACAGGCCTGCACCCTCAAAGTAATCGCATCACGATGGAAGAAAGAAAAGTAGTTATAGAGCTCGACAAGGTCAGGCGCGACTTCAAGGTAGGCGAGGAGATAGTCCACGCCCTGCGCGGCGTCACCTTCAAGATATAT
>JAGCYL010000095.1 GCA_017960825.1 Bacteroidaceae bacterium | reverse complement strand
TGGCTCACATCAAGGGAGGTAAGATGGCAATTATAGCATTCAAGTACAGACAGTTCGGGACAGTTGGAAACGTCGAGGCTGCTGATGTCAGTATTGCTGCATGTCAGTTCCAGCATGTCCTTGAGCATGGTGACGTCAAGTGAGGCGATGGGGTTGTGGTCGCAGCGCAGGTTCTCTAGGTTGGTGTTGTTACTTATGTCGAGTGCTGTCAGTCGGTTCTTTTGGCAATACAGCTCCCAAAGTTTGGGGTTGTGCGACACATCGAGGCTGGCCAACTCGTTTTCATAGCAATGCAGGACTTTAAGATTGGGGTTGCGGGTGACGTTCAGCTCCTTTATCTTGGTGGTCATGCAATAGAGCTGCGTGAGGGCCGTGTTTTTGCTGACATCCAGATTGCTGATATCGGTGTTTGTGCAGACGAGGCGCTTGAGGGCTTTGTTTCTGACCACGTCGATAGAGGAAATGTGGTTTTGGCCGAATGCCAGTTCGGAGAGTTTCCTGTTTTTGGTTACGTCCAGCTTTGTAAGCTGGTTGAAGGCACAATCTAGGGTTTCCAGTTCTTTGTTCTTGGAGACATCGAGGCTCTTAATCTCGTTGAATTGGCAATTTAGATGTCTCAGCGCCTTGTTGGTCGAAACGTCAAGCTCCGTGATAGAGCAGTGGGAGCAGTACAGTCTCTCGAGAGCGACGAAATGCTCGACTCCTTTCAGTGATTTCAGTTTTTTGTGGTGTACTGACAACTCCTCTACCGAGGCCACTTGTGCGGCTGTCAGGGTCTCGCCTTCTGCTACGCCGGTTGCTTCGGCGACTTTGGCGCGGAATATGCTGTCGGGGAAGTTGACGCTGTTTATCGTTACCGGCTTTGCCAACTTGCCGTAGTCTTTGGCGCCGCCGAACGCAAAGATGCTGGCTGCGCTCAGGAGGATAGAAAATATCAATAATTTTTTCATAGTATAAAAATTTTAAGGATTTGTTTTCTGTATCGCGGCTGAAAAGGGGAATGCTTCGGTTCTCCAGCCGGTGCAAATATACTACATTTTCTGTATGGATAAAGAAAATATGCATAATTTTGTATGAATATTTAACAAAAAACAATTTTTGATAAAGAATTACCGTTTTATATCTTTTTAGATGTCTTTGTGATAGGGTGTAAGATGCCATGCGAAGTTACAGATAATTGCACAAGTTTGGTCGCAAATGTGTAATTTCTGTGTCTTTTATGCGTGAGTATGAAAAAGTATTCTTAATTTTGCACTTTCAAAATGTAGCGCGCGCATACACACTACGCGCATTGGTTGCAGCAATTTTTATCAGATAAATTATAAATACCAGAAAATTATGAGTTTGAAAATCGTTGTCTTAGCCAAGCAGGTGCCCGATACACGCAATGTGGGCCCCGATGCTATGACTCCTGAGGGCACCGTGAATCGCGCTGCCCTGCCCGCAGTGTTCAACCCCGAGGACCTCAATGCCCTTGAGCAGGCTCTGCGTCTCAAGGAGCAGTTCCCTGGTTCTACTATCTCTGTGCTGACGATGGGCCTGCCCAAGTCTGCAGAGGTTATCCGCGAGGCTCTCTACAGGGGCGCCGATGAGGGATACGTTGTTACCGACCGTCCGCTGGGCGGCGCCGATACTCTGGCTACGAGCTACACTCTGAGTCAGGCTATCAAGAAGATTGGCGACTACGACATCATCCTTGGCGGACGTCAGGCCATCGACGGTGACACCGCCCAGGTGGGTCCGCAGATTGCCGAGAAGCTGGGTCTGACCCAGGTGACTTATGCCGAGGAGATCCTCAGCCTTGACCCTGATAAGAAAAAGATTGTCGTGAAGCGTCACATTGACGGCGGCGTGGAGACCGTAGAGGCTCCCCTGCCACTGGTGGTTACGGTAAACGGCTCGGCAGCTCCCTGCCGTCCGCGCAATGCCAAGCGACTGATGAAGTACAAAAATGCCACTATTGCCGCAGAGCGTACTCCCGAGCAGGCAGAAGCACTGGCTCCAGGGCTGGAGAAGAAACCTTACCTCAATATCACTCAGTGGGGAGCCGCTGACATTGATGCAGACCCCGCTCAGATAGGCAAGGCAGGCTCGCCCACCAATGTGAAGGCCGTGCAGAACATTGTGTTCAAGGCTAAGGAGAGCCGCACCATGACTGGCACCGACGATGAGATAGATACCCTGATTCAGGAATTGTTGAACGAGAAGATTATTGGCTAGATTATTATGAATAACGTATTTGTATATTGCGAGATTGAGGGGCAGACTGTGGCTGATGTCAGCCTTGAGCTCCTCACCAAGGGCCGCAAACTGGCCAATACTTTGGGTGTGCAGCTGGAGTGCATCTGCGCCGGCAGCAAACTTGACGGCGTGGAGAAGCAAGTGCTGCCTTTCGGCGTTGACAAGGTGCATGTGTTTGATGCAGAGGGTCTGTTTCCCTATACCTCCAATCCTCACACCGCGCTGGTGGTTAACCTCTTCAAGGAGGAGAAGCCGCAGATATGCCTGCTGGGTGCTACCGTAATCGGTCGCGACCTTGGCCCGCGTGTCAGCTCTGCTCTGTTCAGCGGCCTCACCGCCGACTGCACCGAGCTGGAGATTGGCGACTTTGATATGAATGTAAAGAATGAAAACGGCGAGATGGAGAAGAAGCACTATGTGAATCAGCTCTATCAGATTCGTCCTGCATTCGGTGGCAACATCGTGGCTACTATCGTCAACCCTGAGCATCGTCCGCAGATGGCTACGGTGCGCGAGGGTGTGATGAAGAAGGAAGTGCTCGACCCGAACTATAAAGGCGAGGTTGTACGTCACGATGTAGCCAAGTATGTGCCTGAGACAGAGTACGTGGTCAAGGTGCTCGACCGCCACATTGAGAAGGCTAAGCACAACCTTAAGGGCGCTGCCATCGTAGTTGCCGGCGGTTACGGCATGGGCAGCAAGGAGGGCTTCGACATGCTCTTCGACCTTGCCAAGGAGCTCCACGCAGAGGTGGGCGCCAGCCGTGCTGCTGTTGATGCCGGCTTTGTTGACCATGACCGCCAGATAGGCCAGACCGGCGTTACCGTGCGACCCAAGGTTTATATCGCCTGCGGTATCTCAGGCCAGATCCAGCATATCGCAGGTATGCAGGATGCCGGCATCATAATTTCTATTAACAGCGACCCGAACGCCCCCATCAATACGATTGCCGACTATGTTATCAACGGCACCGTAGAGGAGGTTGTTCCCAAGCTAATCAAGTATTACAAGAAAAACAGCAAGTAACATGGCTAACTATTATAACGACGAGATTAAGTTTCAGCTTAACCACCCGCTGATGAAGCGCATCGTGGAGCTGAAGGAGCGCAACTTTGCTGACAAAGATGAGTTTGACTATGCTCCGCAGAATTTTGAAGATACAATGGACAGCTACGACCGCGTCATAGACCTGGCCGGCGACATTGCAGAGAACATCATTGCGCCCAATGCCGAGGACGTGGATGCCGAAGGCCCCCATTGCGAGAACGGCGGTGTGCGCTATGCCAGCAAGACTTATGAGAACCTTGACGCTACCGTTAAAGCAGGTCTCAATGGCGTGACTATGCCCCGCCGCTATGGTGGCCTCAATTTCCCGTGTACCCCCTACACTGCCATCAACGAGATAATCGCCACCGCAGATGCAGGCTTCGAGAATATTTGGTCGCTGCAGGATTGTATAGAAACTCTCTATGAGTTTGGCGACGAGGACCAGCGTCAGCGTTATATCCCCCGCGTTTGCAAGGGCGAGACCATGTCGATGGACCTTACCGAGCCTGATGCCGGTTCCGATTTGCAAAGCGTCATGCTAAAAGCCACCTACTCTGAAAAGGACGGCTGTTATCTGCTCAACGGCGTGAAACGTTTCATCACCAACGGCGACTCTGACATCCACCTCGTTCTGGCCCGCTCTGAGGAAGGCACTAAGGACGGCCGTGGCCTGTCTATGTTCATCTATGACAAGCGTCAGGGCGGCGTGAACGTGCGCCACATTGAGCACAAGCTCGGCATCCACGGTTCTCCCACATGCGAGCTGACATATAAGAACGCCAAGGCTGAACTCTGTGGTGAGACCCGTTTGGGCCTTATCAAGTATGTCATGGCTTTGATGAACAGTGCCCGTTTGGGCATTGCTGCACAGTCGGTTGGTCTTGGACAGGAAGCTTACAACGAGG
>JAGCYL010000094.1 GCA_017960825.1 Bacteroidaceae bacterium | reverse complement strand
TTTAATCCGCTGCTCTGCGTTTGCGGATTTCTGCACTGCTCAAGCAGGCGGGAGGTCGCTGCGAGGCATCGCGCAATGACTGCGGGCCGATTTGCAAGAGCCAATAGGCTCTTTTTTCGCGTTATATTAGGAGATTACTGTATTTTTTCGTAACTTCGCACCTCAAATCTGAAAAATCCAAATGATATGAATATACTCGAACTGAGCGAACAAGAGATTAACCGCCGTCAATCGCTCGACGAACTGCGCAAAATGGGCATCAACCCCTACCCCGCTGCCGAATATCCCGTAACAGCCTGGAGCGCAGACATCGTCAGGGATTTCGTGGACCTGCCCGTCATCGGCAAGGACGAAGAAGGAAATGACGTGCGCGAGACAGCCACCCCTGAGAACAGCCCCACGGTAAGCGTGGCAGGCCGCATGATGAGCAAGCGCATCATGGGCAAGGCCGCCTTTGCCGAACTGCAGGACTCCAAGGGGCGCATCCAGATTTACATACAGCGCGATGCCATCTGCCCCGATGAAAACAAGGATATGTACAATGTGGTCTTCAAGAAGCTCCTTGACCTGGGCGACTTCATCGGCGTAAAGGGCTATGTATTCCGCACCAAGACCGGCGAAATCAGCGTACATGTGACGGAGATGACCGTGCTGAGCAAGAGCCTCAAGCCCCTGCCCATCGTCAAGACTGATGCCGAGGGCAAGGTGTACGACTCCTTCGACGACCCTGAGCTTCGCTATCGCCAGCGCTACGTTGACCTGATTGTCAACAGCGGCGTGAAGGAGACATTCCTGAAGCGTGCCACCATCATCCGCACTATGCGCCGCATACTCGATGATGCTGGCTATACGGAGGTGGATACGCCTATCCTGCAGAACATTCCCGGCGGTGCCACCGCGCGTCCGTTCATGACTCACTTCAATGCTCTGAATCAGGACATGTATATGCGCATTGCCACCGAGCTTTACCTGAAGCGCCTCATTGTGGGCGGCTTTGAGGGCGTGTATGAGATGGGCAAGAACTTCCGCAACGAGGGTATGGACAAGACTCACAACCCTGAGTTCACCTGCATGGAGCTGTATGTCAGCTACAAGGACCTGAACTGGGGCATG
The DNA here is from genome assembly GCA_017960825.1 of Bacteroidaceae bacterium. GTDB lineage: Bacteria > Bacteroidota > Bacteroidia > Bacteroidales > Bacteroidaceae > UBA6382. The sequence goes on along the minus strand of JAGCYL010000094.1, from coordinate 3,035 downwards.
GGCTTCACCGAGCAGATGCTGGAGCAGATTTGCACCGCCGTGAACGGCAAGCCCGAGGTGGAAATCGACGGTAACGTCATCTCCTTCAAGGCTCCCTACCGCCGTCTGCCCATTCTGGACGCCATCAAGGAAAAGACCGGCTATGACCTCGACGGCAAGAGCGAGGATGAAATCCGCGCCATCGCCAAGACGCTCGGCATTGAGGTGGATGACACCATGGGCAAGGGCAAACTGATAGACGAAATCTTCGGCGAGACCTGCGAGGGCACCTTTATCCAGCCTACCTTCATCACTGACTATCCTGTGGAGATGTCACCGCTGACCAAGATGCACCGCAGCAAGCCCGGCCTCACCGAGCGCTTCGAGCTGATGGTCAACGGCAAGGAGCTGGCCAACGCTTACTCAGAGCTTAACGACCCCATCGACCAGGAGGAGCGTTTCCAGGAGCAGATGCGCCTCTCGGAGAAGGGTGACGACGAGGCAATGATTATTGACCAGGACTTCCTGCGCGCCCTGCAGTATGGTATGCCCCCTACCTTCGGCATCGGCATCGGCATCGACCGCCTGGTGATGCTGCTCACCGGTAAGTTTGCCATTGGCGAGGTGATGCTGTTCCCGCAGATGAAGCCAGAGAAGAAGGCACCCAAAGACTCCAACGACCGCTACACCGCCATCGGAATTGCCGACGACATTATCCCAATACTGCAGAAGTGTGGCTACAACACCGTTGACTCTATGGCCGACCAGAACCCACAAAAGATTCAGCAGCAGATTGGCGAAGTGATTAAGAAGTTCAAACTCGAAAATATCGAGAAGCCCTCTGTCAATGATGTGCAGGCATGGCTCGACAAGATAACTCCCAACTCCTAACCCTTAACTCCTAACTCCATCATGCTTACTCTCGACATCTCCAAAGCTACACAATTTCTGCCCCAGGGCGCAGTACAGAAATATGCCGACAGTGCTATCAAGGCCGCCAAGGCCCTTGAGGACGGCACCTGCGCAGGCAATGACTTCCTCGGCTGGGTAAAACTGCCCACCGACACTACCGACCAGTTTATCGCCAGTGTGAATGAATGTGCCCAGACCCTGCGCCAGCTGTGCGACACCATCGTGATGGCCGGCATCGGTGGCAGCTACCTCGGCGCCAAGGCCGTCATAGAGGCACTGAGCAACAGTTTCCAGCCTCTCACCCCGCAAATCCTGTTTGCCGGAAACAATATCGGCGAGGATTACCTTTACGAGCTGTGCGAGCTGCTCAAGACCCGTCGCTTCGGCGTGATAAACATTTCCAAGTCGGGCACCACCACTGAGACCGCCCTCGCCTTCCGCCTGCTCAAGAAACAGTGCGAGCAGCAGCGCGGCAAAGAGGAGGCGCGCAAGGTAATCGTGGCCATAACCGACGCCCACAAGGGCGCAGCCCGCACCACTGCCGACAAGGAAGGCTACACCTCCTTCGTAATCCCCGACAATGTGGGCGGACGCTTCTCAGTGCTCACCCCCGTAGGCCTTCTGCCAATAGCATGCGCGGGCTTCGACATCGCAGCACTGGTGCAAGGCGCACGCGACATGGAGCAAGCCACTGCCTCCACCGTGCCATTTGAAAAGAATATCAGCGCAATATATGCCGTCATCCGCAATGCCATCTACCAGAACGGCAAGAAGATTGAAATCCTCGCCAACTACCAGCCCAAGCTGCACTTTGTGGCCGAGTGGTGGAAGCAACTCTACGGCGAGAGTGAGGGTAAGGACGGCAAGGGCATCTTCCCCGCCAGCGTGGACCTCACCACCGACCTGCACTCCATGGGACAGTGGATTCAGGACGGCGAGCGCACCATTTTTGAGACGGTATTAAGCGTGGAGCAGCCTGAACACGAACTCACCGTGCCCACTGATGACGAGAACCTCGATGGTCTCAACTATCTCGCCGGCAAACGCGTGGACGAAGTCAACAAGATGGCAGAACTCGGCACCCAGATGGCTCATATCGACGGAGGAGTGCCTAACCTGCGCATCGTTATGCCGCGCCTCGACGCTTATAACCTCGGTCAGCTCATCTATTTCTTTGAGAAAGGCTGCGGTATCTCCGGCCTGCTGCTGGATGTGAACCCGTTCGACCAGCCCGGCGTGGAGGCCTACAAGCGTAATATGTTTAAACTGCTCGGCAAACCAGGGTATTAAAGGATGCTCAAGGCTGTTTGCTTTGATATGGACGGGGTCCTCTACGACTCCATGCCCCACCACGCTGAAGCGTGGGCTAAGGCCTCCGAAGACTTTGGTCTCGGCATGACACGCCATGATGTGTTCATGCAGGAGGGGCGCACCGGCTTCTCCACCATTGATATCTTCACGCGTAAGTACTGGGGCCGTCCCACCACCCACGAGGAGGTGGACCGCATGTATGCCCGCAAGTGCGAGTATTTCAACGCCCTGCCCGAAGCAGAGCCAATGCCTGGGGCGCGCAGCCTGCTGGAGCAGATAAAGGCTGACGGCCTGCAGATAGTCCTCGTCACGGGCAGTGCGCAACACAGTCTGCTCGAGCGTCTTAACCGCGACTACCCCAACATCTTCCGCAGCGACCTAATGGTCACAGGCTTTGATGTGACCTACGGCAAGCCCGACCCCGAGCCCTATCTGATGGCTATGCACAAGGCTGCCGTGAGTCCCGACGAAACGATGGTTGTGGAGAACGCGCCACTCGGCGTACGCTCCGCCGTGGCTGCCGGTGCCTACACCGTGGCGTGCAACACGGGCCCCCTGCCCGACCACGTGCTCAGCGATGAGGGCGCCGCCCTTGTTCTCCCCTCGCTGCAGGCCCTCTCCGACCGGTGGAAAGAACTACGCATTGATTAGTTGACGAGGTATATTGCTACCAAAAATAAATAGCCCCACGCTGAAGTGAACCCCGAAAGTTAGACAAAAAACTTTTGGGGTTTATTATGTCAAAAAGGAAGAAACATGGTTATGCAGAGTGCTTGAAGTACATGCATATGCTTGAAGATGGAATGTCCATTAAATCTATCTATAAGAAGTTT
>JAGCYL010000093.1 GCA_017960825.1 Bacteroidaceae bacterium | reverse complement strand
GCTGAGGGCTGTGCGCAGGGCACGGCCATTGACCACATCGCTCTTGCCGGCATCACGACTGCCGTCCATGAGCAGCCGCTGAGAGAAGGGTCTGGAGAACTCGGCGCGGAAATAGACCTTGCGCAGCTTGGCCCAGCCGGTGATAACGCGGTAGCCCTCTACGGTGTGGTCATCCACCTGGCGCAGCTGGCTCTGAATGATGTAGTAGTCGCGCCGGCCGCTGTAGTAGGCATCGCCGCGATAGGTGCTGCGGTCGAGGTCAAGGATGACAGTCTGGGGCTTGCCCTGAGGAAATGTGTAGCGATGTATGCCGGCGTGGACGGTGGCACTCAGCTCAACCTTGACGCCGCTCTGCTGTAGCTGCACCCAGTAGTAGCCGGGCTCTGCGCCCTCCTGGGCATGGGTGTAGTTCTGGCCGAAGTTGCCCTTGCTGAGCACGGCGGGCTCTACGGCCTGGCTGACGGGCATGAGGCTGATGTCTATCAGGTCGGTACAGCCTGTGCCGCTGAGGTGGGTGTGGGTGAAGCCGTAAATGCTGTCGCGGTCGAAGTCGTAGCCGCAGCAGGGGTCGTAAGTCACGTAGTTCTCGGTCTCGGGGCTGAGTTGAACCATACCCTGCGGCATGGTGGCGCCGGGGAAGGTGCTGCCGCTGAGGGCTCCGCTCTCGTCCATCTGTGTGCCGATGAAGGGGTTGACGTAGCGGGTGTAGTCTTGGCCGTTGACCAATAGCCAATAACCGTTAACCAACAGGGTCAGTGAAAGGATGATTGTCCTTTTCATGAGTGTATGATTGTTTTTATTTTGATTTGTTTATAGTCTTAATAGTTAGAATAGTTATACTAACCGTACTGGCCTGGCTATCTCGGTATCCAGGCTTGCACATATCTCTGCGCCACACTGGTGTGAGAGTGATGGCGGCGTACATACTCTATGCTCTGGCGGGAGAGCTGGGCAATAAGGTCGGGGTGCTCCACGAGGTGGGCGAGCTGCCGGTGGACATCATCCTCGTCGGGCTGCACATTGACAATGGGGCGAAGCTCCTCCTCACCAATGATAGCGTAGCTCTCCGGCTCGCCGCCACTGACCACCACCATACCCTGAGCCATTGCCTGCAAGGCGTTCATGGAGGGAGTGTAGGAGTAGAGCTGGTCGAGCTGCACGTGAGACTGATTGAGCAGCTGTATGTATTGACGGAACGGCACTGACTCCACCACGGTGACTTGACAGCGGTCGGGATATTCGGCCTCCACCTGGCGCAGGGCGCGAAGCATGATGTCGGTGCCTTTGTAGGCGTTGCGCTCACGCTGCACGCCGACAAAGAATTTCACCACTCCGTCGTGGGCTGTGCGTACTGCACTGGTGATATTGTCCAGATTGATTGGAAAAGGAATAAATCGCAGTTTGTCAGTAAAATATGGATGATAGCTCGCGTAATACTCATAAAGCCCTGCGATGATTCCGTCGCAGTCAGCGGCTATGCGGTCGTTGAGCTGCCCCTTGGGGCCGTGGAGCCAATCGCGGATCATGAGGTCGTTGTCCGGATTATGGCGTAGCTGGCTGCCGATATTGAAGTCGCTGTAGCGGAAGGTGGTGCAGTCGAGGCCCGCCTTCACCCAGTATTTGTCGATGCCGAAAGCACCCATGAAGAGTTTGCCGTTGTGGCGGCGCAAGTAGCGGTAGAAGGGCATGATGCGGCTGGCCTTCAGGTCGATGAACACGGGGTTGATAAGCTGCACCACGTCGTAGCCGCGGAGCCTGGGCATCACCCACAGCAGCCGCAGCAGATAGAGCACAGCGCCCAGCGTCCGCTTGAGAGCCCACGGGGAGGTGCGCCACCGCCTGACGATGGAGATGTCGCGGGGATAGTCTTTCCACCGGTCGCCGTCGGAAACCACGCACACTTCATGGCCAAGGGCGCGGAGTCCCTCGGCCAGAGTCCAATGCACGTTGCTGTATTCGCCAAGCAGAAGTATTTTCATGCTACAAAGTTAGTATTTTTCGGCGGTGCAATGAAAAAAATGCCGGAAAAATTTATTTCCGGCAAAAAGAGAGTGTGTTAACATGAATGTATGGATTAGTGTGTGAACTCGACTTTTCCTTTGAGCAACTCCATGATTGTATCGCGGTTGCCCTTGACATTGACGCTGAGCACTATGCCGTCGTTATCGTCTCCTTCAAAGAGAGCCAGGATGATGTCGGAGCGTGTGTCGCCAAACTTGGCGCTGATGGTGAACTTGTCTTCGTTGTTGACATTGACGAGCGTTTCGTAGCCGCCTTTCTTGCATAGGGCTATTGCGCCATCAAAGAGTGACTTGGCGGGTTTCTCCTGCTCTGCCATGATGAGGGTAATATTGCGGGGGTCGAAGGGCTTGACCATTTCGTTGGCTTCGGAGCCGATGTTGATGTTTTCGCCGATGTGTATGCCCTGGCTGGGGATGCTGTCGAAGGCATAGCATGTGACGCCTTTCATCTTGGTGAGTTTCTTGAGGGGGTCGGTCTTTGCTACAGTGTTTGCGAGGCATAGGGTCAGTGCCACGAGAATGAGTGTGATGTGTTTCATTTGAGTTAGGGGTTAGGGGTTATGAGTTTTGCGAGATCGTCTGCGCTTATTTTGGCGGAGAGGGAGACAACGTCTGTTTCGCCGTCATCCTCCTTGCCGATAATCATAAGACTGGTGCGCTTGCCCTTTTGCTTTACATAGATATCGGCATGTTCGCCCTCTTCACTGGCTTTCAGAGCGAGTTCGTAGCCGTTGCTCTTGGCAATGCGGCGTGCCTCCTTGTAGAGTTTGTCGGCAGCCTGCTTGTTGTCGGTGCTATAGACATACAGGTCGCGCAGACTCTTGACGTTGATGCTGTCCAGCTCTTTGCCTAAATCTCTTTTGCCTGGGCCAGCCAAAGCCATGACCCAGTTGGGTATATGGACATGGTGGACATCTTCAATGTGGCCGAGTGCCTTGAAAGGGTGGGAGCGAAGGCTGCAGCTGCCCAGGGCCAGTGTGGTTAGCAGTATTGCTGCGAACAGGATTCTTGATTTCATTATTGGTCTTCGTTTTCGGTAAGGTTGGCGATGTCTTCCATGGTGAAGGTTCCGGTGAAGGCGATGAGGTGGGCTTCCTCGCCCTCTGCCACTGACATGAGTACGTAGCTCTCTTTCTTGGCCTGAAGGAAATAGATGGTCATCTTGGTGTCCTCTTCGTTGGCTTTCATGAGCACTTCGTAGCCGTGCTTCTTGACTTCCTCTGCCACGTCGGCTTTGATCTTGGCTGCGGTGGCGGCGTCTTCAGAGGTGATAATCTGAATGGCGTTGATTTTGTCGGCGATGGCGCTCATATCGCGGCCCGGCATAGTGAATTTCTTTGTGCCGACCAGTTGGAGCATTGCCTTGCCCACATAGACATAGGTGGCGTTTTTGTTGCTTTCATACTTCTCGATGAACTCCATCTGCGCACTGGCTGTGGTGCACAGTGCGAGCATGGCGACGAGAATGGCTGTCTTGGTGATTAGTGCTTTCATTGTTTCAGATATTTATGATTTTGTTAGTGATATTTTCGATACTGGCGTTGACCTGCTGTATGTTGTTGCCAGCTTCCTCCATGTATGCCATGCCTTTGTCGAGATTATTGCACAGCAGTGCGATGGCTTGCTCTGCCTCACGCACGGCTGCTTCGGAGTATTGCATTACCTCGTCAGTAGGGTTAGCGGTTGGCGCAATGGCTTCAGCCTTGGGGGAGGGGGTGCGTTTCTTGGCAGCGACAGGCTTGGCGGGCTTTGCCTCTGCCATGAGCTGCTGCGGAGCCTGGGGAGCCTGTGCGGCTATGGTGTCGCTGGCAGTGGGGGCAGGAGTCGTGGTATGGGCTATGGTCGGCTTGTCGAGCGGCTGTATGAGGAAGAAGAGTCCTACTGCTGCGGCTATGACTGCTGCGGCTGCAATGGAGAGCCACACTGGTCGGCGGCGGTAGAAGGGCACAACCTTCTCGGTCTGTATGCGAGCCATCACGCGGTCAGCAAAGTCTGCGGAGAGCTTATGCTGCGGCTCGTTGGCATTGGTGCGCTTCAGTGCCTCGCGGATTAGGGCGTCAAAGTTATCGGGAGTTTTCATTGGTCAGAGATTTGTTGATATCTTTATGGAGTCGTTTGCGTATGCGGAAGAGGCGCGTGGATATATTGTTTTCCGTTTGTCCTGTGATGTAGGCTATGTCTGAGATTGGTTTGTCGTCGTAGTAGTAGAGTTCTATGAGTGTGCGGTCGTCAGCGCTGAGTTTTGCTATTGCCTGATTGAGGTCATCTATTCGCTCATCTGTGTCAGGTTCTGCTTTGGCTATGTCTGCTTCGTGTAGGGCGGTTGTGTTGGTATCGTCATCAAGGTAGAGTAGGGTGGGCCTGGTCTTGCGCAGGTGGTTGAGCGACTCGTTATAGGCAATGCTGCAGAGCCATGTCCAGAGGGTTGCTTTGCCGGCGTTGAATTCTGCCAGGTGCTGGTAGGCCTTGACCAACACGTCTTCTGCTATCTCCTCTGCGTCCATCGGCTGCTTGACAATGCGCCCTATAAAGGTGAACAGCTTGTCGGAGTATGCCTCTACTATCTGGCGGAAGGCACCGCTGTTGCCGTTGAGTATTTGCTGTATGGCTGCCTGTTCGCTCATTTGGTTTTGTTGGTCTTCACTTATAAATACACGCAAATTTCTGAAATATTACACTTCAGAGCAACTTTTTTTATAAAAAAGTGGAGGGACCGTGCTCTTTGCAGACCCCTCCTTATATATTACCTTATATATATTATAGGTTATTCGCTGTCGCCTGATGCCGTCTCGGTGAGATTGCGCAGGTCGGCCATGGTGAAGGTGCCGTTCAGGATAATAAGATTAAGCTCTTTGCCCTCGTTTCCAGTTATTAGGAGGTAGGACTTGCCGTCACGCTGCAGGAAATAGATACCGACATCAATGTCGTCATCCTTGCCGGTGAGCACGGTTGAGAACTTGTTTTTCTTGACTGTCTTGCCGACATCCTTCATGACTTTGGCTATGGTCTTTTGGTCAGTGACGCTGGCTAGCGTGATATTGTCCACTTTCTTCACCAGCTCGCCCATGTCGTCGATATCCATATCGCCTACAGAGGGCAGGTCGCCTCCGAGCAAGGCGAGCATCTCCTTGCCAATGGTAATGATGTTTACTTTGTCGTTCTTGGCGTACTTGCTAAGGAACTCTGTCTGCGCACTGACTTGCAGGCAGAATATGGCCATGACGGCGAGGAGGAGTGTCTTGCGTGTGAGATGTTTCATTTTCTTGCAAAAGAATGGGGGGAGAGGCTCGAGTAAAGTCTCTCCCCCGCATACATAGGTTATGGATAAATAGAATTAGCAGAGTTTGCGGGCTCCGTCACCAATGACTACATCGATGATGATGGGCTTCTTGCCGTACTTGGCTGCAAACTTCTCAGTAACCACTTTCTTGAAGTTGTCAACGAGTTCATCAGCAATGAGGTTGATGGTGCAGCCACCAAAGCCACCGCCCATTATACGTGAGCCGGTGACGCCCTCTTCCTTAGCTATGTCGTTGAGGAAGTCAAGCTCTTCGCAGCTTACCTCATACTCTTTGCTCAGGCCGTAGTGGGTTTCGTACATCATCTTGCCGACGGTCTCATAGTCGTCCTTCTGCAGGGCATCGCATACGGTGAGTACGCGCACTACTTCGCCGATAACATAGTGGGCGCGGTTGTACTCGTCCTTGGTAATCTGGTCCTTGACCTCGTCGAGCATCTCATAGGTAGCGTCGCGCAGCGACTTAACCTCGGGATGGTTCTTACCGATAACCTCAGCCACATGCTCGCACTGCAGGCGGCGCTCATTGTAAGGCGAGCCCACCAGCTCGTGCTTAACGCATGAGTTGACGAGTACCAACTGATAGCCCTTGGGGTTCCAGGGGAAATACTCATATTCGCCGCTACGGCAGTCGAGGCGCAGCAGGGCACCCTTCTTGCCGAGTACAGAGATGGCCTGATCCATAATGCCGCAGTTAACTCCGACATATTTGTGCTCAGTGCGCTGGCCCACGCGGGCTAGCTCCATCTTCTCTATCTTGTTGTCGCCCCAGAGGTCGTTGAGAGCGTAAGCATAGGTACTTTCAAGAGCTGCGGAGGAGGACATACCGGCACCGAGGGGCACATCGCCTGCAAAGGCTGTGTTGAAACCCTCTACGGGAACACCGAGTGCCATCATCTCACGGCATACTCCGAAGATGTAGCGTGCCCAGGTGGCGGAGGGGCCTTTCTCGTCGTCAAGGGCAAACTCAGTGTAGTCCTTGAGGG
>JAGCYL010000012.1 GCA_017960825.1 Bacteroidaceae bacterium | reverse complement strand
CTCCAATCGGGTTGAAATAGCGCAGCAGGATTGCCTTGTAAGGCGCTCCGGCACGGGCATTGTCACGGATTATCTCCTCACAAATCTGCTTGGTATTGCCGTAAGGCGACTCTGCGACCTTAATAGGAGCCTTTTCGGTGACTGGCAGATTTTCAGGGTCGGGCTGACCATAGACCGTGCAGGAAGAAGAGAAGATGATGCCCTTCACATCGTACTTCGGCATGAGCTCCAACAGATTGATGAGTGAGTTAAGGTTATTGCGATAGTAGAGAAGAGGCTTCTCCACCGACTCACCCACAGCCTTGCTGGCGGCGAAATGGATAATGCCGCTGATGCCGGGATATTTCTGGAACACACCCTCCAGTGCAGGGTAGTCAAGGCAGTCAACCTTCTCGAAAGCAGGGCGTACACCGGTGATCTTTTCGATTCCGTCCACCACGTCGGCGTTAGAGTTCGACAGATTGTCGATAATTACTACGTTGTAGCCGGCGTTAATGAGCTCGACTGTTGTGTGGGAGCCGATAAATCCGGTACCTCCCGTAACAAGGATTGTTTGTTTCATAATGTTATTTATTTAAGGTTTTGTAAATTATCGATCTGATGTGCACCTGCTGTGGCAATGACCACACGCTCTGCACAAAACTGAGCAGCCATACTGCCGCAGCAAACACACCTGCCTGCAACCAGACCACAAACGCAGGGACATTGATCACCTCTTCCTGATCCAATGCTGCATCGCGGTTGGCAAAGGCATACTGTAGTATGAGCAAGCCGAACAGCAGAACTGCAGCCATCACCGCGACTATCAGCAGCGATATAACCCACAGCGCAGCCATGCCGCCCCAATAACGACGGTTGAGCTTCAGGCCCTGACGCATACGTCCCAGCAAAGGTACGGATTTCACCTCCATATACGACTGCACCAAACCACCCACAGAGAACGGCAGCACAATTGCTGCGACTATGCAGGCCAACTGCACATATATATTTATTCCGAAATAGACTGGCACACGCCATAGAAGCACAACCACCAGCCATGCAGCCAGCAGCGGCAGCCAGGGACGCCATGTATGCTGGGCTATCGTAATGAAATTACGCAGATACCCCATTGGCTCGACTTTAGCATCGCTCTCCATATCGGCAAGAGCCTTCAGCTGCATGGTGCGCATCATCGACCACACAAAGAGCAGGGCCGCACCGCCAAGAAAATCGGCAATGATGCACCCTATGCTGGCTCCCCAGAGTACTGGCAACGGACGCAGCCACAGCCATACCAAGCCAATGACTGCCGACAACAGGCACGGCAACCACATCAGCCTCAGAAAAGCGCCGAAGTGCTTCACCCACAGCTTCATGGCCAGCGCAAAACTGGCGGCAAACTTACGGCTCGCAGCCAGCTGCCATCTTTCGGTAAGGTCACCTCTCTTTAGAACAGCCATCCTTTCTTTTTCTTCTTCTGACCACCGTCGTGCTGCAGAGCAGGATTGATGGTCTCGTAAGTAAGGTTGTTGGTAATCATATCGTAGATGGTCCCCCAGTCGGGCAGGCCACCCACATTGCGGTCATCAATATACATGTCGCACTTTACCTTGGGACTGCGCTCTTCATTAGCCACGTCCTGCTCGGCATAGTCGCTGTTGATGGCATAGAACTCCACGCCCCGTTCCTTACACCAGTCAACAGCCGCCTGCAAGGTGGAGCCGTGGCGGATAGTCCAGAGGATAAGCCTGTGACCGTCCTGTACAAGGCGCTTCAGAGTGTCGGTAGCAAAGGGAATCTCCCTGCCTATTGCCGGATACTTGTGCTCAACGATTGTACCGTCGAAATCTACTGCGATAAGCATAACTTTATATCTATTTACTGTTTGACAAAAGAATATTTATACCTCAGCGACCAGTTTCTGCTCCTGCAGCTTGGCTACAAACGCAGCCACATCGGTCTTGGCAATGTCCTCGGCCACCTCATACTCAGCCAGCAAGGCAGCGGTGAGGCTATCCAGCGTGAAATCGCCCTTCTCTGCCTCGCGCCAGAGGAAGGCACCCGTCTCGTTGAGGTGGATGATGCTGTCGAAGTTCACGTTCTCTATACCAGTAGGGATTACCACATTTTCACCGCACACAGTACGGAGCTCAAAGTTAGGTTTCAGTTTCATATTGTCTGTTGTTATAGTGTCTATTACGGTAGGTTAATGTATGCAATGTCGCTTAGCGCTGAGTCCACGGCAGGCGGCGGTAGATTGCCAGCAGATATCGGCGCACAGGTCGGAGGTGAGTCCAAAGCCATGAGTAGGTCTTCCACGTAGTACCCTCAAGGCTGTAGTGTTTCTCCTTCTTCTTGCGTAGAATGTCGGTCACCTTGGCCAGGATGTCCTCCTTGCGGCAGTGTTCCAGATCCAGATTGCCATCGCCGCGCAATATGCACTCGCCGGTAGCGTCGTCCATCTCCGTAAGGCGGTGAATGACGTAGCTTTTCTCCAGTGTCTTGGCCAGCACTACATCGTTCACCCGCAGGTTGTCGGCCTTGGCAAGTATCACCTTGTCGCGCCCATCCTCAATAAAGGGCCGCATGCTGCGTCCTCTCACCGTCATCGTCACGGTGTGCCCTTCATTGATGAGTTTGCCCACCTCAGGAATAAGCACCTCATTGTCAATATTTTTTTGTTCAATGCTCAATGTTCAATGCTCAATGTCAATGCTCACTTGGCTATTGTCTCGTTGCACAGTCGCGCGGCAGCCTCGTCGGGCAGACACTCCAGATGGTGTACGCCCTTCAGCGTTATCACCTGCTCGATGGTGCGCATGATGCAGTCGTAGCTGCTGCGGTCCCATATCATCACGCTGCATGAGCAAAGGAGCGACGACAGGGCCACCACCACGCTCTCGCGGCTTATCTTGTTGTAGGGTTTTTGCTCCAGCATCACCAGCGCTCCTACCCTCGCCTTCTCCTGACGATAGCATGGTGTCTTGCCGCTCCACGGTGAGCCATAGACAGTTACCTCGCTGCCGCTGACGCGCAGTACAGGGTTGTCGTCGTTCATGAGGTGATAGCCGTCCAGGTACCTCAGCCATAGTGACGAATGGGTACTCTTGCCCGTACCGCTCTTGCCCAAAAACATATAGCCTACGCCATCCTTGGCCACCACCGACGAATGCATCATCAGCGTGCCGTGGTAAGCAGAAGCGAAGGCATAGGCTATCATCAGCGTATTGTTAAGTCCGAACTCCTTGGCCAGAGCATCGCCCTCGGCAATCCAAGTGCGGTTCTCCTCAAAGCACGGACTGCTCGCCATCGTAGCAGCCAGCGTGCCGTCGTAGCCATATATCTCAAAGATATAGCCACCACCGGCGCGCTTATACACATCCTGCCGATAGCCAAGGTCGTCAAAAGAGCTCAACATCTCACAGCCCTCCACGCTCACAGGCTCGCGACACATCGTCATGCGCAGCAGAGGCTCGCCGCCCTGCTGTCCGTCGGAGGAAACCACAAAGGGCCGGTAGTTCTTAGGCAGCGCCATAAGCCCTTCGTCGAGCTCCAGCTCCACAGTGAAGTCTGCAATATTTAGTTGAATCTTCTCCAAATCTTAATTATCAATTTTCACACCAGCATCCTCGCCGGCATTAGTGTAGATAAAGTCCGTAGCGATACGGTGGTAGATAAACCCGTCAGCCGAAGCCAGCCGCGTACGCTTCTTCTTGTTCACACGCTTGCACACAGCCGTCAGACGGCGCTCAGCCTCCTTCTCTGTCTTGCACACAAAGGTGGAGCAGATATAGCCCTTCAGGCCCTGTGCCTCAAGGAAGTTGCGGAAACTCAGCGTATAGAGGTCCAAGCCCAGCGGTGCCTTTGTATTCTGGTCATACACCATGCTGTCAACCGGAGCCACCATCGTAACATAAGTTACCGAGTCGGCAAAACTCGTAGCCACGCCAAACAGGTAGCGAGTGTCCACCGTGCTCAGCTTCTGCACGTGCGTGGCCACCTCCTCGCTGGTCTTCACGCCCTTTTCAGCCTTCCTGGATTCTTTCTCCGCCTTCTTGGCTGCCTTGATGGCCTCCGTAATGCGGTCGGCCTTCTTCGACTGAGCAATAGCACTGATGCAGCCGCCCGTGAGCAGCAGCCCCGTCAGTGCAACTATTATCATAAATCTGTGTTTCATACACCATATATAATATATTAGTGTGCAAATATAGTAATCTTTTGCTACTTCACAAAATTACAAACGAAAAAACATTACTTTTAGTTCATATTTTCTTCGTTTCAAAAAAACTTTTCTTATCTTTGCGCCATATTTATAACTCCCTAAAAAACATCATTATGAAGACAAGACTTATCATTATGCTGCTGGCAGGTCTCTTTGCCGCTGCCACCGGGGTGCAGGCACAGGGCTGGCTCGGCAAGATTAAGGACAAGGCCAAGGATGCCGTCAAGAGCAAGGTAGAGAGAAAGATTGACAACGCCATCGACAAGGGCACCGATGCCGTGCTCGACGGCAAACTACCCAAAGGTGAAGGTGACGACAAGGACCCCAAAAGCACTGGCGATGCTGACGTTGACGCCACCACCGGAGACACCGATCCCGGCACCACGACGGGCGATGTCAAGAGCGACTTCGTGCGCGGCAGCGTCATCATGTTTGAAGACAATATGGCCGGCGAGCAAGTTGGCGAGTTCCCAAGCAAATGGGATCTCGTGCGCGGCAATGCTGAGATTGCCACAGTCAACGGACAACCCTGTATCGCCCTCGTCGATGGCGACGGATGGATTACTCCCCTCGTAAAGGAAGGCATCAAGAACTATCTGGGCGATGTGTTTACCGTGGAGTATGACATGCTCTTTGACGACCGTCCCAAGAATGGTGCACCCAGCATTGAACTGGATATCATGAACGAGAACGAGAAGCATGATCATGAGTTGTTTACCATCCATTATAACATGGCATACGACAGGCAGTCGATTACTTGCGACTATGTCCGTCCAACGGCAGAGGGTTACACTAATACGGAGGGCAGTGCTACCGCCCATGAGGTTTGCGTCATCAACGATGGCCGCTGGCACCATTTTGCCCTGTCGTTCAATAAACGTGCCATCAAGTTCTACGTCGATGGCAAGCGCGTCATCAATGTGCCCAATGCAAAGGCTGGCGCAGGCTGGCTGACACTGTGGTCTGGTGGCATGGATAAGCGTCCTACTTACATTAAGGACGTCGTCATTGCCAAGGGCGCCGTCGACCTCTACGAGCGCAACGCCACCGACATCGATGCAAAGGTCGCAGCTATCGACGAAGCCATCAAGCAGAGCGGCAAATTCGTGACCAACAATATCCTCTTCCAGACTGCCAAGGCCGACCTGCTGCCGGAGTCAATGGAGGAAATTCAGAAAGTGGCCCAATATATGAAGGCCAACCCCACAGCCCGCTTCGAGGTGCAGGGCCATACCGACAACCAGGGCAGCGATGCTGTCAACGACCCCCTCTCGCAGAAGCGCGCAGAAGCAGTGGTGAAAGCCTTGGTAGGCCTTGGATGCGACGAGTTTAACCTCCGCGCCGTAGGCAAAGGCTCCCACGAACCCGTAGCCGACAACTCCACCGAGGCAGGCCGAGCCAAAAACCGCCGCGTAGAGTTTGTGAAGAAGTAGCCGACTGCACTGACAGAGTTGACCTCAAAAGCGCGTCCGCCCCTTTGCACAACAGACAATTACCTCCCGCGTAGCCACTCTGCTATGCGGGAGTGTTTCTTTTTACACAAAGAAAAGTCTTTTTTTACCAAAGGAAACTAGTTTTGTCATATTATTTTTCTTAACTTTGCAATCACTTTCCCTAAACCGCACTGACATGAATTTATCCGACACGCTTAATAGAATAAAGGTGTACTTCAATCTCATGCCTGACAAGGAGGAAGAGCGCGATATCGTAATCCAGATAAGCAATGGAGTCAGTTTTCGCGGCGCTAGCCTCTGGGTGCTTATCTTTGCTACCTTCATTGCTTCGCTCGGTCTCAACATCAACTCCACTGCAGTCATTATCGGCGCCATGCTCATCTCTCCTCTGATGGGTCCGATTATTGGTATGGGCTTTGCCGTAGGCATCAACGACCTTGAACTGCTCAAGCGCTCAGCCAAGAACTACGGCGTAGCCACGCTAATCAGTGTGCTGACTGCCACCGTATATTTTCTGCTCACGCCCCTAAGCGAAGCGCAGTCTGAGTTGCTGGCTCGCACCTCGCCCTCCCTTTATGATGTGCTGATAGCCTTCTGTGGCGGCGCGGCAGGCATTATTGCGCTCTGCACTCGCGGCAAAGGTAACGTAATACCCGGTGTAGCAATCGCCACTGCCCTTATGCCGCCTCTGTGCACTGCCGGATTCGGTCTCGCTACAGGCCACTGGCTCTATTTCTTAGGAGCTTTCTACCTCTTTTTTATCAACACAGTGTTCATAGCCCTCGCTACCTTTGGCGGAGCCAGGCTCATGCACTTCCAGCGCTATGAATTCAAAAACGCCGACATCGCACGTAAGACAAAAAACATCCTTATGTCAATTGTTGTCGTCACAATGATTCCAGCTATATTCATGACAATAAGTATTGTGCGCAGGAGCGTATTTGACAACAACGTGCGCAAATTTATCAAAAACGAACTTTCGCAGAAGGGCACCCAGATTATCTCCAACAGCATCGAGGATAATGGCACCAAACTCCGCATCGTAGCCGTGGGCAAGGAAATAAGCGAGGCTACCAAGGCAGAGGCTGAACGGCACATGGCGCAATATCATCTGAGCGACTATGAACTGAATATTATACAGGGAATACAATCTGACAGCCTACTGCAACTGAGTTCTCAGCTTAGTCAGATGGCTGGCAACCAAGAGAATGAACACCGTAAGATGCTAGAACTCACTGCCGAAGCAGCAGCACTGAGCAAACAGCTGGAGACTTACACACGCTATGAGGCTCTCACACCCGATGTTCTAAACGAACTGGCCACCCTCTTTCCGCAAATCAAGGCTCTAAGCATTGCCCATACCGCCGAAGCGAGTCGCGACACTACTGCCATGCGACAGTATGTCACTGCTACCCTGCAGACCACCAACGGCCTACGCCTCAATGAGGACGATAGGCTCCGCATTCTTCACTGGCTGCAGACACGCGTCAAAGCCGACAGTCTCATCGTCGTGCAACGGTAAACTTTTCATCCTTACAAGCGTTTTATAACCCACGCTGATTCTATACATCGCCTGCGATTATTCCCTCGTCGCTCGCGCTCGTTTTCTACTCATTATTTATTGCTAACCTACACACTCCCGCATGGCCACTCTGCCGCGCAGGAGTGTTTCTATTTGTTCGCACCATCTGTCAAAATATCGTAGATATTTGTGTCAAACATACGAAATCTCATCTTTTTTATCCTTTATTTACAGAATATTTCCTATATTTGCATTTCTAATCGGTAATAGCGGCCTCAGCCCCCAGCCACACAAGATAAAAGAAATAAAACAACTTAACATTATACCATGAAAACACTTTTCAAAACTATGACCGTTACAAAACGGATTTGGATGATGCTCCTCTTGGGCTTGCTCACCTTGGGTGTGCAAGCGCAGGTCATCATCGAAGCACCGCACAACCGTACGGTGAGTAACACGGAGCGTACGATGTATTATGACATCACGGCCAAGAATGCCGGAACGCTCTCAGCTTCTGTAGCCAGTGATGCCACAGCGTGGCTCTCTGCGTCTTTCTCCGGCACACGCCTGACCATCCACGTGGCCAAGAACGCCTCTGCCTCCACACGCTACGGCGACATCACCATCTCCGGCTCTGCTGACGCCAGCGTGACGCAAGTGCTGACCATCGCCCAGAACGGTGACGAGTACAGCGGGGCAGCGCTAACTACCTTTGAAGATACCAAGTACACCATCTCGAATGGCTCGGCCACATCGAACGCCAGTGAAAGTCCGTTCACGAACTCCTACGACGGCAACACCTCCACCATCTGGCACTCCAACTACAACAGCGGTCAAGCCCTGG
The DNA here is from genome assembly GCA_017960825.1 of Bacteroidaceae bacterium. GTDB lineage: Bacteria > Bacteroidota > Bacteroidia > Bacteroidales > Bacteroidaceae > UBA6382. Next base: position 2,025 of record JAGCYL010000012.1, on the reverse strand, counting down.
CCAATGGCGGCACGGTGACGGCTACATGGGACCTCGGCTCTTCCAAGAGCGTGGACTTCATCAATTATACGCCGCGGTCAGACCAGTCCAATGGCAACTGGGGCGCGTTCCGTTTGCAGTATTCTACCAACAACAGCACATGGACGACCATCGGCAACTATGACTTCGAGATGAAGTCGTCGGCTTCTTCGGTTGACTTTACGGCAGTGAACGCCCGCTACATCCGCGTCGTGATATCCTCCGGTTACAACAACCATGCCAGCTGTGCCGAGTTTGTCATCGGAAAGCGTAACACCCAGGCCAGCACCTTTGCCGAAAGCCTGTTTGATGACGACCTCTGGACCAAACTCAAGAGCAGTGTGACGCAGACCACCATCAACAACGTCAGCAATGCCTTCATCAAGAACCTGGCCCAAGCCATCTACGACGGTGGCTACAGTACCACCTACCGCGTGCACACCGCCCAATGCTTCAAGTCACCGCAAACCATCAGTAACGAGTGGAACGCCCCCGGCAAGTACTACGACCGCTTAGGGAATGTGACGGGCATTAGCGTGCAGAAGAACTCAAAGATTGCCATCTGGATTCCGAGCATTCCTTCTGGTGCCACCCTCGGCCTGACCATCGTCTCGTGGTTCCCCGGCAAATATCCTGCCGACACTTACGGCGGTTCCCTCAACGACGGCTCGTTTGGTCCGATTCTCACTTCCTACGGCCTGCATGAAGGCATGAACATCATCGAGTACACCCCTGCCACACCCTCCGGTGCTACTGCATCTCAGATTTCCGACGGCTTGGCCTACGTCTCCTACTTTGCCGACACAGACGGCGCCTACGCCGACGTGCCGATGCACTTCCTCAACGGCATCGAGAACGGCTACCTCAGCCTCGCCCTCACCAACGACGAGATGCACAATCTGTGTAAGAACGCGCCCAATATGCACATGGACGTTATTACAGACCATGCCCACATGATATGGGAAGCCAATGCGCTCTACAACTACTGCCGCACCACTACGAAGAGCAGTGGCTGGTTCTCCTCGACTGGAACATCGAAAGGCTACCGACAGTATATTCGCGCATTGGAATACATTATCGGTTCCGAGCACGAGGCATTAGGATTGCAGAAGTACAATCGCGTGCCCAACACTCGTGCTTTGGCATATGTTAATTATCAGTACTTCATGTTCCAGGGCGACCTCGGCGTGAGCTTCTGCTACGATGTGCAGGAAGAGTGTCTGGACCTCTACAAGATGCTCAAGGCCAGCGGTGCCAGCGTCTGGGGTATCAGCCATGAGTGGGGCCACCAGCACCAAATGCGCCCCTACTTCAACTGGGCAGGCTGCGACGAAGCCACCAACAACTACAACTCCTACTGGAATACCGTGCGCTTCGGCCTCACCGACGATGGCCACGGCTGTCACCCGGGATTTGGCACGACACTCTATAATGGTACTGTGACAAGTGAGTTGACGGCTAACGACAAGACTGTCTATACCACAATACAGAATACTCGCGACAATGCCTATTCCAACAAATCCGATGTAAGTTGGAACAGTTACTTCACCACATTGGTGAACAACACCTATAACAACCACCGCGACTGGACAACTGAAACGACGCAGAGCGTCTATTCCTTCGACTTCACAAACTACTGTACGGCGCGTCCGTTCATCGCGATTTCTTTCTACGCAATCAACAATCTCAACAAGCCTGACTTCAGCTACGACCTCTTCGAGGCCCTGCGTCAGACCGACAAAACCAGCGGCTCGACTATCGTAGGCTCTTCCATCGAGAAGACCGGCGTGGACAAATACGAACTGCTGGCTGCCGCACAGAACGGCAACACCTCTGCCTGCAGCCAGTTCCGCTCCGCTTACAACAGTAGCGTATGGACGACAAAGAACTACATCAACTCCAGCCACCTCGGATGGAGTGTGAACTCCGTGCCGTTCATCTTGAACTACATCCGCAAGGCCAGCCGCCTCAGCGGATACAATCTCTTCCCCTATTTTGAGAAATGCG
>JAGCYL010000092.1 GCA_017960825.1 Bacteroidaceae bacterium | reverse complement strand
AGCAGATATCCGAGCAGCTGAATGCTGACGGCTACTTGCAGCCCCTCGTGGCAGACGTGCATTTCAATTCCAATGTGGCCGACGTGGCAGCCTGCTATTGCGAGAAGGTGCGCATCAATCCGGGCAATTATATCGACCCCGCGCGAACTTTTAAGCACATAGACTATACGGATGAGGAGTACGCTGCCGAACTGCGTCGCCTTGATGAGCGTCTGGTCACCTTTATAAATATATGTAAGGAGCACGGCACGGCTGTAAGAGTGGGCGTCAATCATGGTTCCCTCTCCGACCGCATCATGTCGCGCTACGGCGACACGCCCGAGGGCATTGTGGAGAGCTGTATGGAGTTTCTCCGCATCTTCAAGCGCGAGGCCTTCACCAATGTGGTTATCAGCATCAAGGCCAGTAACACAGTGGTGATGGTGCGCAGCGTGCGCCTGCTTGTCAGTGCCATGGACACAGAGGGTATGCGCTATCCGCTGCACCTCGGAGTCACCGAGGCAGGCGAGGGTGAGGACGGGCGTATCAAGAGTGCCGTGGGCATCGGCGCTTTGCTCACTGAGGGCATCGGCGATACCATCCGCGTATCGCTCTCGGAGGAGCCGGAGTGCGAGATACCCGTGGCCCGCAAACTGGTGGACCTTATCCCGGAATGCGCCCGTCTGCGCCGTGAGACGGAGGCTGCCATCGCGGATGACACGATAGTCCTCAGCGTGGATGCCCCTGATTGGAAAACGCTGCAACTCAAGGCCGCCATGACGGTCGGCGCGCTGCTCATCGACGGCAAGGCTACCAAACTGACGATAAGAAATCCCCGATTTGCTGCCGCTGACTTGGCAGCGCTGTCCGACAATATCCTGCAGGCTGCCCGCGTCAAGTTTACCAAGACGGAGTATATCTCCTGTCCTGGCTGCGGACGCACGCTCTACAATCTGCAGCAGACCATACGCCGCATCAAGGAGGCGACGGCTCACATCCGTCCCATGAAAATTGCCATCATGGGCTGCATTGTTAACGGCCCTGGCGAGATGGCTGATGCCGACTACGGCTACGTGGGGGCTGCGCGCGGCAAGGTCAGTCTTTATCGCGGCAAGCAGTGCGTGGAGATGAATATTCCCGAGGACGAGGCTGTGCAGAAACTGCTCGCCCTCATTGCCGCTGACGAAGCAAACCAATAATAAAAGGGCAGTCTCCTGCCCTTTTAATCCATTATTTTTCAGTCTTTTATTCTTCCTCCTCCTCGTCAAACAGCTCGTCTGTTTCTGTGGGGGCGGCTTCAGTGTCGTTAGGTGCGTCCCATGTGGCAGATTTGCAGAGAGCCCAGTCGCCGGTGATGTTAGGGATGCGGGCATAGCTCTGGCCTTTGGCATGACCCTCCAGCTGGAGGTCTTGTTCGCTGTCGAAGGCATCGGCAACATCGCCGTTGGGGTCGATCAGTTCGATTACGGCAGGCTTTTTGTTGGGGATACGGGCTTTCAGGAACTCGGCGTTCACTGTCATGATGGCGCCCGGAGCAATCAGTGTGTCGGGAAACTTGTAAATAGTCTTGTCCACGCCGTCACCGTCCATCTTGACGAGTTTATAGCCAAGCATGTTCACGGGTTCCTGCGAGGCGTTGGCCACCTCCACCCATTCCAGATCATCCTGGTCCTTGCCGCAGATTTCATTAAGCACTACAGCGGCAGTCTGTCTGTGCTGGCACGCGGCTGCCATCATCAGCAGCAACGAAAAATAAAGTAGTTTTTTCATATCCTTAAGGTTTTATCCGTTTGCGGAGTTACGCAGATTATTTTGAAATTGGCCCAAAAGAGTAAGTTTTTTTGCGCATTGTTGCGGAGTCACATCCTTTTATTCTTGCGGAGCGAGCTGATAGATGATGGTGCGTCCGCTTCTAATTTCTGTGACATGGCCCTCCTTGACTAGGCGCTTGAAAGTTTTTCTGGCGATATAGTCACTGCTTCCCGTTTCGTGGCAATAGGTTTGTACGGTAACATTGCCGTCGCGCTGGCACAATTTCTTTACCACGTCGAGCGACGAATTTATGGTATAGATAGGAGTTTTTCTCAGGCTTTCGCTGGCTAACTCAAAGTCGGTGGCTTTCAGCAAATCACGCAGGCGGGGGCAGGGGGTGAACTGCAGGCGACGCACTTGTGCGTTTTTCATTTGCCATTTGCCGTCCTCATCCTGCACAGCTTTGGCTTTGACTTTGATGGAAAAGGTGCCCAGCTCCGGCACTTCCACCGAATGGCCCATTTGCAAGAAGTAGAGCATTGCTTCGGCTACTCCTGCCAAAGTCCCCATGGCATTGGGGCGGCCAATCTGGCTGTTAGAAAGCAGATAATCCAGAAACGCTCCTGCATCTATGCGTGAATAGTGCATTGCTTCGGGATAAAATTTGTCTGTGTCTTGTAAGGTTCCCGATACCTTCCTCAGTTTGCATTTTATTGCCATAATAGTGTATGTTTAGTTGATTATTATATTTTTGGAGTCGTTGAAATTTCTTAAAACCTTGATTTGCCGTTATAAAACTTCGACAAAGTTACAAAAAAATATGAGAAGAGCGAAATTTTGTGGGCATCAAAATTAAAAATCATGGGCATTATTTTTGATTTTAATGGGCATTGCGTTTCTGCGCGGTCGGCTTTTTTCTTCGCGAGAGCGACTTTTTTCTGCGCGCGGTCGGCTTTTTTCTGCACAAGAACGCTTTTTTGCTTCATGAGAACGGCTATTCATTGCTTGACCACGGCTCAAAGTTAGATACTTCCGTATATTGGCGAAATTTGCGGATAAAACGTTTGTATAAGTGTTTTTTAATGCATTTTTCTTGGCGGAAATGAAATAACTTCATAATTTCGCTGCAAAACTATGTGACCTATGAAAAAAATATTAGTTTTTTCATTTTGTGTGTTGGCGCTGTCGCTGACGGCGAGCGGTCAGAGGAAAAAGGTTGATCCGAGCAAACCGATTGCACAGGAGCAGAAAGTTGTGGCTGAGATCCGTCAGCGATATGCGGATATCAAGAATATGATTAGGCTGATGGGCGAGGGGCCGGAATGGATGTACTCCGAAGGCGATGAAGACAGTCCGGGCGGTTGGCCCCCCGACTATTTCCACGTGAAGATAGTGCAAAACCTGCCTGCCACCGGTTATCACGAGGAAAACGTGAGGATATATTACGAAGAGGAGGAGATACCAGAGGAAATCTACCCGCCTCTGCGCATGGCGTTCGCCTCGAGTAAGTATAACTTTGCGGCGCGGCAGTACTATGAGGAATATCTCTACGACAAAAAGGGTAACCTTATCTTTATATTCGCGCAGGAACCAGATCTGGAAACGGGAATGTGGCGGCAGATGCGTTTCTACATGCAGGGCACCAAGGTGGTGCATACTATTGTTAGGGAGTGTCCTCTCACCGACGACTTAGAGGTGCGCGACCTCAGCCAGGACCCGGCCAGCGAGGTGTATTCCGGCAGCGGCCTGCCCACGGGCTATATTGAGAGCGTGGATACCTACGTCCAGAAGGCGAAAAAGATAGAAAAGATGTTTAAGGCTATCGATGAGGGTAGAACTTTGTAAAATGATATAAGGATGAATAGTTTCAAATTCCAATTACTACATTTCAAATACGCCTTCGTGCTGCTGGGGCTGATGCTGCTCGCCAGCTGCAACGATGGTAAGTATGAGATACGCGGCAATCAGGTCTATTACACCTGGTGGACTTTCAGTTTCGGCCACCAGGACTCGCTGCTGATTGGCGCTGATGCAGATTCGTTCGAAGAAATCGAGGATTGGCTTGGCAGAGACAAGAACCACGTGTGGTATGAGGCGCGCCTGGTGGAGGGCTGCGACCCGCAGACCGTGAAGGCGGTGAAGAAGGGTCTCTTCTGCGACAAGAAAGACTATTATTTCGAAGGTGCTCCCCTGCATGTGAAGGATATGGCGACCTTTGAGGTTGTTGCCTTCAATGAATATTGCCTTTGGGCCAAGGACAGCAAGTGCGGCTACTACGACAGCACGCGGCTGGAGGGCATCGACTCAAAGACCTTCAAGACTATCGACACCTTTGTCGCCAAGGACAAATACCATGTCTATTATTTCGGCAAGGTGCTGCCGCAGGCCGACCCCGAGACCTTCGAGGTAATGGATGGGGCTGGCTATATGAAGGATAAGGCCAATGTATGGTATATGGACAGCATTATGCCTGGCGTAGAGGCCAAGAATGCAGAGAGCGAGTGGTCGTACGCATGGGACAGCAAGCACGCTTGGTATAACGGCCAGCTGCTGAAGGGTGCCGACGGCAAGACTTTCGAGGTGCTCAAGAGCGGCTACTATGCCAAGGATGCCAAGCATGTGTGGTATCACGATGAGATAGTAAAAGGCGCTGACGCCGCCTCGTTCAAGGATGACGGCGAGATGCAAGGACATGACAAGAACCAGAAATATGTATGCGAAAGAATCTATGATCTCGATGACTAAAATTCCGATGCGTGCCGCGCTTATAGTGATGATGCTGTTGATAGGCGGCACGGCTGCAGCACAGAAACGCTCCGAGGTGCTGCGCACCCGTATCGACAGCCTGCTCGACAAAAGGTACAGCAGAGTAAACTACGACACCTCCTATATTGCCCGCCCCAATGCCACCCTCACACTCAAGGCCAGGGCCAGCGTGGCAGGCAGCAACCTATATGTAAGGGAACTGTCTGATGGCGTGCGCACCAAGGCTGACCTCGAGACAAGCCACATGGTGAAACTCAGCATTGGAGCCAACTACAAAGGCCTTGCTGCCGCCATTTCGCTCAACCCTGCCAATCTGAGAGGCAAAAACAATGACTACGAATTCAACCTCAACTATTACAGCAACCGCTTCTGCGTGGAGGCGAGCTATCAGATGTCGAAAACGATGGCCGGCGACGTGTCGAGTGGCGACAGGTCGGCACATATGGACCGCGGATCGCTGAAAACGAAGCTGTTCAACATAACGGGCTACTATGTGTTCAACAACAAGCGTTTCTCCTTCCCCGCAGCATTCAGCCAGACCTACATACAGAAACGCTCTGCGGGTTCATGGCTGGTAGGATTCTCATATCAGGGCGGTACACTCAAATCAACCGACAAGGCTCCCGAAGATATGCCGGTAACTCGCTTCCATGTGGGCCATTTCGGTATTGGCGGCGGCTACGGCTACAATCTTGTGCTCCATCGCAAGTGGCTGCTTCACCTCTCGACCATGCCTACGATAGTTGTGGGCGATTATAACAATATTACCTACGACGGTGAGAAAAGCAAGGTGCACGCCAAATTCCCCGAATTGATATTCAACGAGCGTGCAGCCGTGGTATATAATATGGGCGCCAATAAATTTGCCGGCCTGTCCGTCAATGTGAATAACTTTGTCCTCGGTCACGGCCATAACCGCACCTATCAGGCCAAGTGGCTTTCTCGCGTATTCTTCGGCATAAGACTTTAGCGGACTAACAAGAGAAAAAACATAACTTATATAATTATGAAGACACGACACTTCTTTCTTTCGCTGCTGGGCATGATGCTTTGCATCGGCAGCATGGCTGAAATCGTTATGGATGCCCCTGTCGTTACGGACAACTACATTAAATTTGTGGGCACAAATGAGGCTAACAATTACAAGTACACGCTAGACACCTATGAGTGGGCCAGCAGAGGCCCGCAGTTCCAGCTTACTCTGGAGGCGCTGGATGCCGGCAAGCCAGCCGGCATTATCATGGCCGACCTCGCCGATGAGAATTACTGGGAGCCGATGTTTAGATTCTATACCAAGCAGCTTGCCGGCGAAGAGATGGAGGCTGGCAGCTGCGTGAAGCGCCTCTATGTCAAGAATGTGGCTCTGCTGGCCAATCAGTTTCAGGATTACGAAGAGCTGCATGTGATAGGCATCGAGGCCAACGGTGATTATGCCATTCCCGACGGCTGCTTCCAGAATAGTGCCAAGCTCGACAACTTAGACAGCAATATTAAAGGCACGCTGACGCTCGGTCTTAATATTGTCAACGCGGGAATAGAATTTGTAGTGAACTGTTCTTCGGCAGCCGAGGCTCAGGTTTGGAGTCAGTACAAAGAGAAAAACTCCTGCCACTACACTGTAGTAGGCGGTGGCGGCGGTATAGTAGAGGAAGAGCCCGTCATCAGCGACAGCTACATGAGATTCTCAGGTGTGAACGCAGCCAATAACTATAGGTTCATCCTCGACACTTACGAGTGGGCTGACCGCGGCCCACAGTTCCAGCTTACTATCGAGCCACTGAACAGTAGCAAGCCTGCCGCCTTCACAACTGCCGACCTTGCCGATGAGAATTACTGGGAGCCCTTGTTCCGCAAATATACCAGGCAGATGGCTGGCGAAGAGATGGAGGCCCGTGATAATATAAAGGAACTGTATGTGAAGGGCGTATCTCTGCTGCCCAACCAGTTTGCCAATTATGAGTTTCTCCACACCATAGGTATAGAGGCCGGCGGCGACTACAATGTGCCCAACGGAGTATTCAGCGGTGTGAGCCATCTGGAGACATTTGACTGCAGTGTGGTGGGTAACCTGACGCTCGGCGATAATTTTGTGAACCCGAACCTGGCCTTCACCGTCGCTTGCTCCAGCGATGCGGTCAAGGCTGTATGGCAGCAGTACAAGGATAAAAACGGCTGCAACTATATTATCGGCGGTGACAATGGTGACGCGCCGTCTATCAGCAACGTGCAGATCAGCCTCACCATCAATGGGTTCAGCCTCAACCTTCCTCTCAAGGACAGCGGCGGCTCGCTGAGCAAGATTCCCGACATTACTGATGCTTACCTCAACAGATTTACGGCTACCGTAAGCGGTAATGTCAGCGAACTGATTCTGGATTATTGCATCTGCCCCAACGGAGTCGCTCCCTCCACGGATAAGTGGAAGACTATCAGTGCCAGCCCTAACGGCGACACTCAATGGATGGCCGACAACATAAGTCTCGACCTGACCGACGGCCTTAGCTCCAATAGCAACTACCAGCTCTATTTCTCCTTCCGCACCAATGACGGAGAGAACGGGCGTGCCACCTATCCCAGCGATGGCAGCCAGTTCAGGCTCGACTTCTCCACTGGCGAGATAACCGCTGTCAGCTCAGTGGTTAATGCTCAATCTTCAAATGCTCAATCAATCTACGATTTGCAGGGCCGCCGTGTGTCCTCCCTCTCTAAGGGCATTTACATCGTTGGCGGCAAGAAGATACTGATAAAATAGATTATGAAGCAAATATTCTTATTTTTTATTTGTGCATTGGCTGTTTTGACGGCCAATGCACAATTCCTCTTCCGCATTAGTGGCGGCGGGCTGGAGAAGTCTTCATATATACTTGGCACGATACATATATTGCCAGGTACAGTGCTTGACAGCATCCCCGAATATTTGGAGGCTGAGGCTCAATGCCAACAGCTCTACGCAGAGATTGAGCCTAATAAGACAAAGCTTAATATAATATTTGGTGGTGTAGAGGGACTGAATTCGAGGGAAAAATTGCCCGAGGGAAGAACTATTTTTGATGTATTGAGTAAGGAGCAAATTGACACACTGAAATCTATGATGGGCAGGGAAATGATGGCTGTGTTAGATGCATTAACAGAGCTTAAGGCTCGGAGTGGCGAGGAACAGAAAAGACAAATTAATAAGGCAAATATCAACACAATCATAGAAGGCATCATAAAGCGAATGGAGAATCGTATGCCCATAAGTTTTGTTGATTTCTTTTCAGTATTACTTGTTGCAGAATCGCTTTCAAGATCTATCGAGAAAGACATCATGAATGATCAACTGATAGATGTTGTCTGCATATCCAGAGCCAAGACTCGTGGCATGGCGATTGGTGAACTTGATGATATCTCAGATTTAAAGGATCTCTTTGGGGAACAGAAGAGATTAAGCCTTGAAGAACAAGTGGATTCTCTTGCAAGGTATCTGAATACTTTTGAGCAACAAAGGCAGAAAATCTTAGATGTAGCTAATTACACGAAACAGATTATAGGGTTCTGGAAGAATGCAGACTTTGATAGCTTTTCTAAAATGGACTATTTGCTGATTGTGGCAGAACAGGATCCCACAAATGACAAGAAGCGCAATGAAACGTGGTTGCCTAAGATGATTACTGCCATGCACAAGGCTCCGACGCTATTTGCATTCGGTTCAGCGCATTTGATTGGTCCATATAGTATTATACAGAAGCTTCGCGATGCTGGGTACGATGTGGAGCAGATAAAAAAGAATTAGCAGAAATCAAAAAAGCCCCCAGAAGTCTTGAGATATCTTCTGGGGGATATTTTTATTGGTGTTTAGCTCAGCATGATGCCCTCGGCCTTTACTTCGTGACCGAGGAAACGGACTGCTGTGGCATTAAACTTGTCGGGATTTTCCGTTGTGAGGCAATGCAGCTGGCCGCTAGTGGTGATGTGCTCCAGCATATCGCTGTGATTGGTAAAGTAATTGCGCAGGCTCTGCGTCACGTATTGTCCCTGCGAGATGATGCTGATGCTCTTGGGGGTGTACTTGCGTATCTTGTCCATCAGCAAGGGATAGTGAGTGCATGCAAGAATGAGAGTGTCAATCTTAGGATCTTTCTCCAGTATCTGATTGATGCGCTTCTCTACAAAATAGTCTGCGCCGGGAGAGTCAAACTCGAAGTTCTCCACCAGCGGCACCCACATGGGGCAGTCCTGCCCCGTGACGGTGATGTCGGGGTGGAGTTTCTGTATCTCTATGTCGTATGAATGGGAGAGGATGGTGCCCGTGGTGGCAAGAATGCCCACATGTCGGCTCTTGGTGATGGAACCTACCACCTCGGCAGTAGGGCGTATCACGCCAAGCACTCTGCGATTGCTGTCCATCTGCGGTAGGTCGTGCTGCTGGATAGTGCGCAAGGCCTTGGCCGACGCTGTGTTGCATGCCAGGATTACAAGATGGCATCCGCGCTCAAAGAGTGTGGTAACAGCTTGGAGCGTGTAGCGATAGACGATATCAAAAGAACGAGTGCCGTAGGGCGCCCGGGCATTGTCGCCGAGATAGAGGTAGTCATATTGCGGCATGGCGGCACGGAGCTCGCGCAAGATGGTGAGCCCTCCGTAGCCGGAGTCGAATACTCCGATAGGTCCTGCGGCCTGCGGCAATGTCATAGCTGTGGGGTTGCGCTTACTGCTTGTTTTCCTCAACGACAGTCTCTTCCTTGGGCGCGGTGGCAGCAGCCTGTACCTTGGGCAGCGGCTGACCGGCCAGCACCAGGTTTACGAGGTTGGTGATGTCGATGCCGTCGTTAGGATTGATGAAGGGATAGGCGTGTTGATCGGTGTTGATCACAAAAGCGAGACCACGGGCTCTGGCCACCACGGCGATGGCGCTGTCGAGTTTCTGCTCAATGGGCTGGCAAAGGTCGGCCTCAGCGGAGCGCAGAAGCTTCTCACTCTCTTCGCGGAACTTTATGCCTTGGTCCATGGCCACCTGCAGCTCCTTCTGGCGCTTCAGCATGATGTCCTCAGGAAAACTCTTCTGGCCTTGGATATAGTCGGAGTACATCTTGAAGAACTTGTCTTCGTTGTACGCCGCTTCCTTGTCGTACTGCTCACGTATGTTCTGCATGGTGGTCTGAGCGGTGGCGTAGTCGGGCATGCTGTGTAGCACCTGAGTGTAGTTGAGGTAGCCGAAGGTCAGCTTCTGTGCGACGGCGTCTATGTTTGCGGCCAGCAGCGATAGCGTGGCCAGGGCAAAAAACAGCGTACGTTTCATAAGTGTGTCTTTTTTATAGGTTTTTCTCAAAGTTCTCTCTGATGGCTGCTGCCGTGGCTTCCATCTCCTCGGGAGCTATCTTCACGCGCTGCCTGAGGTCTTTCTCTTCGTTGATAGGCACCAGATGAATGTGTGCGTGGTCCACGTCCAGGCCGATGACAGCCTGCGACACCTTCTTGCATGGGAACGCAGCTTTGATAGCCTTTGCCACCTTCTTTGCGAAGATCTGCATGGCGGCAATCTCTTCGTCGCTCATGTCAAAGAAATAGTCCACCTCGTGCTTCGGCACCACCAGCGTGTGGCCTTGCTTGATGGGGTTGATGTCGAGGAAAGCATAGAAGTTGTCATCCTCAGCGCACTTGTAGCTGGGTATCTCGCCCTTGATTATCCTTGAAAAGATTGTTGCCATATTTTTGAAAGATTGAAGAGTTTTAGGAATTGTAGTTCATGAAGGATAGAAGAGCTTTCTAGACGCTGATACTCAGCACTTCGAGCTCTATCTCGCCGCGCGGAATCTTGATGGTCACCACGTCGCCTACCTTCTTGCCCAGCAGTCCCTGGGCGATGGGGGTGGTGGATGAGATCTTACCCTCTTTGAGGTTTGCCTCGCTCTCGCTTACGATGGTATATTTCATCTTAGTGCCGAGCTTGGTGTTTTTCATCTCCACGGTGGAGAGAATCTGCACTGTGTCGTTGCTAAGCTTGGAGGTATCGATAATCTTGGCCTCCAGCAGGGCGGCCTTCAGCTTGTTGATGCGTCCCTCCAGCATAGCCTGCGCCTCCTTGGCCGACTCATACTCGGCGTTCTCCGACAGGTCGCCCTTGTCGCGGGCCTCTGCTATGGCTGCCGATGCAGCTGGACGTTCTACTAGCTCCATATGTTTGAGCTGGGCTACCATTTGTTCGTAGCCTTCTTTAGTCATGTATGCCATATCTGTTGAATTGTCTAAAGGTTAAATAATCATTTTACTGAAAATGCGAAAAAAGAAAGAATCCCAATGCTTTGTGGTCGCACCAGAATCCTGCTTTAGCGCATTAATATGGTATTTTCAACGGCAAAGGTAGCATTTTCTTTTTCATCTGACCAAATTTTGCGCCCATTTTTTCTATTTTCGAGAGATGGAGAGATGTTTTTGTTCCCTTTTCTCTGCTAAATAAAAAGAATTGTGTACTTTTGCATCCGCTTATGATAAAGGGCTGGCTGAACTGACAGACTCAGGCTGACCTGATTATAAGTGCGAGGAATTGTCCTATGGTGTAATGGTAGCACTAGAGTTTTTGGTTCTCTCAGTGGTGGTTCGAATCCGCCTGGGACAACAATACATGCCCATGTTGTCATGGGCATGTGTCGTTAAGAGGAAAATACATGCTGGCGTACCGCGGAGCGTCAATATTCTATGTCCAATAAAAACTTAGTTCTCACTCTTGCTGGCAGCGACCCCTCTGCTGGGGCAGGCCTCCAGGCTGACCTGCGCGTGATGCACTCGCTGGGCTGTTATGGCATGGGCATCGTTACTGCTCTAACGGCGCAAAGTACCGAAGGAGTCAGTCAGGTGTGGCCGCTGAGCCGCGAACAGGTGGAGGCGCAGGGCGATAAATTGCTCAGCGATATCACGCCCTCCGCCGTCAAGGTGGGAATGCTTGCCGATGCCGATGTTGCTGCCGGTGTCCTCGCTTTGCTCCAGCGCTATCCCTTGCGCAATATCGTGGTGGACACTATCTTATTATCTTCTTCTGGCAAAGCACTCTATGACTCTGCGAATTACGCTGGCCTCCTTGCTGTTATGCGCTGTGCCACCGTAGTTACTCCCAATCTGCCCGAGGCACAAAGGTTGTTGGACACAGATATCACCGATGCCGGACTTCTCGCTCGCAATCTCAGCGAGCTATGCGACGGTGTGTCAGTGCTGCTTACCGGCGGCCACGGTGCCAGTGGCTCCGCCGTCATTGATACTCTTTACGACAGCGACTCCGGCAGCGTCACCTTCATCACTCATCCGCGCTGCGTCACCCTTAACACTCACGGCACTGGCTGTGTACTCTCCTCTGCCCTTGCCTGCTATCTTGCGCAGGGACAGCCCCTCGCCATTGCTGCTCAAATGGCTTCTGTCTTCGTTAGTGAGGCACTCCGCCAGGGCGCTTCCTTCACCCTCGGCCACGGTTGCGGACCGGCCTTCTTTGGATAACACCGCTGAATATCGTCAAAAAATACCGAAGTCACTTTTTTTGTCACTTCGGGAGATATTCGTATCTTTGCCCAGTTATTCATCAACTAAACAAACGTATTTGTCATGAAACACTTCCTTCTCGCTGCCTTGATGCTCATTGCTCCGGCAGCCTCTTTCGCACAGCCGAAAGTTTATTTCACCTCAGAGATAACCCCCGCTTCGCTTGTCAAGATTTATAAGGCACTCGGCGTCGAGGCCAAGGGGCGCGTCGCTGTCAAGATTTCCACCGGCGAGGGCGGCAATCCCCACTATCTTAGGCCAACACTCATCCGTGAGCTCGTAGATCACGTCAACGGCACCATTGTGGAGTGCTGCACAGCCTACGGAGGCACACGCCAAGACCCCGCCAAGCATTGGGAAACCATTCACGACCACGGATTTGACTCCCTCTTTGCTGTTGACATCATGGACGAGCATGCCGACATCCGCATACCCATCCGCGATAAGACACATCTTAAGTACGACATCGTTGGTGAGCACCTTGCCAACTACGACTTCATGATCAATCTCGCCCACTTTAAAGGTCACGCCATGGGCGGGTTTGGCGGAGTGCTCAAAAACGCTTCAATCGGTGTCGCCTCCACTGCCGGCAAGTGCTACATCCATACTGCGGGCCGCTCCATTGACCCCGCTACAGCATGGTCGCCAGAAAATCTTGCCGCAGGTCCCACCCAAGACCAGTTCCTGGAGTCCATGGCAGCCGCTGCGCAGGCAGTCCACGACTACTTTGGCGGCCGTATCATTTATATCAACGTTATGAACAATATGTCCGTTGATTGCGATTGCGACGGCACTCCTGAAGCTCCCGAACTCAAGGATATGGGCATCATGGCATCTCTCGATCCTGTGGCTGTTGATCAAGCGTGCCTCGACAAAGTGTTCAACTATCAGGGACGACCGGGTGATGACAATCAGCCTCTTATCCAGCGCATCAACCGCCAGCACGGCACCTACATCACCGACTATGCCCAGAAGATAGGGCTCGGTTCCAAGCGTTACAAATTGATTAATCTTGACAAATAATATGAAGACTCAAATCCTTGCCCTTGTGGCTCTTCTGGGAGCCACCCTATCCTTCGCCAAGACTGATTCTCTTGCTCTCAGCGAAGTAGTAGTTACTGGTACACGCAGTGCAGTAGATGTGCGTCACACCCCCTACACTGTTACTGTCATTGACCGGCCTACTCTCACTGCGCAGAATCATACTAACGTCTTGCCTACCGTCATGCAGCAGGTGCCCAGTCTGCTTGTTACCTCTCGTTCCATCATGGGCTACGGCGTGTCCACCGGAGCAGCAGGAGGCATAAGTCAGCGCGGTCTCAGTGGCGGCGCAGGCCAGTTGCTTGTACTCATTGACGGTCATCCTCAGTATAACGGCGTCTATGGTCACCCTATCTCCGACAGCTATCAGACTCTCCTTGCTGAGCGTGTGGAGGTGCTGCGTGGCCCTGCCTCTCTCCTCTATGGCGGCAATGCTATGGGTGGAGTCATCAATATCGTCACACGCGCTGTTCCTACTGACGGTGTCACAGGCGATGCAACCGTCGCCGTAGGCAGCTACGGCACTGTGCAGGCTGAGGCTGCTACCCAAGTGCGCAGCGGGCGCTTTACTGCCACCGTTGCTGCACAGTATGGCCGCACCGACAACCACCGTCCCAATATGGGCTTTGAGCAGTATGGAGGCTATGTAAAGCTCGGCTACGATCTTGCAACCCACTGGTCGCTCAGCGCCGACCTCGACCTAACTCACTTCAACGCCTCCAACCCTGGTGCCGTTACACAGCTTAAGCTCGAAAACGACCAATGGATTACTCGTGGAGCAGCCAGCATAGCTCTCCTCAACCACTTTGACCGTACCAGCGGAGCCCTCACTGTCTATGACAACTTTGGGCGTCATAAGATTAACGACGGTTACAACGCTGATGGCGGTACACCGCAGACTGACTACTTCCGTTCGCGCGATGCCGTGGCAGGTGTGTCGTGGTATCAGACCGCCCGCTTTGCGGAGAGCACCCGTCTTACTGTGGGCCTCGACTATCAGCATATTTATGGCCGAGCCTTTTACACTGACCGTGCCACAGGAGCTGTCGACACCACACAGCGCCGACTAATGCAGAGTGCTCATGCCCATGAGAATGAAGTGGCAGGCTATGCTGCCCTGCAGCAAGAGATATTATCATGCCTCACAGCCGATCTTGGTGTGCGCTACGACCACCATTCTACTGCCGGAGGTGAGTGGGTGCCCCAGTTCGGCCTTGTATGGCGGCCCATCGCTACCGGTGAACTCAAGGGAATCGTTAGCAAGGGTTTCCGCAATCCTAATACGCGCGAAATGTATATGTACGGCACTGCCAACCATGACTCACTCCGTGCAGAGCGCCTATGGAACTACGAAATCTCCTGGCGCCAGCGACTCATTGACGGACTCCTCACCTACGGAATCAATCTTTTCCTTCTCAAGTGCGACAACCTTATTCAGACCGTCGCCGGACGCAATGTCAACACCGGAGAACTGCGCAACACTGGTATAGAACTCGAGGCACGCTGGCGCTTCGCTCCCAACTGGGCCATAGCCACCAACCACTCGCTCCTTCACATGCGCCACCATGTGGTGGCAGCTCCACGCTATAAGGCATTTATCGGAGCCGACTACAACGGCACCCGATGGAGTGCCCTCTGCGGACTGCAGTATGTGCATGGACTCTATACCTCCGTCGGTGCAGACGAGACTACGGAAACTTTCTGCCTTCTCAACGCCGCTGTAGGCTATGCTCTTACGCGCAATATCAGCCTTTGGCTCCGGGGAGAGAATCTTCTCGCCCAGCGTTATGAGTATAACCTCGGCTACCCCATGCCTCGCGCTACTGTCATGGGCGGAGTGAAAGTTAAGTTTTAGTTTGATTTGAGAAACAGACAAAGAGAGAACTCACGCAGGGTTCTCTCTTTTTTCTTTTACTTCGCTACTTCTTATCGCTCCCTCACGGTTGCCCAGCGCCGTCAGCTTTAAATCCCACGAAGTCAGCTTTAAATTCTACACCGTCGGCTTTAGTTTGTAACGCCGTCAGCGTTAGTTTTGACAGGGTCATGCTGCAAACATACACATTTAGTTAACGCACACAGAAAGCACAGATTTCACAGAAATTAAACAAATGCCGCAAAAACTCCAATGAGCCACGTATTGCATACGTTTCTTGCCGTAGCTCCTGCATCTGGCTGCAAGCAAGCGTGCTGCCACATGCACGACTTCGCCAAGGTGCTAACATTCACAGCTCATTGGAAATAACAAGAAGAACACTTTTTATGACTATTTTTGCTGCAATCAGTCTATTTCGGGCACTTACCTCCGATGCCTCCGAACTTCTTCTGACTCTGAAACCCTGACTAACATTGACTTTACTATGTTTTTCGGATGCACGGAGGCAGAAATTTGAAAAATATTTACTATTGACAATAATCTGGCCTTAATATTATTTTCCATGCGCGTCTGTACCTTATTAAATATAATGCATAGGCAGGATATTGACAATAGTGATTATGGAAAAAGATACCGCCAACACTTCTAAGAGTGCTGGCGGCACATGTGTATGTGCAACAGGGGTTATCTGATGACTACCTTCTTCGTCTTGCCGCTGGGCAGGCGGATGATATTGACGCCCTTCTGCAGGTCATTGAGTTTCTTGCCATCAATGGTGTAGATCTCATACTTATGGTTACTGAAGCCCACACCAGCTGCAGCGATACCGGTGATGTAAGCGTTGACTGTCACGTCGTGGTCGGGCATCCTGTTGGGAATATCCTCCCATGTTGGTTTGTCCCGAGCGCCGTCAGCTTTAATTTTCACAATGTTAGCGTAAGTTTGTGT
>JAGCYL010000091.1 GCA_017960825.1 Bacteroidaceae bacterium | reverse complement strand
GGGCGACCGCTGTCTGCAATCAGTTTGTTGGCAGCCTCCACCCTAAGTGGGTCGCGGTCGGCCAGTGCTATTATCTCCGCTCCTTCCACCAAAGCATAGCGCTCCACAGCCTTCAATCCACGGTGACCAAGGCCCACAATACCGATGTGGACAAGGGGCAGGGGCTTGACTGCATACTCCAGCAACTGACGGCGAGAAGTTTTCATGGCAAATTAGGAATACTTACTGATTTATTGTCCGAGATTTTAGACTTTCGGCTGCAAATATACGAAAAAGTATGCCAATCTGCGTTAAGATTGGCATACTTTCCTTCTTTTCAGCCTCGCTTTTACTTCTTACGAGTAGCTGCGTAACGGCTCAAGAACTTATCAACACGACCGGCGGTATCCACGAGGGTAGCCTTGCCAGTGTAGAAGGGGTGAGAAGTGTTGGAGATTTCCACCTTAATCAGCGGATAGGTCTCGCCTTCAAACTCGATAGTCTCTTTTGTCTTGCATGTGGAGCGGGTGAGAAACATGTCACCATTACTCATGTCCTTGAATACCACCGGACGATAGTCGGTAGGATGGATGTCTTTTTTCATGTCTTTTATCGTTTGTTTCTTTGATTTTCCGGAAATTGGAGTGCAAAGGTAGATATTTTTTTTATAACACAAAAATAATCTGCGCATTTTTCTTACTCAGGGTGGCTTTTTTTACTGTGTTTTGCACATTATTGAGCATTTTATGTTATTAGTGGTGGCATATTCAAGAATTATTGCGTAATTTTGCGCTTCATGATAAGGTACGCACGAACTATACTTTTCCTGCTCCTGGCAGCCATAGGACTGCAGAGTGCCAATGCACGGGTGATGAAAGACCTCTTCATTGCCATGCCCGACTCGCTGATGCCCATGCTCGACACTAACGCCCGCAAGGACTTGGTAGACATCTGTCTCAGCGGGATGAGTACCGCACTGCCCAACGAGTGGAACGGCACCTGTGCGCTGCAGAAACTGACGGACAAGTTCCTACAGTTGCGTGAAGACAGCGAGGGCATTGTGAGTACACGTATGGCTCTGCTGACTCACGGTAAGGACACCGTGGTATGCATGGTGCGCACCCTGCGCACACCTCAACCGATGAGCGAGGTGCAGTTCTTCAACACTCGCTGGCAGGAGCAAAAGGCTGACAAGTGGATAAAATTGCCGCAGCTCACAGAGTTTGTGCGCAATGAGGATAACCTCTCTGAGGGCATACTGCCAGTGGAGTTTATGCAGGCCGACCTCCAGACGGCAGAGAAAGGCGATGCCACGCTAATATTCAAAACCAACATCTCTGCCAACACAATTCTCTTCCGCTGGAATGGCAAGAAGTTTGTGCGCGTTAAAGAATAAAAGGAGTAAAGAGTATGGCTACCATCATACACATAGAGACCTCCACCGATATCTGCAGCGTGGCACTGAGTCATGACGGTCTGTGTCTCTTCAGCAAGGAGGACCATAACGGCCCTAATCATGCACGGGCTCTTGCTCCCATGGTGGAAGAGGCCTTAAGCACTGCTGACAGTCACGGTCTGCCACCCGAAGCTGTAGCTGTGAGCTCCGGTCCCGGTTCTTACACGGGTCTGCGCATCGGGGTGAGCACAGCCAAGGGGCTCTGCTATGGTCGCAATCTAAAATTGCTGGGGATAAAGACACTGGAGTTGCTGTGTGTGCCTGTGCTGCTGGGTGAATATAAAGTTCAGGGATACGAGGAGTTTGACGACAGTTTTCTTTTCTGTCCCATGATTGACGCCCGCAGAATGGAGGTCTATACTGCCCTCTACGACCGCGCCCTAAAGGTGCAGAGCGAGGTAGAAGCCAAGATAATTGACGATAGCAGTTACCAAGAAGTGCTGGACGAACACCCCATTGTGTTCTTCGGCAACGGAGCCGCCAAATGCAAGGATATCATAAAACATAAAAACGCCCATTTCATCGAAGAGATTGTCCCGCTGGCACGCTACATGCTACCACTGGCCGACAAGGCAATTATGCAAGGAAAGACAGAGGATGTTGCTTACTTTGAGCCCTTCTACCTGAAGAACTTCATCGCCGGCACCTCTACTAAAATAAATAAGGTAATAGAGAACAGAATATAGCTTTATGGACTACAATACTAACCGACCGAGTCTCAAACTTCCCGAATACGGACGCAACGTGCAAAAGATGGTGGACTATGCTCTTACCATTGCCGACCGTGACGAGAGACAGCAGTGCGCTGAGACTATCATCAAGGTAATGGGCAATATCTTTCCACAGCAGAAAGGCTCCACTGATTTTGTGCGCATGCTTTGGGACCATCTGGCCTTTATCTCCGATTACAAACTTGACGTTGACTCACCCTATCCCATTACGGTGCTCAGCGAAGAAAAACAAGAGCATCCACACCTCGACTATCCCAAGCAGCAAATAGACTACCGCCACTACGGTCACACCCTCGAGCAGATGATCAGGGCTCTGTCCTCTATACCCGAAGGTAGCGACAGAGAGCAGGCTGTGGAGTTGGTCGTAGCTCAAATGGCAAAGAGTCTGGCCACATGGAACAACACTGTGCTGACACCCAACAAACTGACCAGCGATTTGCGCGAGATGACAGGTGGACAAGTAGATATGACTATCAGCACGCAGCGCCTGGAGAAGATTATCGCCTCAGCACGCGCCCTGACCAAACCCGTCAACAACAAGAAAAAGAAAAAATAAGCTATGGCATCATTCCTCATAGAAGGCGGCCACAGGCTGCAAGGCGACATCACCCCCCAGGGCGCCAAGAACGAGGCTCTGGAAGTTATCTGTGCCACCCTGCTCACCAGTGAGGAGGTGCGCATCAGCAATGTGCCCGAGATTCTCGACGTACTCCACCTCATAGAGCTATTGCGCAATCTGGGTGTAGAAGTGACGCGCAAAGATAAAGGTGACTTTGTTTTTAAGGCAGCCAATATCAATCCCGACTATGCAAGCAGCGAAGAATTTATGCTGCAGTGTGCCACCCTCAGAGGCAGCGTAATGTTGGTCGGTCCGCTGTTGGCCCGTTTCGGCACCGCCGTGCTGGCCAAACCAGGCGGCGACAAGATAGGGCGCCGTCGCGTGGACACCCATCTCTACGGTATGCAGCAACTGGGCGCCTCCCTCAGCAGTGATAACGAAAACTCTCGCTATACTCTCAAGGCGAAAGCTCTCTGCGGTACCGACATGATACTGGACGAGGCCTCCGTGACCGGTACGGCAAACATCATAATGGCTGCTGTATTAGCCCAAGGCACCACTACTATCTACAATGCTGCCTGCGAGCCCTATTTACAACAACTCTGCAAGATGCTCTGCAATATGGGCGCAAAAATCAGCGGTATCTCTTCCAACCTGCTGACCATTGAGGGTGTACCCTCGCTGCATGGCACCGCCCACAAGGTGCATGCCGACATGATTGAGGTGGGCAGCTTTATCGGTATGTCAGTGATGCTGGGCGGCGGACTCACCATCCACGATGTCAATGTAAACGAACTCGGCATCATACCAAAGTCTTTCCAGCGACTGGGCATCACCCTGGAGTACGGCCCCGACTATATCCGTGTGCCAGAGCAAGAGCATTATCAGATTGAGACCTTTCTCGACGGTTCGTTTATGACCATCGACGATGCTCCGTGGCCGGGTCTCACGCCTGACCTCCTGAGTGTGCTCATCGTAGTAGCCACACAGGCAAAAGGTACGGTGCTCTTCCATCAGAAGATGTTTGAGAGCCGCCTGTTCTTCGTGGACCGCCTCATTGAGATGGGAGCACAGATAATACTTTGCGACCCTCACCGCGCTGTGGTGGTGGGCCACGACAAGGCCATCAAACTCAGGGGCCGCCGCATGGTGTCGCCTGACATCCGCGCCGGCATCGCTCTGCTCATCGCCGCTCTGAGTGCCGAGGGCACCAGCCGTATCGATAATGTGGAGCAGATTGACCGCGGCTATGAAAACATAGAAGTCCGCCTCAATGCCCTCGGCGCAAAGATTACGCGAGTATGATACGGCCCGACGATGTTTTCTACATAGGACGGCTGGGCAGCACCCACGGTCTGAAAGGCGAACTGACCTTCCGGTTCACCGATGACATCTTCACCGCAGATGACTGCAAGTATGTGGTGTGCGACATCGACGGACTGCTCGTGCCCTTCTTCCTTGAGGACTGGCGTATCCGCAGCAGCGAGACGGCAATAGTGAAATTTGAAGGCTACGATGACGTCAACACAGTGCAGATACTGCAAAACGCTGACGTCTATTACCCCAAAGCTGCTGTAAGGAGTGAGCGCGGAGGCCTTACATCTTGGAAGGTGCTCACAGGCTTTGCCGTAAGCGATGTAGAGGCAGGCTCACTCGGCATCGTCACAGAGGTAGATGACAGTTCTGCTAACACCCTGCTGGTGGTGGATACGCCCAGTGGCAAGGAACTCGTGCTGCCGGTGCATCCCGACTTGGTGGCAGACCTCGACATCAACGCACGCACCCTGATGCTGCGCCTGCCCGACGGACTCTTAGACCTATAAATAATAACCACACCATAATTATTAATGAATAAGAAACGTCTCGCCATTCTCGGCTCCACCGGTTCTATCGGCACACAGACCCTGCAGGTAGTGGCTGAGCACCCCGACCTCTATGAGGTGCGCGTGCTCACAGCCCATACTCAGGCCGACACCCTCATTGGGCAGGCTTTGCGCTTTGAGCCCGATGCCGTGGTAATAGTTGACGAGACACAATATAATAAGGTACGCGAGGCCCTGGCCGACAGTCCCGTGAAAGTATATTGCGGAGCCAAAGCCCTGACCGAGGTGGTGCAGCTGCCCTCCATAGATGTGGTACTTACTGCCACCGTAGGCTTCAGCGGACTCGAGCCCACCATCGCTGCCATCAATGAAGGCAAGCAGATTGCTCTTGCCAACAAGGAGACTCTCGTAGTAGCCGGTGAACTCATCACAGCTCTGGCTATGAAGCATAGGGCAGCCATATTGCCTGTGGACAGTGAGCATAGCGCCATCTTCCAGTGCCTTGTGGGCGAAGACAGCACCCCTGACAAGATTCTGCTCACCGCTTCCGGCGGTCCTTTCCGGCAAATGAGCACAGACCAACTGCTCACTGTCACCGCTGCACAGGCTCTGCAGCATCCCACCTGGCACATGGGCGACAAGATTACCATTGACTCTGCCACTATGATTAACAAAGGGTTTGAGGTAATCGAGGCCAAATGGCTCTTCGGCATTGGGGCCGAACAGATTGAGGTACTGGTGCATCCCCAGAGCATCGTGCACAGCGCCGTACAGTTCTGCGACGGCACCGTCAAGGCACAGCTCGGTCTGCCCGACATGAGGCTGCCCATACAGTACGCTCTGTCTTATCCCCGTCGCCTGCAGCTCTCCGGCCCGCGCCTTGACCTCTTCAAGGTGGCCGACCTCACCTTTGAGCGACCTGACCTGCAGCGCTTCCCCTGCCTTTCTCTCGCTTACGAAGCAATCAGGCGCGGCGGCAACATGCCCTGCATCCTCAACGCTGCCAACGAAGTTGCCAATCTTGCTTTCAGGCAAGACAAGATAACCTTCCCGCAGATTAGTGAAGTCATCAGCACCACCATGCAGACCGTCAGTTTTGAGGCTTCGCCCTCGCTCGACACTTATCGCCTCACCGACAGCGAAAGCCGCAGAGTGGCTCTATCCATAATCAATAACCAATAACCCCTAACCGCTAACCCCTTTCTTATGGAAGTATTCCTTATTCGCGCCGCACAACTCATCCTCTGCTTATCCATTCTGATAGTCCTGCACGAGGGCGGACACTTTGCATTAGCCAAGCTCTTTGGCATTCGCGTAGAAAAATTCTATCTCTTCTTTGACTATAAATTTCGCTTCTTCAGCACATACTCCAAGTGGTGGCGTCGCTTGCGTGGCAAAGAGCCCCTACAGAAGGACGAAAAGGGCAACTACCCATACGTCGGCACCGAGTACGGCATTGGCTGGATTCCTTTAGGCGGCTATGTCAAGATATCCGGCATGATTGACGAGTCGATGGACCGTGATCAGATGAAGCAGCCGGCACAGCCGTGGGAGTTTCGCACCAAACCCGCATGGCAGCGACTGCTCGTCATGCTGGGCGGTGTGATTGTCAACTTTGTCCTTGCACTGCTTATCTACTCGGCCATTCTCTTTACCTGGGGCAAGAGCTACATTCCCATCCGCGACATGACGATGGGCTTCACCTACAACGAAAAAGCGCAGACTATCGGTTTCCGCAACGGTGATATCCCTGTCGGTGCTGACGGCGAAGAATTTAGCGAGTACAATACTGACGTGCTGCGCACCATCAGTAATGCCCATGAGGTAAAAGTCTTGCGCGACGGCAAAGAAGTCAGCATCCGTATGCCCGAGGGCGGCCAGAGTCTGCTGGAGATGCTTCAGGGCGAGCGTCCCTTCATCGCCCCCTACCTGCCCAGCGTCATTGACACTGTGATGTCTGGTTCTGCCGCCGATAAGCAAGGCATAGCCAAGGGCGACCGCATCGTCGCTTTCAACGGCAAACCCATTGACAGTTGGACCGACTACGATGTGCAGATAAACCGGCTCAGTCAGAGCCTTGAGGGAGCCACCACCAACGACTCTCTGCGCAAACGCAATATAACAGTCGCAGTACTGCGAGCCGACAGCAGCAGAGTGGACACCATAAAGCTCCTACTCAACAGCAATCTGCAGATGGGCATCGGCAAGACCTATGCCCTGCGCTACTACAAGGCCGTGGATGAGGAATACGGTCTGCTGGAGAGCATACCCAAAGGGTTCAGCTATGGAGTGAATGTGTTCTGCGGCTATGTCAGCGACCTCAAATACCTCTTCACCAAGGAGGGTGCCAAGAGCGTAGGCTCCTTCGGGGCCATCGGCAGCATGTTCCCAACCGCATGGGACTGGCAGCGCTTCTGGGAACTCACTGCCTTTATCAGCATCATACTCGCGTTCATGAACATACTGCCCATACCTGCCCTTGACGGAGGCCACGCTCTGTTCCTCCTCATCGAGATAGTATTCCGTCGCAAGTTCAGCCTCAAGTTCCAGGAGCGCGCCCAGATGATAGGCATGTTCCTCCTGCTTGCCCTGATGGTCTATGCCATAGGCAACGACATCTTCCGCTTCCTCCTGTAGTCACATCAAAATTTACAGTTATGCATAGAAGAACAATCATAACAATCATTGCTGCATTTGCAGCGATAATCACCTTTGCCACTAACGTCGAAAATAATTGCGGCACCGACACTGCAACTGTTAAGTTATATCGCAATGGTGTGGCCACCACTCAACTAAACATAGACAGCATCACGGTCGAAGAAACACTTGGCCCTGTGATAGCAGGGCGCAATGTTGCTATGATTATGTTAGTTTATGATAGTTTAATTAGTAAGTCTCGCCAAATTCTGGTTATCAATGGCAAAGAAACTCCTTTACCTATGCCCGACAATGAAGAGGATTACACACCAACTTTTATTGGCTATAGCAACGACAATCTATATGTAGTAGGACAACGTGAAACCGATAAAGGAAAACTTGCCAGTTGGACTTATAATTACGAATACGCTGTTTGGAAAAACCTTGAATACCAATATACTATCAGCGATAGTCGTTTCGTCTGCCCCTTTGGCATAGATATCTGTTTAGATGGAGAGGATATCTATCTCTTTGGCAGCACAAGCACCTCCTTATCTGAAGCAGATAGTGGTAAGGACCATGTCTTTTTCTTTAAGAACGATGAGAAAGCCAAAATACTTACAGCATATGGGCAATCTAATGTTTTTGATGTAGAGAAAGGAAAAGTTTATGTTGCATATATGCCTCGTTTATCTGGTTCATACCACTCTACTAGCAGTGCATGGTCTTGGGGCCAAATTACCGAGTTGTGGTGCGATGGAGAGTCATATTATTTGCAACGTGTTGATCGCAGTAAACTAATTTACAACACTGGGATGAAAGTACACAACGGCATTGCTCATATTGTAGGCTACACCGATTTACTTGATGGTGACTTCAACGGAACAAAAGAGCGTCTCTTTTCTGCCTATTACTACGATGGCAATGACACCCATGAAGATCCTTATTACAATAAAAACTACTGTATAAACATTGATAACGATAACATATATATTGTTAGCCGACGCAAAGCTATTGAAGACAGGGAGGGTGCTTTTGTGCTACTGAAAAATGGCAGTGAACTTTATGAATTGCCTGACGGGGAACCAAATTGGTTGGAGTCTTTTTCCTCTGGCGCAAAGAAACCGCGTATATTCTTTGACGGCAGCGATGTTTATGTGTTGGCGAGAGGTTTCCACGAGGGAGAAGACAACGAATATCACTACTACGACATGATATGGAAGAACAGTCAACTTTTCTGGAAAAGTGGTGAAAGGTACCCCCAACTATATAAAATTGTAATCTATTAAGGCTATGAAGAGACATCTACTACACTTTATCATAGGTACGGCAGCATTTTTCTGCCTCAGCAATACGGCACGAGCCGAGTTTGCCATTACTATGAGCAAATTCTCTAACATTGAACGGCAGGAGGCTCTTGCCTCCATCGGCCGCCTTGAGATGAGTGGGGAAAACCTGTATCTCGTCAGTAAGGAAGGAGTACGTCTTGGTTCCACAAAGATAGAGAAAGGACTAAAAATTGAGTTCGGCGATGTGGATGACGATTTGCTTTCTGTACCTTCAACAACAGAAGGCGTAAACAAAATTGCGTTCTCAATAGAAGAAGACTACATCAGAGTAAGCGGACTGACGCAGCCAACGGTGGTACGCATTTTCAGCACCAATGGTCTATTAGTCAAGAGCATCATGCTTGCAGCAGACAGAGAAGAAAACATAGATCTTGCATCCTTACACAAGGGGATTTATATCCTGCAAATCAATACAGAAATCTTAAAGCTCCAAAAGAAATGATATTCCCCAAACCATTATTCTTATTCCTCTTCTTTGCAGCAATAGTAAATGCGCAAACCACCAAAACCTTCATCTTTCATAAAGACGGCAAAGTAATACACACTGTATCCACAAACGAGGTTGACAGCATTGTCTTTGTTCATAATGACAAAGACAAACCTGATGACCCGACTCCCCCCGGCCCAGCGCCGATTGATTCCGTCAAACCTGCTAACAACTGTACTGACGACAACCATCCGCACGCTATCGATCTTGGACTACCGAGCGGATTACTTTGGAGTTGCAGCAATGTCAATGCGGAATCTCCTACAGATTTTGGCGGTTATTATGCGTGGTCAGAAACTGAAACAAAAGCCACCTATGATTGGGAGAACTATAAATACTGCGTTACCCAAGAAACGTATACAGGCGAAGGATGGGATTACCCTGACCATTTCTTTTTCACAAAGTACGTAACCAACGAATACTATGGCAAGATTGACAACAAGACCATCCTTGACCCTGAAGACGATGCCGCTCATGTAAACATGGGTGGTAATTGGCGTATGCCAACAGCAGACGAGATGCAGGAACTTATAGACCAGTGTACATGGACATGGACAACGCAAAACGGAGTCAATGGGTACAACGTGGTTGGCCCCAATGGCAATAGTATATTCCTACCTGCTTCCGGCAGTTACAACTTCGGCAGTTCGCTATCCAATGAATACACCGAAGGTTTCTACTACACATCCTCTCTCTATAATCAGTACTGCAAGGGAGCTCTTTACCTGTACTTCAGCGAAGGCAGTGACCCGCAAGTAACAATCTTTGACCAATATTTTGACCGCAGGGATGGCCGAACAGTAAGAGGTGTCTGTCATAAATAAGACAAACCTGTAATGACATCCGTATAAAAAAACTGTATTATACGGGCGTATATATTAGACCTTTTTATGTTAGCGTTTTCTCCCATACGGACTTTCTCGTGTGGGGGAGCTTTTTTACTCCATTTGCTTCCCGCAACTGAGAAATACAGACCTCTTTCTCAAGCAAAAATCATCACAAATGGGGATTGTGGGGCCCGGCCTTTTGTTGTAATTTTGCAGCACAAAAATCACACCGTCATGAAAAAAATATTTTTGCTCTTAGCCTTAACTGTCAATAGTCAATGGTCTATGGTCTTCGGTAATGACTTTACAGTTCCCGACAGCAGCAAGGTTGTAGATATAGAGGAGGTGGTGGTTATCGCCATTCCCAAAGAGACAGGCAAACTGAAACTCCTGCCTTCTGCTGTAAGCATCGTTAGTCAGCAGGAGATGCAGACCCTTGGCATCCACTCGTCCAAG
>JAGCYL010000090.1 GCA_017960825.1 Bacteroidaceae bacterium | reverse complement strand
GAAAAAGAAGCCTTTGAAAAAAGGGGAGGATCGTTACATTGGTGATATACCTATGGATAAGGCTCCAAAGACTCACGAACTCAATGGCGTTACAATCAAGGCGACAAAAGTAAAATTCTACCACAAAGGGGACACGCTTGTATATGATGCCGACGCTTTCCAAACCTCCGAGGGTTCCATGCTTGACGCACTCATAAAGCAACTGCCGGGTGCAGAGTTGAACGAGAACGGCGAGATATTCGTCAACGGCAGGAAGGTGCAAAGTCTCATGCTTAACGGGGAGGACTTCTTTAAGGGGAAAAATAATATAATGCTTGAGAACCTGCCCGCGTATATGGTCAAGACAATCAAGGCTTATGACAAGGAAGGACCTATGTCGCGTATGGCTGGCAGGGATATGGGCGACAAAGAGTTCGTGATGGATGTGGGACTTAAGAAGCAATACCAAATAGGGTGGATAGGCAATGTGGAAGCAGGCTATGGCAGCGAGGAGCGCTATCTCGCCCGGCTTTTTGCCTTGCGTTTCTCTCCAAGGTCGCGCATCAGTCTATATGGCAACATGAATAACCTTAACGACACGCGCAAGCCTGGCGAGAGCTCCAATTGGACTCCGGAAACTATGCCGAGTGGATTGCTGGCAATAAAAAAGTTCGGGGCAGACATGTTGCTGAAGTTTAAGGACGGAACAAACAAGTGGGAGAGCAATGCCGAGCTGACATACACCGACTTGGACAGTCGCACTCAGACCTCTGGCGAGACCTATCTCACTGACGGCAATGTGTTTACGAGAGCCAAGTCCTCCCATGCGAATAGCAATCTCACCGTCACAAACACCCATAAGATAGAGTTATCCAACAAGACCAAGTCGCTATTTGCAGATTTCCACCCGACATTCTCTTACAGAAAGATTAATTCTCTTGTGGAGGGAGTTGCAATGTCATTCAAGCGCAATCCAGACATCAAGTCATTGTCAGAACTGATAGACAGCGTGTATCATGGTATTGACTCCGAACTAAGCCGCACTGTCATCAACCGCAATATAGACAACTCAAAGAGAGACAGGCGTATGCTTGATATGGGGTTGTCCTATATGACCTATTACCAGTTGAATGGGGTAAGCCATTTCTCTTTTGACCAAAGTATCAGTTTCAACTCGGAGAAAGAAGACAATTGGCGGCAGATGCAGACAGAGTACCCTAACAATTCTTCTGTCTCGTCGGACACACGTAACAGATATTCGACAAACAATCCCAACAAGAATTTCAACATCAACTCTTCATTGAGATATATCTGCAATCTTAATGATAATACAAATCTCCACTTCTCTTATGATGTAGGATACAAGCGCAATCACAGTGATTATGCCACCTACAGGCTTGACAGACTTACAGATTGGGACAAGATCGAAACGCACCCTATTGGGATGCTGCCCTCGGAGATGGAGTATGCAGAAACGTTTGACCGCCAGAACAGCTACAACCAGATTCTAACCAATACCACGCAAACGCCAATGGTAAGGTATGCTACTTCTAAAGAATACACCACAAAAGGAGATTCGCTAAAGGGGAAAAGCCCAAGAAACAATTACCGCCTGACAATCCTTGATTTCTCTATTGCGTTTTCTCATGACAGACTTAATTATACCCGTGCTACATATAGCGGCATTACAAGAAGAAACAACATATTCTTCAATCCAAGCCTAATACAAGAGTTTTCTTTAAACAATTTTGAAACCTCAATTAAACTGAGGTACAATATTACCCATGCCGCGCCATCAATGGTGTATGCCCTAAATATCCGCACCGACGAAGACCCGTTAAACATCTATTACGGCAATCCCCACCTAAAGAACACTACCATTCATAATGCGAATGTGGAATACGGACACAGCAATGCTGAAAAGCAACTTAATTATTGGCTTACGCTGAAGTATGACATTTCCCACAACTCCGTAGCAATGGGCTATATCTACGACCGTGCGACAGGTATCCGCACTTTCACTCCCGACAATGTGAGCGGCAATTACAACCTATCTCTCAACCTTGGCTATTCCCAACCTCTCGACAAGAAAAAGTTTTTGACATTCGACAATAGTATGGGTTGGCGCATGTCCCACGGCGTGGACCTCATAGGTACTGACACTGGCGAAGCGCCTGAAAGGAGTAGCGTCATGACCCACTGGCTCACTGACCGTTTGCGCATCGACTACAAGATAAACAAGAAAGTCAAGCTCGGAGCAAAGGGCTACATCGGCTATGGCCGCAGCACCTCCAGCCGTGATGACTTTAACAATGTCAATGTTTATGATTTCCACTACGGCCTCACCTCGCTCGTGAACCTGCCCCTCGGCCTCCAGCTCTCCACCGACCTTACCATGTACTCCCGCCGCGGCTATGCCAACAGCTCCGCCAACACCAACGACCTCGTGTGGAACGCACGCCTGAGCAAGACCTTCACCAAGGCTGGCCTCACCTTCGCCCTCGATGCCTTCGACATCCTCGGCAAACTCAGCAACATCTCCCAAGTCCTCAACTCGCAGGGCCGCACCGAGACATACCGCAACTCCCTTCCCCGCTACATCATGGCGCACCTCATCTACCGCCTCAACAAAAAACCGAAAAAGTGAGAAAGGTTAGTGGTTAGCGGTTAGTGGTTATAGATGCCAAGTCCATTCTTGAATGCTTATTGGTTAGAGGTTATAGATACCATATCCGGAAACTCTCGAATACCGAAGGTATCGCGAAGACTTTCGTTGGCTGTCGGCGAAGTCGGTGCCAACAAACAAAGGAAGTCTGAGAGCGTAGCGGCAATGCTGCAGGCATCGCGAGGAATTGCTCTTTCGAGCAATGTTCTCTTAGAGTACCGAAAGCAGTGCTGTCGCGAAGCGGAGCACGAAAAGCGGAGGTGAGAGCAGGGCGACAAACCGAAGAATAAGGAGTAAGAAACAGAAAAGTAAGACGAAAAATGTCTGGTACACAAAATTGTGGTCCACAAACTTGTGTACCAATTAGCAGAATAAATCGTCCAAGGTGAGTTCACGTTGGATGCATTCTGAATGTTCATTCCTGTCAATACCTTTGGTTGTTATCATGGTCACAATGACATTCTTGTCGGTGTTTGTTGTCTCGATGAATGTTGAGATCCTGCGCTCAATGTCATCCTCATCCTTAGCGGTCATGGTGTATGGTCTGTTCCAGAACTTCATTTCGCAGATATTGATAGTCCTGTCTGCACGGTCGATAAGCATGTCTATCTGTGCAGAACGCTGTTCTCCTTTCCCAAACCACGAAAAGACATTGGCTGTTATGCCGGATATTCCCAGTGCCGTCTTGATTTGCTCTACATGGTTTAAGCACAGCATCTCAAACGACAGTCCACTCCATGCGCTGTAAACATGGGAGTTTTGGTTGTTTGACCAATAATTGGCATCGCGGGCATCTGCTTTCCTCATGACCTGAAAGTAAAACAGGGTGAAAGAATCGACAAGCTGGTATAACGTATCTGTGTTTTTTCGTCCCTCGGAGTTTTGGCTTGTGTGGTTTCCGGTTGCCATGATGAAAGGCTCATAACTACGGATAAACCCACAACTCTCCAACTCTTCAAGCATCATCGAGAACTTACCATTATCGGAGAGTTCGGTCTTTTCAAGGATTTCCTGTCGGGTCAGTCCTTTTCCTTTGGTTGCCAATGCTGTAACAATCTTTATGTGGTTGGCAGCATTCTTATACAGCGAGTTGTACAGACTTTGAAACTCGTCATGCAGTTCGCCATCCTCAGCAAAAACAAGCCTGTCGATGTTCTGTGCTATTCCTTCGCCCTTATTCATTTTTGACAGATAGAACGGCACACCACCAAGAACCATATAGCACTCGGCAATTTGCTTTGTTGAAAGGCGGAATCCTCGTGCATCAAAATACATCTGGCACTCTTTCAGCGTAAAGGGCTTTAGCGGAATTTTGTGGGTTACACGATTATAAAGACCACCCCTGTTCTTAATCAGATTGTTAATAATCCATGATGTTGCACTGCCACATACTATCAGTTTGATGTCATCGCGCCACGATGCCCATGAATTCCAGAAATGCTCCAAGCCGCTGATGAAATTTGAGCGGGGAGTGTCCATCCAAGGCATTTCATCTATAAAGACAATCTTCTTTCCCTCTGGCAGGGATTCCAAGTAACTTTCAAGTGCCATGAATGCATCAAGCCATGTCTTGGCAAGAGGTATTTCAGTACGGTTCTTCCTGATGCCTTGCATGAAGTTCGTCAACTGAATACGCATTGATACATTGTTCATGCCAGCCACATAAAATGCGTAGTCACTGCCGATGACTTTCTGTATAAGGAACGTCTTACCTACGCGCCTACGTCCATAAACTGCAATAAATTCAGACTGCTCAGAATTGAGGTATTCCTTCAGTTGCTGTTGCTCTTTCTCGCGTCCGATGAAAAGCTTATTCATACCATCTTGATTTTTTGCTTGTTACTTATGCCGCGAAGGTACTTTTTTTTCTTCAAACAGCCAAAAAAAATGCACGAAATCGGTCGCAAGACTATTGTTTTTACTATATTAGCGACCGTTTTCGTGCAATTATACACAAAGAGCTAATCCATTCTCAGTATGTCAGTACGCCATGCTCCACGTCCTCTACCGCCTCAACAAAAATTCACCACCCAGTCCTTCCTCAACTCTACCACCTAACACACAAAAAAATCATCAAATGGTTACGCGTTACGTAACCATTTTTAGAGAGAGGGGTACCATATAAGCACCTCACAGAAACTTAGCGCACTCTTGCGAAAACTTAGCGCACTCTTGCAGCAAAGGCGTAAACACCCTTTTATTCTTCCTCGCTGTATTGGTAGCAGCCGGCGTCGGCGGTGGGGGTGCGCCTGCGGCCGAGGCGGTCGAGGGGATAGTACCGGGCGGTGATGTCGGGGTCTGCCAGGCCGCGCGCCTTGCTGTCGTCGCGCAGGCTGAAGTCGAAGTAGAGTGCGGGGAGGTCGAAGGGTACGAAGTTGCGCGCCCGGGTGATGCTGTCCTTGGGCTCTTCCCAGGCGTTGTTGATTGATTCCTGCCCCTCGGTGCTTGACTCTTGAGTGTTTATCTCGGGCGTGCAGAGGAGGCTGGAGCGGAAGGTGTAGTTGAACGGTACGCTCTTGTCATCGGTGGGGTTGCCGAATATCTCATCGGTGGCATAGCCGGTGACGATGGAGTTGATGATGTCCATGCGCCGGAGGGGGCACGGATAGCTGCCTACGGTGTTGCTGAACACAAGTGCGTTACCGCGCATGGCGATGAAGGGACTGAAGCTGGCTATGGTGCAGTGCACGAACTGCTGGTCGCCGCCGTGGATGGTGACGCAGTTGCCCTCGGCGTTGGTGATCTGGCTGTTGCCGATGAAGGCTTGTGTGCTGGTCAGGGTGAGGCAGTTCTGCTTGGCGTTGTGGAGCACGGTGTTCTCGATGGTGAGCTTGAGATGGCTGACGTCGGAGGAGTCGCACACCACGCCGTAGTTGGAGGAGTGGATGTCGCAGTAGTTGAGGCGGTTGCCGTAGGAGGTGGCGGTGAAGGTGATGCCCTGCCACTGGTTGTCGATGCGGTCGTAGGGCTGGCGCTTGAACATGTCGTCGAGGCGGTGGCCGCGCACGGTGACGGGCTGCTCAAGGGTGCCCTCGGCGAGGAGGGTGCCCTTGACCTTGATGTATGCCTCGGGGCGCATCAGGAGGGTGGTGCCGGCAGCGAGGGTGAGGGTGGCTCCTTCTGCCACCACGAGGCTGTCGTAAACGACGTAGGGCCGCGTGGCTGCGAGGGTGGCGTCGGCTCTATATACCTTGCCGCGCAGCTCGATGGCATCGAGGCTGTATCCTTGCAGCACGATGCTCTGGCGCTTGCCGTTGGCAAGGGTAAACACCAGTCGCGCCTCGCTGAGTGCGGCTTCGTCCCGGTCGATGTCTTTGGCATTGAACTGCACGAAGGCGATGAGGCTGTCCTTGCCGCGGCAGTCAAGTGTGTTTGACTCTTGACTCTTGTCTCCTGACTCCTGACTCTTGAACGATGTGCCATCTACATTGGCGAGGAACTGGGCGGCATCTTCGCCTTCGATGGTTACGGAGGTGATGGAGAGGCCGTCGGAGTTGTCGTTGTAGAGGGTAAGGGTGCGGGTGGCGGAGGCGGTGTGGGTTATCACGGTGTCAAAGTCGATGGTATCGACTGACAGACGGAAGGTGGCTCCGGCGGGTGTGGGGAAGTCCTCGTCGCTGATGCAGGACGTGATGGACAGCACACTAAAGAGGGCACTCAACAGGTAAAGGGCGTATTTCATAGCTGCAAAAAGAATATGGTACCCGCAGGGATTGCGGATACCATATTATAACGCGAAAATAATAAAATTATTTTGCAGGGATGTTCTTCAGTACGTCGAGCAGGTGGTCCCACACCATCTGCACGGTGGGTATGAGCAGGCACTCGTCGGGCGAGTGTACTCCGCGCAGTGTGGGGCCGAAGCTGACCATATCGACGTTGGGATACTTGAGTGAGAAGAGTCCGCACTCGAGTCCTGCGTGGATGGCGAGTATCTGGGGCTCTTTGTTGAAGATGCGCTTGTAGCTCTCCACGGTGATCTGGAGCAGCGGGCTCTGCGGATTGAGTTTCCAGCCCGGGTAGCCGTCGCCTTCCTCCACATCGGCTCCTGCGAGCAGGAACACGCCGCCTACCATTTGAGAGGCGTTCTTGCGGGCACTCATAAGGTTGGAGCGCTGGTTGGTGACTACTTCAATTGTCTCTTGGCCCCCGTCGCTTGACTCCTGAGTCCTCTGGAGGTGGATGCTGGCGAGGTTGGAGGATGTCTGCACGAAGTTGGGTATCTCCTGGTCCATGGCGAGCACTCCGTTGGGCACGCTGACGAGGGCGGTGACGAGGCGGTCTGCGGTGGAGAGGTCGATGACCTTGTCGGCTGCATCGGCTGACTGGAGGGTGACGGTGAGGTTGGGCTCGGTGGCGGAGAACTCTTCCTCAAACTCGGCGGTCATGGTGTTGACGAGCACGCGCACTGCCTCTTTGTGCTCCATGGGCACGCAGCACACGGCAAAGCCGTCGCGCGGAATGGCATTGTGGAGGCCGCCCGACTGTATGTCGGCGATGCGCACACCGTACTGGCGCAGTGCGGCGAGCATTCGCGCGAGGAGTTTGTTGGCATTGGCACGCTTCTTGATGATATCGTCACCGGAGTGGCCGCCGGTGAGGCCGCTGACCTGCAGCTTGAAGAAATACTGCCCCTGGGGTGCGGGCTCCATGGTGGGGTGGAAGGTGACGGTGGTGGTTGCTCCGCCGGCGCAGGAGATGAATATCTGGCCTTCGTCCTCGGAGTCGAGGTTGATGAGATAGTCGGCCTTCATGAAGCCAGGCTCAAGGCCTAAGGCTCCCACGAGGCCTTCCTCCTCGCACACGGTGAAGAGGCACTCCAGCGGACCGTGCTCTATGGTGTCGTCCTGCAGGATAGCCATCTGGATGGCTACGCCGATGCCGTCGTCGGCACCGAGGGTGGTGCCTTTGGCTCTGAGCCATTCGCCGTCAACGTAGGTCTGGATGGGGTCTTTGGTGAAGTCGAAGTCGAGGCCTGCCACCTTCTCGCACACCATGTCCATGTGGCTCTGCAGCACGGTGGCCTTGAGGTTTTCATAGCCAGGGGTGGCGGGCTTGCGAATAAGCACGTTGCCTACAGAGTCCTGTAGGGTTTCGAGACCGAGCTTGCGCCCGAAATCTACGAGGAAAGCGCCCATCTGCTGCTCCTTATAGGAGGGGCGGGGAATCTGATTGATCTGTGCAAAGCAGTCGAAGACGGCTTTGGGTTGTAGGGTGGATGATGTCATGGTTATTTACTATTTTACGATTTACTATTTACTATTTGTTTTGGATATCAGATTTTTGTTATTTTCTCGGTACTTTTTGGTGGTCTATCGAATAAAAAAACTATCTTTGCACTTTGTAAAGTGCGCGATGGAGTAATCTTAAGCGCTGCGAATATAGTAAAAAATGCTCAAAGAACTGATATTTGTTCTGCTTTTTGTGGCTATTGCGGTTGTTTTGCTGTGCATCCGCCTGCTGCTGGGCAGGAAAAATGTGGTGAACAGTCACATAGAGGGCAACCGCGAGATGGCGCGGCGCGGCATACGCTGTGTGAAGCATCAGGACATGGAGGCGCGCCTCAATGGCGGGCTGAAGGTGAGAGAACATTAATCAATAACCGATAACCAATAATCAATAACGGATAAAATGAAAAAGACTTTTTTGTTTGCGCTGCTGACGGGCTGCGCTGTGATGATGAGTTCGTGCGGCCAGAAGGAGGTTAAGACTGCCAAGGATGGTGGCAAGACTGAGGCTGCCGCCGAAGACAAGGGTGTGAAGATTGCCTTCGTGGACATCGACACGCTGATGGCTAAGTATGAGTACTATCTTGAATGCAGTAATTTGCTGGAGAAGAAGCGCGCCAGTATCAGCAATACTCTTAACAACAAGGGTATTGCGCTGCAAAAGGAGATGGCTGATTTCCAGGAGAAGGTGCAGGGCGGACTGGTGAGCCAAGACCAGGCCTCCAAGATGCAGGCTGCCCTGATAAAGAAGCAAAACCAATTGCAGAGCCTGCAGGACAACCTGGCTGAGGAATTCCAAAAGGAGCAGAACAAGTACAACGAGGCTCTCCATGACTCTATCGACAACTTCCTGGCATCCTACAACAAGACCGCAGGCTACACCTACATTCTCTCGCGCAGCAACGACAATATCCTGCTGGCTGACCCCAAGTGTAATATCACTGACGAGGTAATCAACGGTCTCAACAAGCGCTACGGCAAGGGCAAATAAACAAAACGGAGCCACTTGACTATTTCACTGTTTCATAATTTGACTATTTCACAATTTAATGCCCAATGTCCAATAAAATCAAAATCCGTTGCATCAACGACGGCAAGTGCTATGAGGCCGCCGAGGGCGCCTCTCTGCTGGAGATAGGCCGCCAGATTATGCCCGACAAGATGTCGGAAATTGTTGTGGGTAAGGTCAACAACAGGATTGAGGGCCTTACAACCAGAGTGTACAGCAACTCTGATGTGGAGTTTAGCAGCATAGCCTCACCCTACGGAATGAGGACTTACACGCGTACATTATTATTTATACTGAGCAAGGCTGTAAGCAATCTCTATAAAGGTGTAAGCGTAAGTGTGGAGGCTCCTATTTCCAACGGCTACTATATCCGTCCGCGCCACTTGCACGGCATGATTATAGACTCTGCCGATGTGCGCAAGGAGATGGATAAGCTGATAGCGCAGGATTTGCCTTTTGTGCAGGAGCGTAAGCCGGCTGACGAGGTGATAGCCATGTATGAGAGGGCGGGCATGACAAGCAAGGTCAAGCTGCTGCGAAGCACAGGCCGCCTCTACACCACATACTACACTCTCGACGGATATCCCGACAACTATTACGGGGCGCTGTGTCCCTCCACGGGGTATATCAGACTGTTTGGGCTGGAGAATTATTACGACGGCCTGCTGCTGAGACTGCCCGACACCGCTGCGTACGACAAGCTGAAGCCCGCCATAAAGCAGGAGAAGATGCTGGAGGTGTTCAATACCTACCATCGCCTGCAGGAACTGGGCGGGGTGCGCACCATCGGTGACCTCAACGAGGTATGTGCGCAGGGGTTTA
Organism: Bacteroidaceae bacterium; assembly: GCA_017960825.1. Lineage (GTDB taxonomy): Bacteria > Bacteroidota > Bacteroidia > Bacteroidales > Bacteroidaceae > UBA6382. Next base: position 5,936 of record JAGCYL010000090.1, on the reverse strand, counting down.
CCAACGATGTGATTAATGTGTGGGAGGCATTCCAGGAGCGCCAGATATGCCACATGGCAGAGGATATAGTTGCCAGGAGGACTATCAAGATGGTTCTCGTGGCAGGCCCTTCGTCCAGCGGTAAGACTACATTCAGTAAGAGGCTCAGTGTGCAGCTGATGACGTGCGGATATAAGCCTGTGCCCATTTCCCTGGATGATTACTTCTTGCCGCGTGACCAGACTCCGCGTGATGAGAAGGGCGACTATGACTACGAGACTATCGACGCGCTGAACCTGCCGTTGCTGGCCGAGCAGTTGCAGCAACTCTTTGAAGGCAAGGAGGTGGAACTGCCTCGCTATGACTTCGTAACGGGAGAGAGTGTGTCCAGCGGCAACCATCTGAAACTGCAGCCCACCGACATAGTGGTGATAGAGGGTATCCACGCTCTTAATCCCCGACTGACAGAGACTATCGACGACCTGTACAAATATAAGATATATGTGTCGGCGCTGACCACCATACAGCTTGACAACCATAACTATATCTCACCCAGCGACAACCGACTGATGCGCCGCATAGTGAGAGATGCCCAGTTCCGCGGCAGCTCTGCAATGGACACCATACGGCGCTGGCCAAGTGTCAGGGCAGGTGAAAGGAAATGGATTATACCATTCCAGGAGAATGTGGACGTGATGTTCAACTCCGCCCTGGTGTATGAGCTGGCAAGCCTGAGGCCTCGGGTTATGCCTTTGCTGGAGATGGTGCCGGAGAATGAGCCGGAGTACTATGAGGCCTTCCGCCTGCTGAAACTGTTGCGCTACATCAATCCAATAAATGTAGGAGGTACACCCCAGCCCTCGCTACTGCGAGAATTCCTTGGAGGCAGCACATTCAAATATTAAGCCATGAACTACGGATTTGTAAGGGTGGCATCAGCCATACCCAGTGTGAGAGTGGCCAACTGCGAGTATAACGCAGAGCACATAGGCCAGCTGATTGTCAAGGCCGATGAGGCACAGGCCGAGGTGGTATGCTTTCCCGAGCTGAGCATTACGGCCTATACGTGTCAGGACCTGTTCGCCTCGCAGCAGCTGCTGGACAAGGCAGAGATGGCGCTGATGCAGATAGCCGACGTCACCCGACCGCTGAATGTTACGGCCATAGTGGGGATGCCTGTCAGCTGTGAGGGCATGCTGCTCAACTGCGCCGTGGCAGTGAGCAAGGGCAAGATTATAGGCGCTGTGCCCAAGAGCTACCTGCCCTGCTATCGCGAGTTCTACGAGATGCGATGGTTTGCCTCAGCAGTGAAGCTGCCGCCCATGACCACCATGCTGGCGGGACAGATGGTGACCATCGACCGCCGCCAGGTGTTTGAGACCCCGTCGTTCAAGTTCGGCATAGAACTGTGTGAGGACCTGTGGGCTCCCGAGCCGCCCAGCACACGCCTTGCCCTTAGCGGTGCGGAGGTGATATTCAACCTCAGTGCGTCTAACGACATTGTGGGCAAAGAGGACTACCTCAACAGCCTGCTCGCCCAGCAGAGTGCGGGCCTCCACTGCGGCTATGTCTATTCAGGCTGCGGCTACGGCGAGAGCACCCAAGACCTTGTGTTTGGCGGAAAGGCGATGATATACGAGAACGGCCATCTGCTGGCCGAGGCTGAGCGCTTCTCCCTCGACGAGCAGATTATCTTTAGCGAGATAGACGTGGAGCTCCTGCGCTCGGAGCGCCGCACCAACACCACCTTCTCCTTCTCTGTAGCTACGGCATCCAAGCCTGTGGGCGGCACCGTGGAGGTGCCCCAGACTCCTGTTGTCTATGAGGACTTCCGTTTGAGTCGCACTGTTGACCCCCATCCGTTTGTGCCAGAGGGCAAGGACCTTGACCAACGCTGCGAGGAGATATTCAATATCCAGGTCCGGGGGCTGGCCAAGCGTATCGACCATGTGAAGTGCGACACGCTGGTGCTGGGCATCAGCGGCGGCCTTGACTCAACCCTTGCCTTGCTGGTAAGCGTGAAGGCCTGCGACCTGCTGGGCCGTCCGCGTCAGAGCGTGGTGGGTATCACCATGCCCGGCTTCGGCACCACCACCCGCACCTACACCAATGCCACCAACCTGATGAAGATGCTGGGCATCACTATCCGCGAGATAAGCATTGCCGAGGCGTGCGAGCAGCACTTCCGCGACCTTGGCTACGACCCGTCAGCACGCGATGTCACATACGAGAATGCCCAGGCTCGTGAGCGCACACAGATACTCATGGATGCCGCCAATCAGATGAACGGAATAGTGGTAGGTACAGGCGACCTCAGTGAGCTGGCACTGGGATGGGCCACCTACAATGGCGACCACATGTCGATGTACGGAGTCAACGCCTCTGTGCCCAAGACTTTGGTGCGCCACCTCGTGATATGGACGGCACGCAATAAGGTTGACGAAGCCTGCCGCACAGTCCTTGAGGATATTGCCGCCACACCCATCAGTCCCGAGCTGTTGCCAGCTGACGAGCAGGACAATATCACACAGAAGACAGAAGACCTTGTGGGGCCCTATGAGCTGCACGATTTCTTCCTCTACCATACGTTGCGCCACGGCTTTGCGCCACGCAAGATTGAGTTCCTGGCACGCACAGCCTTCGCCGGCAAATACGATGACGACACCATCCGCAAGTGGCTCCGCACCTTCCTGCGCCGCTTCTTCCAGCAGCAGTTCAAGCGCAGCTGTATGCCCGACGGCCCCAAGGTGGGCTCATGCTCCCTCTCGCCTCGCGGCGACTGGCGCATGCCCAGCGATGCCGATGTAAGCCAGTGGGTGGAAGAATTGAAAGACTGAAAGACCCCCTCCCCGCTCCCCCATAAGGGGGAGTGCATAAAGTCGGTCCAAATGGCGTCTCCTCCCCTCCCTCCATGGGAGGGGCTGGGGGTGGGTCTGCTGGGGAGTGACTCGGAGAGCCGAGGGGGCGGGAGTAGACTATCAACTATACACTATAAACTATAAACTATCAACTGTCAACTATCAAACATTGAAGACATTATTCTGCATATTATTGGCACTTTTCGTTGCAGGCACAGCCTGCGCTGACAAGAAGTCCGCCGACGACATCACCCTCTTTGCCGTGGCCTCGTTGCCGCAAGGAGTGGACGAGGTGTATCTCGATGACAGTGTGATAGTCACCGTCACGCTCTATGCTAATGTCAACTTCGAGAAGATAGACAACAAGAGCGACAAGGTGCCCTCCGTCAAGAAGGCTGTCGTTCATCGCTATCGCCCTGACCGCCGTCTCACTCAGGACATTGCGGCCTACAAAGGCAAGCGCTACTACGCCGTCCGTGCGGAGCAGTATGCCGTAACCCCCTCGGCATTGGGAGAGTTGACCTTCCCAGCGCAACAGTATAACGTGGTGCTCAGTGTGCAGGAGCGGCGGCAGTCGAATCCTTATGACCCCTTTGGCGATTTCTTCCCCTTCGGCCGCACGCAGACCCGTCAGGTGCAAAAGAGTTGCACTTCTGAGCCCCTGAAGATAAAGGTCAGCAAGCGCCCCCGTAAGACCATCGACGAACTGCGCAAGAGCGGCGCCACGGTGATGTAAATTATCTCGCACCTCAAAGGAATTATCCCCGTGCAGACAGCGGTCCGCACGGGGATAATTTTTATGCGCTCGGAGATAATTGGCGCCCCCTCGCAGATAAATGTTTTGCGCTCGGACCAACGCCCTGATTCAGGACCCTGGTTCTAATTACAAGTCATAAACCATCTTCATCAACGAGAGTGGGCTCTACGCGCTTTGCTGAAGGTCGGGAACAGAGACGATTTTGGTTACAAAGACAAAGCAAAGAAAAGTATCTAAAAGAAAAGAAAAAGAAAGGGACATAGTCGTTATCACTCCTATGTCGACAACAACAACACAACAAAAAAGAGTATTATTTTTGGAGGACTGAAAAATTTTAGCTAAATTCGCAGCGCGAATATCTTAAATACTTACTAATACTTAATTTTCTATGTGGTTAATTAAATCTTCTATCGGAAGGAAAGTGGTGATGTCGGTTACCGGCATTGCGCTTATTCTTTTCCTGACGTTTCATGCATGCATGAACGTTGTGGCGCTGTTTAGCGCGGAGGCTTACAATGCTATCTGTGCTTTTCTTGGCGCGAACTGGTATGCCGTAGTGGCTACTGCAGCCTTAGGTGCTCTGGTGGCCCTGCACTTTGTGTTTGCAATCATTCTTACCTTGCAGAACCGTAAGGCTCGCGGTGGCAGCGGCTATGCCGTGTCCACCAAGGTGAACGCCGGCACGGTGGAGTGGTCATCGAAGAACATGTTTGTGCTGGGCCTCATCGTATGCCTGGGCTTGCTGCTGCACCTCTACAATTTCTGGTACAACATGATGTTTTCCGAGATTGTAGGCATGGAGGGTGCTCTCTCGCCCACTGACGGCTACGGATATATCCAGCAGACCTTCAGCTGCCCGCTCTATGCGGGTCTCTACATTGTGTGGCTTGCCGCACTGTGGTTCCATCTGAGCCATGGCTTCTGGAGCGCCTTCCAGACGCTGGGTGCCAGCGGTAAGACTTGGCTCAAGCGTGTGAAGGTTATCGGTATTGTGTGGGTAACGGTTGTTATCCTTATGTTTGTGGCTGTAGTAGTTGCCTTCGCCACCGGCCTCGTAGGATGCTGTGGTGAAGCCTGTGGCGATGCCTGCCATAAGGCAGCGGAAGCCTGTGGCGCAACATGCTGAACATTGAGCATTGAACATTGAGGTAACAACTTGTCAACTCGTCAACTCGTCAACTTTTTAATACTATGGCAAAAGAACTTAATTCCAGAATACCAGAAGGTCCCGTTTCAGAGAAGTGGACCAACTATAAGGCTCATCAGAAGTTGGTGAACCCTAAGAATAAGCTGAAGCTTGATGTTATCGTTGTGGGAACCGGTCTGGCCGGTGCCAGTGCCGCAGCCTCCCTCGGTGAGATGGGCTTCAACGTATTGAATTTCTGCATCCAGGACTCTCCGCGCCGTGCTCACTCCATTGCTGCACAGGGCGGTATCAATGCTGCAAAGAACTATCAGAACGATGGCGACTCTGTCTATCGTCTGTTCTACGACACCGTCAAGGGCGGTGACTACCGTGCCCGTGAGGCCAACGTATATCGTCTGGCTGAGGTGAGCAACAATATCATCGACCAGTGTGTAGCTCAGGGCGTGCCCTTTGCCCGTGAGTACGGCGGCATGCTTGCCAATCGTTCCTTCGGCGGTGCGCAGGTAAGCCGTACCTTCTATGCCAAGGGTCAGACCGGCCAGCAGCTGCTGCTCGGTGCCTACAGCGCACTGAGCCGTATGGTAGAGGCTGGCAAGGTGAAGCTCTACACCCGCTATGAGATGGAAGACGTGGTCGTCGTTGACGGCCGCGCCCGTGGCATCATCGCCAAGAACCTCGTTACGGGCAAGCTGGAGCGCTTCACTGCCAACGCAGTGGTAATCGCCACCGGCGGCTACGGCAACACTTACTTCCTTTCTACCAACGCTATGGGTTGCAACTGCTCCGCTGCTGTAGCCTGCTACCGCAGGGGAGCCATGTTTGCCAATCCCTCCTATGTGCAGATTCACCCCACCTGTATCCCCGTGCACGGTGACAAGCAGTCGAAGCTGACGCTGATGTCAGAGTCGCTGCGCAACGACGGTCGTATCTGGGTGCCCAAGAAGCTGGAGGATGCCAAGGCCCTGCAGGCAGGCACCAAGCACGGATGTGACATTCCCGAGGAAGACCGCGACTACTACCTGGAGCGCCGCTATCCCGCTTTCGGCAACCTCGTGCCCCGCGACGTAGCCAGCCGTGCAGCCAAGGAGCGCTGCGACAAGGGCTATGGCGTAAACAACACTGGTCTGGCTGTGTTCCTCGACTTCTCCGAGAGCATCCAGCGCCTTGGTATCAACGAGATACGCCAGCGCTACGG
>JAGCYL010000089.1 GCA_017960825.1 Bacteroidaceae bacterium | reverse complement strand
GGTTCAGAACGTCGTGAGACAGTTCGGTCTCTATCTATCGTGGGCGTTGGAGATTTGAGTGGCCCTGACACTAGTACGAGAGGACCGTGTCGGACCGACCTCTGGTCTGCCGGTTGTGCCGCCAGGTGCACCGCCGGGTAGCCATGTCGGGATCGGATAAGCGCTGAAAGCATCTAAGTGCGAAGCCGGCCGCAAGATTAGATCTCCTCATAAGGGTCGTCCGAGACGAGGACGTCGATAGGACGCAGGTGTAAAGACGGCGACGTCAAAGCCGAGCGTTACTAATTGCCCGAAACTTTCATCGCGCAGCCGTTGCCCCCTCTGCGGGGGTGGCTGGATACGCTTTGGGCTGCATGCCGGATGTCAGGATCCGAGTGCGCTTGTTTCACCGATGTATGTCAGACTTACAGATCAGGCGGTTAGGCAGCGGGGTTCCACCTCTTCCCATTCCGAACAGAGAAGTTAAGCCCGCCCGCGCCGATGGTACTACGAAAGTGGGAGAGTAGGTATCCGCCGTTTTAGACAGGGGCTCTGCAGCATTGCTGCGGAGCCCTATTTTTTTGTCTTCTTGAAAAGGGGGGGATTAGTAGTTAGGAATTTGCTGCCAAGGGTATTTTGCGGAGGTTGGTCCATGTGATATATACTAAAAAGGGGATTGTATTCTTTGTGGTGGAGGAAAATGTGTATATCTTTGCAGTGAGAAAGTTATAATATATAAATATGGTAAGAGAGATGAAGAGAGTGATTGTCTTTGCGATGGTGTGCTTGATGGCATTGGGTGTGTATGCTCAGGGTGTGGTGCACCCTGCTACGGGCACGGAGGTTAGCACACCGGAGGGATTGAAGGTGCGGCTTATTGGGCGGCACCAACAGTATGCGAGGTCGATGGACGGCTGGGATGAGGATATCAATTCGCCTAAGTCGATAAACATCCATCCTGACGGCAGCAAGTATTATGTTAACTCTCTGGAGGGATGCAGGACTATCGCCTACGAAATGGCTACGCATAAGAAGCTGGCTGTTATCAACCATCGTTTTGACGGTAGCGAGACGGAGCTATGGGCGAAGCCGTCGGGGTTTTATAATTTTACTCATTATGCAGCTCGTGATGGGTTTAACGTGAACGCTTTCATGGGCAAGCCTGTGGAGAGTTGCTTCACTCACGGCGGTCGCTATCTGTGGGTGCCTTACTATCGCCGGTCGTTTGACATTAATGCGCAGGACCCGTCGGCGATTGCTGTGATTGACACTGAGAAGGACAGTATCATACGGATGCTTGAGACGGGTCCGCTGCCTAAGATGATAGCTACGAGCCATGACGGCAAGACGGTGGCTGTGTCTCACTGGGGTAACAATACTGTGGCTCTGATTGATGTGAGCAGCAGCAGTCCGGCTGACTGGCATCACAAGAAGATGCTGGTGGTGGATTATATATTGCCGCTGAATTATAGCACGACTGTTTCGGTGGACCGCGACAACGGCAGTGGCTATGCGCTGCGCGGCACGGTGTTTACGCCTGATGACAGGTATCTGCTGGTGGGCTGCATGGGTGGCACTGGCGGCATTGCCGTGATAGACCTCAAGGAGGACAAGTATCTGGGGCGCGTGAAGGGGATGATGGACAATGTGCGTCATCTGGTGATACGCGATGGTTATCTCTACCTGAGCATCAATGCGGCGGGCTGCATACAAAAGATAGGTCTTGATGATTTCCTGCAGGCTGCATGCCAGATGGACGGGGAGGGCAAGAAGATGGTGAATGTAGGCGGTTGGCAGACATGCAAGGTGGGCACCGGCGCAAGGACTATTGAACTGTCGCCCAGCGGTCGCTATGCCTTTGCGGCTTGTAACAATGCGTCAAAACTATGCGTGGTGGACACGCGCGAGATGAAGCTGATAACGAGTATCAATGCGGACTCCTACCCAGTGGGCCTTGATATTAGCGAGGACGGACGTTATGTGATTATTACTTCGCAAGGCCGCTCGGGCGGTGGTGGCAATGCCGTAGATATCTTTGAGATTACCTATCCAGAGCCGGAGCCTATGACGAAGGAGGGCGTGGCTGCGCTGAACGCGCGAGATAATGATTTAACGATGCCTGACTCTGACTCTACTGCTGTGGCGGAGGGAATGAATGATGGAGAGGCTACTGCGACTACGGAATACCTTGCATACGGAGGTGGTGGGCTGGCAGTCTTTTTAGCAGGGCTGCTGGGGTATAAGGCTCTTCGCAAAAAATGTTAGTGGGAGGGGAGAAAATAAAAGTGCGTGCGCAGAATTCTGCGCACGCACTTAGTTTTCACGAGCACGCACTTAGTTTGCGTACTGTCGCACTTATTATTTAGGAGTTGATTGCCAGGAGGAATTCCTCGTTGTTTTTGGTAATGTTCATGCGATCCTTGATTAAGGTCATTGCTTCCATGGCAGTCATTTCGGCGATGTAATTGCGCATTGCCCACACACGGTTGAGTATGCTTTCGTCCTGCAGCAGGTCATCGCGACGAGTGGAGGAGGCCACGCAGTTGACAGCGGGGAAGATGCGCTTGTTGCTAAGCGTGCGGTCAAGCTGAAGCTCCATATTGCCAGTACCCTTGAACTCTTCAAAGATTACCTCGTCCATACGGCTACCGGTGTCAATCAGGGCGGTGGCAATGATAGTGAGCGAGCCTCCGCCCTCTATGTTGCGCGCTGCGCCGAAGAATCGCTTGGGTTTCTGCAATGCGTTAGCATCAACGCCACCGGTGAGAATCTTGCCACTGGCGGGGGCCACGGTGTTGTAGGCGCGTGCGAGTCGGGTGATGGAGTCGAGGAAGATGACTACATCGTGGCCACACTCTACCATGCGTTTTGCCTTTTCCAGCACTATGCCTGCAATCTTGACGTGGTTGCTGGCAGGTTCGTCAAAAGTAGAGGCGATTACCTCTGCATTGACGGTGCGAGCCATGTCGGTCACTTCCTCCGGGCGCTCATCAATGAGCAACATCATGAGGTAGGCTTCAGGATGATTGGCAGCAATGGCGTTGGCGATACTCTTCATGAGAATAGTTTTACCGGTCTTGGGCTGTGCTACCAGCAGAGCGCGCTGCCCCTTGCCGATGGGGGCGAAGAGATCTACCACACGTGCAGAGAGGGAATCGGAGCCGTCTCCTTTGCAGAGTTGGAATTTCTCGTCAGGGAAGAGAGGTGTGAGGTGCTCGAATGTCTGACGGTCGCGTACTTTGTCTGGGTCGAGACCGTTGATGTGCGTCACCTTGAGCAAGGTGAATAATTTCTCGTTCTCCTTCGGGGCGCGCACGGGACCTTCGACCACGTCGCCCATCTTAAGGCTGTAGTTCTTGATAATCTGCGGTGTGACAAAGATGTCGTCAGGTGAGGTGAGGTAGTTGTAGTCAGCAGAGCGCAGGTAGCCTTGTCCCTCAGCTGTGATTTCGAGTACGCCGGAGCCAATAATAGACTCTCCAAAGTCGTATGTCTGATTTGTGCGTCGCGGCATAGCGAAGGAATTTTTGTCCTCTTCTGGAGTAACGTCCGGAGAAACTTTTTCTTCATTGGCGCCTTCTTCCTCTGTCTCATCCGCGCTCTCCTGTTCGTTATCGGCCATCTGACTATCAACTAAATCTGCGGATGGGATATCCTGAAGAATTATAAAATCACTCTCCCTTGTCTCTGGCAGTGGTGTCTCCTCGGGAGAATCTGTGTCATCTGCAAAATTATTTGCTGCCTCTTCGTCAAACAATGATGCTGCGATAGCTGTGGGCTTTGCGTCTCGATTCTTATTAGTGTTATCGCTGCTGGCCGACGGGGTAGTAGTATCGTCAGAAGTCTTGTTGCTTTTGCGCGGACGGCCTTTGCGCTTGGGCTCGGCAGGCTTGGCCTCAGGTTCTACCGCAGGGGAGGTGGTCTCCGCTGAAACCTTGTTGGTGCTATCGTCGCCTGTAGCTACGGTGTCACTCTTGCGGGGACGGCCACGACGCTTGGGTTTTGGTTCGGCTGCAGGGTCAGCTTCTTTTTTCTCTGCGCTGGCATCTGCAGGCTTGTCTTCCTCTTTAGCTTTGCGCTTGGGGGTGCCCTCTTCCGGTTGGGCAGAATTGCTGATTCGCGGGCGCCTGGTCTTGCGCTGGTCGCTTATAGACTTGGAGTTAAGAATAGCTTGTTCGTCAATAATCATGTAGGCGATATCCTGCTGGCTATCGGCCTGCTTGGTCTTCAGACCCAGGTTCTGGGCAATGGAGCGAATCTCGTCAATAGGTTTTGAGAGAAGCTCCTCAAGTTTAAAGTTTGGCATAAAGATACAATTACAAACGCGTTCCCCGGGCTATGCCGTGGTTGCGATTTTGATTTCTAAAAAATATTGTAGGAAAAGAATCAAGCAAGCGACACATATATAAATAATAATGTACGCAGGTATGACTGCGGCTGTCTCCGCTTGAAATCGGGTGCAAAGGTACGCCTTTTGCCGTTTACTGCCAAATTTTTTGAAAAGATTTTTTGTTTTTCTCCCAATCGTGCGGCCTTGTTTGAGAAAAAGTAGTAATTTTGCGAGCAGTTAAGAATATGCAAACAAACGACAACATTTTATTGAAGACGGACGAGGCAGTGGCTATGGTGGCTAAGCGCTTGTCGGACTATTCTTTTTTAGAGCAGAAAGGTGTGCTCCACGAATATAGCGACAGTACATTGATTCCCTCAACCAAGGCGTTGGAGGAGTTGGTGGAGTTGTGTCGCTCCGTGTTTTTTCCGGGTTTTTATGGTCAGACCTTTGTGAGCTGTGGTGAGAAGAATGACTTAACTGCAGTGGTAAGGCGAGTGCATGAACTGTTGGCTTCGCAGATAGCTGCGGGGTTATATTTGGATGAGCGTCCCAAGAATGGAGAAGGATGCAAGGACTTTGTGCGCAGTGAAGGCTATCGGATTGCCACGCAGGTAGTAGAACGCCTGCCCGAGGTCAAGAGCATGCTTGAGACAGACGTGGAGGCAGCGTATGAGGGAGACCCTGCTGCCACTACTTATAGTGAGGTAGTTAGCTGCTATCCTGCAATCAGGGCCATCTCTATCTATCGACTGGCCCATGTGATGCACGAGCAGGGAGTACCTCTCATCCCTCGTATGCTTACGGAGATGGCTCATAGTGAAACGGGCATCGATATCCACCCTGCTGCACAGATAGGCACTCATTTTACTATTGACCATGGAACGGGTGTAGTGATTGGAGCGACTACTATCATCGGTAACAACGTCAAGCTCTATCAGGGTGTTACGCTCGGAGCCAAGAGTTTCCCTCTCGGCAAAAACGGCACCCCCATCAAGGGCATACTGCGTCACCCCATACTGAAAGACAATGTAATAGTGTATTCCAATGCCACAATACTTGGTCGCGTAACTGTGGGCGAGGGTGCTGTGATAGGCGGTAATATGTGGATTACCGATGATGTGCCGGCAGGAGCTAAACTGGCATTGCAGTGCAAGACGAATTAAAAGTTGAACTCACGAATTATTAGCGATGAATACTTACAAGATGGTCGCCAAGACCATGCAGGGTCTGGAGGAAGTGCTTGCCCGTGAACTGGAAGCGCTTGGCGCGGCTGATGTGCAGGTAGGGCGTCGTGTAGTTACCTTCAGCGGCGACCTGGCCATGATGTATAAGGCTAATTTCTGCTTGCGTACGGCTCTGCGCATACTTAAGCCCATCAAGGAATTCCAGGCTTTTGATGCCGATGATGTATATAACGCCGTGCACCAAATCGACTGGAATCAGTATCTCTCGCTAAAGACTTCCTTCTCCGTAGATTCCGTAGTTTATTCTGAGGAGTTTAAGCATTCTAAGTTTGTAGCATATAAGGTGAAGGACGCCATTGTTGATTTCTTCCGAGAGCAGACGGGCCAGCGTCCCAACATCAGCATAACAAATCCTGATATCCGCCTCAACATACATATCAATGAGACTCAGTGCACACTCTCGTTAGACTCTTCAGGTGAAAGTCTCCATAAGCGAGGCTACAGAGTGGCTACCGTGGAGAGTCCTATCAACGAGGTCCTGGCTGCGGGTATGCTGATGATGACAGGATGGAAGGGTGAGTGTGACCTTATAGATCCGATGTGCGGCTCTGGCACCATAGCCATTGAGGCGGCGTTGATAGCTCGCAATATATGGCCAGGCGTATTCCATACTCACAAATATGCCTTTGAGAATTGGCCCGACTATGACCCTGAGTTGTTGCAACAGATATACAATGACGACACAAACGAGCGGCCGTTTGACCATAAGATATACGCTCGCGACATAGACCCCGCAGCTGTGAATGCCACGATGGCCAATGCCCGCTCCGCATCGGTGGCAGACTGTATAGACATCGCCGTGCAGCCCATACAGCAGTTTGTAAAGCCCGAGCAGCCCGCGATAATAGTTATGAACCCGCCTTATGGCGAACGCATATCTTCGCCCAACCTGCTCGGTCTGTATAAGACAATCGGCGAGAAGCTGAAACACCAATTCTGCGGCAATGATGCGTGGATAATCAGTTACCGCCAAGAGGCTTTCGAAAGTATTGGTCTAAAGCCCAGTCTTAAGATTCCGTTGTTCAACGGGGCACTGGAATGCGAATTCCGCAAATACCAGATTTTTGACGGTAAATATAGGGCTTTTCGCAACGAAGGTGGAGAAATCAAGTCCGACGAAGAACGTCGCCGAATGCGTGACAGACATACCCGTACTCCTTATCTACGTCAGCGCGACAATGCACGGCGCGAAGATGAGCAAGACGAGAATGACGACATCCCTGCATACCTGCGTGAGCGCCACCGTAAGTTTGTGGCCAAGCAGCGCCTACAAGAGGAAAAGACTCGCCCCAACTACTCCGGCATAGGGAAAGAAAAGCGTTCGCCGAAACCCCATTCACGCTCACCATGGGCAAAGAACGATAAACGTTAAACAATAACCAATAACCGTTAACTACTTATATTCCTATGAATATACTCTTACTTGGCAGCGGCGGCCGTGAGCATGCCCTTGCGTGGAAGATAGCACAGAGTCCACTACTCACCAAACTATACATTGCTCCGGGCAACGCCGGCACTGCCATGGTAGGCGAGAACGTGTCACTGAAAGAAACGGATTTTAAAGGCATCGCCGCCTTTGCACTTGAGAAGAACATAGAGATGCTCGTAGTCGGTCCGGAGGTGCCGTTGGTAGAAGGCATCGCCGACTATTTTGCCTCTCGTCCGGACCTCAGCAATGTGAAAGTCATAGGCCCTTCAAAGGCTGGAGCGCAGTTGGAGGGAAGCAAGGACTTTGCCAAAGCCTTCATGATGCGCCACTGCATACCCACGGCAGCCTACCAGACCTTTGACGGCACATGTCTTGCCGAAGCAGAGGCATACCTTGAGACCCTGCAACCTCCGTATGTGCTCAAGGCTGACGGCCTGTGCGCAGGTAAGGGTGTGCTGATAGTGTCCAACCTCAAAGAAGCCCGCGAACAGCTGCGTGAAATGCTCGGCGGCAAGTTCGGCACCGCCTCGGCCAGTGTGGTGATAGAGGAGTTTCTTAGTGGAATAGAATGTTCAGTCTTTGCTCTTACTGACGGTCGTCATTATAAGATACTGCCCGAGGCCAAGGACTATAAGCGTATAGGTGAATACGACACAGGTCTCAACACCGGCGGTATGGGCAGCGTGTCGCCGGTGCCTTTTGCCACAAAGGAGTGGATGCAGAAGGTAGAGGATCAGATTGTGCGCCCTACCGTAGAGGGACTCGCCGCTGAGGGTCTGGACTATAAGGGCTTTATTTTCTTCGGTCTTATTGACTGCGACGGGCAACCCAAGGTAATAGAGTACAACTGTCGTATGGGTGACCCAGAAACGGAGACAGTAATGCCTCGCCTCAAATCAGATATTGTGGAACTCTTTGAGGCAGTGGCTGCCGGTAATCTTGACCAGTGCACCGTGGAGCAGGATGAGCGTGCCGCGGTATGCGTGATGCTTGTCAGTGGCGGTTACCCCCTTGAGTATAAGAAAGGCTACCCCATTCTCGGCACCGACCAGATAGGCGACACCATAGCCTTCCATGCCGGCACCGCCATGAAGGATGGGCAGCTCGTTACCAGCGGTGGCCGCGTGATAGCCCTCACCTCCTATGGTGCCGACAGGGCCGAGGCCTTGGCCAAGTCTATGCAGGCAGCCCAGGCTGTGCAGTTTACCGACCGCTACTACCGCCGCGACATCGGCAAGGACCTGTAGAAGCGAAGGCTTTACTAATAAGCATATTTGACGATTTTTGTTATTCATACATTTCTTGGCCCTGTTTTTAGCGATTTGTAAAAAACAGGGCTGATCTTTTGTCGTTATTAAAATAATCGCTACCTTTGCAACGCAGTTTGGGGAATACCCCATTCTGCGACGTATTGAATATATAGAAGCGTTATGCTCTCTCTTGCAAACTGAAAACGTGGGAACTTTTCAATCATTGCAAAATGTTTGAGGCATGTGCTTGAGCACAGTCACTCAAAAAACATGAAGGCAGACATAGCGGCTTCACGCATTATAGCGTGGAACTGCTTAATGTACAATCTTATGTTTTTGGGTGATTCCTACGACCCTCAGTTTGAAGATGTGGACATATAGTTCCACGCTTCTTCATATCCAATAAAAACAAACTGTTATTCTCTCAGAGGAACTTGGGGAGAACGGCTTTTACCAAGGCTCAGCGTTAGCCGACGATACGGAGGAATAGAACAAATCCAGCAGCGAACTGATGGTCGCTGCTGGATTTGTTATGTGGTAAATTCTGGAGTAAAGGGAATGTCTACGAGTGGTAGTGCTGCGCCAGTCCTCCTTCGGCTGTCTCCTTATATACGGAGGGCAGGTCGTGGCCGGTTTCCTTCATTACCCTCACTACCTTGTCGAAACTGACAGAGTGGCGCCCGTCGGTGAGAGCGGAATATAGACATGAGTCCATGGCTCTGACCGCCGCGTATGCGTTGCGTTCGATGCAGGGAATCTGCACCAGTCCACACACCGGGTCGCAGGTCATACCAAGATGGTGCTCCAGGCCCATCTCTGCGGCATACTCTATCTGGGCTATGCTACCGCCGAAGAGCTGATTGGCAGCAGCGGCAGCCATGGCGCAGGCTACTCCCACCTCACCCTGGCAACCTACCTCGGCACCGGAGATAGAGGCATTCTCTTTTACTACGTTGCCAAACAGACCTGCTGTGGCGAGAGCGCGGACCACCTGAGTCTCTGTAAAGTGGTGCTTCTCCTGTATCTGGTAAAGCACTGCAGGTACAACACCGCAGGAGCCACATGTGGGAGCGGTGACAATAACTCCGCCGGAGGCATTCACCTCGGCTACAGCCAGCGCGTAGGCGAAGGTCACACCCTTGGCTTGCAGCGAGGGCGTCATACTATTCGCTCGCACAAAGAACTTTGCCGCCTTGCGCTTGAGATGAAGCACTCCTGGCAGCACCTCTTCATCGGCCAGTCCACGCTGTATGGCAGAGCACATGGTATGCCACACCTCCGACAGGTAGTCCCACAGGTCGGGCTGCTCGACCTCTTTGACGTATTCCCAGAAATTCATTCCCTGCTTGTCGCAGTAGTCGAGAATCTCTGTCATCGTGGTAAGGTCGTAGATGTCGGGAGAATCAGTGTGCAGGTATTGGGGAGACTCCTCCTTGAGCGCGCCTCCGCCCACACTGTAAGCGGTCCATGAGTTAACAGTGTTACCGTTGCTGTCGAGCCCTTCAAACGTCAGGGCATTTGGGTGCAGCGGCAAGAAAGTCTTAGGCTTCCATATTATTTCCACTTTTCTGTCAGCCTTTTGGAAAATCTCCTTTACGGCTTCGTCAGTGAGGTGACCTTTGCCTGTGGCAGCCAGGCTGCCGTAGAGTGTCACCCTGTATGCCGGATTTTCGGGATTGTGACGAAGAAAGATATCGGTGGCTGTGGCGGGTCCCATTGTGTGCGACGAGCTGGGACCGTGACCGATGCGGTAGAGTTCTTTAATGCTTTTCATTTATCTCTTATCAATTGTTAATTATCAATTAAAATAGATTGTCAGTGTTCTGACAGTACGCGGTGGGGCACATGTCCGTGTGCCACGAGTTCCAGCGGGCAGCCTATCTCGTGTTCAAACCAGTGGTCGGCAGGCTCCGTGGCGGGATGGTAATGCACCGTGCCATTCACGCACGCAATGTTGCGCACGGTCTGTATAACGGCTCCCATATCATGGCTCACCAGCACTATGGCACACTGCTTGTTGAGTGTCTTCAGCATCGAGTACATCTGGTTCTCGCTGTCACGGTCAATATAGGTGGACGGCTCGTCGAGCACCAGCAGTCTTGGCTGCGTGGCAAGAGCCCTGGCCATAAGCACCCTCTGGCGCTGACCGCCAGAGAGTTCGCCGATGGGTCGGTGTGCCAGAGTGTCAAGCTCCATAAGTTGTAGCATCTCCTGAGCGCGTTGGCGGTCTTTGGCAGTAAAGCGGTAAGTCATAGACTTGCCAGCCAGCATGCCCGCCTTGACCACCTCCTCCACTGTGATTGGAAATCTGAAATCAAAAGTCGTGTATTGCGGCAGGTAGCCGATAGGGATGCTCTGAGCGGGGCGGCCATCGACATCGTAGTAGGTGACGCTGCCTTGCTGCGGTTGCATTATGCCGAGGATAAGCTTGACCAGCGTCGTCTTGCCGCCACCATTAGGACCTATCACGCCCAGGAAATCGTGGTCGTAGATGGTTAGGGTCACATCTTGCAAGGCGACGTTGTTGTCATAGGCAAACGTGGCGTGGTCTATATGTATCAGCTTGTTATCTTCCATTTTTCACAGAGAGCGCTGTGGCGATGTGGCTCATCTCACGGGGCCAGTCGTAGGCCAAGGGGTTAATCTGTACAAGTGTAGCATTCAGTTGGTCAGCAATGATGCGTGCACTGCGGTCGGCAAACTCCTGCTGCACAAACACCACCCTCACCCCCTCGGCGCGAGCTTGGGCAATGAGAGTCCGCAGTGAGGCGGGAGTGGGCTCTTTGCCATCGACCTCTATGGCAATCTGGTGCAGGCCGTAGTCGGCGGCAAACTGCGTGAGGGCAGGGTGCGCGATGACGAATGAGCGTGAGGGCAGGTCTGCCAATGTCTCCTGTAGCGAGGCGTGCAGCGAGTCGATGGCTGCCAAGGCATGGCGCAGATTGTCTTTGTAGTATGCGGTGCGCGCGGAGTCTGTCTCGCACAACGCGTCAGAGATATTGCTTACTATTTGTCGGGCGTTGGCAGGCGAGGTCCAGGTGTGGGGGTCGAAAGCCATGCCGCGCTCCCTTATCCTTGCTGAAGTATCTACTATGCGCAGTGTGGGATTGGCGGACTCTATCCGCGGAATCCACGTTGTCTCGATGGGTAGCTTGCCTATTGTGAAGAGAACTGAACTATTCGACAGCTCTGCCATCTGCTGCGTGGAGGGAGAGTATTCCTCGGGGCTGAACCCCTCGGGCACCAAGGAAGTCGTGGCCCATTCGCTGCCGGCAATCCGGTCAACGAAATACCGGAGCGGCTCAATGGTGGTCACAATCATCCGGCTCCCACCGCGCTGCCCGCTGTCGGTACACGCCGCCGCTGCAAGGCATATTACCGTCAGCAGCAGTACCTTATATATAATAATATGTATCTTGCCAATGCACATACTGTCTGCAAAGATACAAACAAAGGACGACATTATGCGTTTATGTGCGGACATTTTTTGGAAATAATAATATATATATTGTTATCGAACCGAAATCACATAAATAAACTCTCCCCCTGCCAGAGGGGGAGTCCCGCGTAGCGGAGAGGGGGGGTAACCTTTTGTTACAGTAACAAAAGTAGTGCTGTGCGTCCGCGATTATGTGGGGAAACTGCGATTATGTCCGAAAATTCGGATAGATTTGCAGCCTAAAATGTGATTTTATGGCTAAATTTGCAGTCTAAAATGTGATTTGGTTATGTGGAACTGCTTAACTGACCAATAATTGATAATTTATTGTAAAGTATAATATAGGAAATGAAAATCATACATACAGCCGATTGGCACTTGGGCGACAGCTTCCACGGCTTTGACCGCACGATGGAGCACGAGCATTTTCTGCGCTGGCTGCTGGAGGTGATATCGACGGAGAAGCCCGACGCACTGCTTGTAGCTGGCGATGTCTTTGACAACGCCAATCCTTCGGTGCAGGCTGAGGAGATGCTCTACGGCTTCTTGGCCACGGCGACTTCGGTTCATCCTGGTCTGAGAATTATCATCACGGCGGGCAACCATGACTCTGGGCGCCGCCTGCAGGCTCCCGCCGAGTTGCTGCGCCCCATGGGCGTGGAGATAAGGGGTGTGGTGGACCACGACGCACAGGGACAGCCTCTGACGGACAAGCTGATTATTCCCATCTGCCCTGCCGGTGACAGACAGATACAGGCGGTGGTGATAGCGGTGCCTTATCTGCGCACCGGCGATTTTGAAATGAAGGACAGCCTGAGCCGCAGTGTGAGGGATTTCTTGCAAGGAATAGTGACTAATGTCCGCAGGCAGTATGGCAAGGAGATGCCTGTCTTGCTTATGGCGCACCTGTATGCTGCGGGGTCGGAGATAGCGGCTGCAGAGCACTCGGAACGCCTGGTGGTGGGCGGTGAGGACTGTATTGATGCGCGGGGCATAGACGCGGGCGTCGATTATGTGGCTCTCGGCCATATACACAAAGCTCAGCAGGTGGGCGGCGACGACAAGATGATGTTCTACGCCGGTAGTCCAATGCCTATGAGTTTTGCTGAGAAGGGTTATTCCCATGGCGTGAACGTGATTACCATCGGTGCCAATGGTGGCGCGGTGGTCGATAGGCTTGAGTATAAGCCGCTGCGCGAGATTATGTCGGTGCCGGCGAAGGGCGCAGCTCCACTTGGAGAAGTGCTGAATTTACTACGGGCACTGCCTAAGGCTAAGGATGACAGCGCCGAGTGGCCGTATCTGGAAATCAGACTGAAGGAAAATGAGCTGAACCCTGCTGCGCACAACGAGATAGTGGGCGCGCTCGAGGGGCGCGGCGTGAGATTGTGCCGACTGGTGAGAGAGGTGCCGGAGAGCAAGGTGGAGAGCAGGCATCGCAAAATGCAGTCGCTGGACCAGCTACGCAATATCAGTCCGCTGGATATTGCCTACGATGCTTACCTGACGGCAACGGGCCAGGAGATGAGCGAGGAGGTAGCCAAGCGCTTTAAGAAGGCTGCTGACATGGCCAAGCTGTGATAGGGTATAAAGTTCAATATTAGGAAGGTATGAGGATTGACAAGATAGAGATATGCAACCTGGCATCGCTGGAGGGCGAGCAGGTGATAGATTTTATGCAGGAGCCGCTGAAGTCGGCGGGTCTGTTTGCCATTACGGGCAAGACGGGTGCAGGCAAGAGTACGGTGCTGGACGCTATATGCCTGGCGCTGTACAACGAGGCACCGCGCTTGGGCAACAAGGAGGTAATCGCTAAGGTTGCCGACGATAATACTCCAAATATTTACAATACGTGTAACATGCTGCGCCGTGGAGCCACTCAGGGCTACAGCAGGATTACGTTTTCGCTTGACGACGGCACACAGTATGTAGCCAAATGGGCTGTGGCTCTGACGCGCAACAATACGTTTAAGCCTATCCAGCGTGAGCTGGTGCAGCTGCGCCCAAAGCATGTGACGCTGTCTGACAAGAACACCGACGTGCAGAGGATGGTGCAGCAAATTGTGAGGCTGGACTACAGCCAGTTTACGCGCACGGTGATTTTGGCGCAGAACAGTTTTGCCAATTTCCTGTCGGCCAAGCGGGGTGAGAAGTCGCAGTTGCTGGAGAAGATAACGGGCACGGAGATTTACGCCAAGATTTCGAGCAAGATATATGATGAGACCAAGCTGGCAGAGCAGGAGCTGACGGGAGCCCGCCAGTATATGGACGGTCTGGCCAACGGCAGTATGAGTGCTGAGGACCTGCAGCAGACGGAGGAGAGCCTGCGGTTGCGCTCGAGCCAGTTGAGCAAGAGCAAGGAGGACCTGCAGAAGACGCAGCGCCAGATAGAGTGGGTGGAGCAATATGAGCAAGCCCAAAACGATCTGGAGAAGAAGAAGGCTGCCCTGCAGGAGGCGCGGCAGGCGTATAACCAACTCTACGACCGTCAGCATGAGCTAGAGCGCTATGATATGTTGCAGCCCTTTGCCAAGACGTATTCCTATATCAAGCAGGCAGAGGAAAATATAGCCAGGCTGAAAAACGAGACCTCGGCCAAGGAGGCTGAGGCGGAGAAGTACAACCATGAGGTGGAGATAAGCCAGGGCAGATACCGCGAGGCTAACGACCGTCTGTTGTCCGCCCGCCAGAATATGACTAACAGACAGAATGACATCAATCGTGGGCGCATAATTAATAGTAAGTTGTCGATGGTACAAACGTCGCTCAAGACTACGCAGGATGACATCAAGCGCAACGAGGACGAGCTGCAGCAGCGCAACGATTTGCGCAATAGCAAGGAGAACGAACTCAACGAGTGCAAGAAGCGCCTGGGCGAGGCACAGCTGGCTATGCAGACTATGCGTCAGCACCACACGATGGTGACGCAGATGGAGTTTGTGCGCGCCCATCTGCAGAAGATGAATGAGCTGAAGTCTGACATCGGAGAGATAGAGCGTAAGCACGACGGATTTGCCACAGACCTGCAGCAATGCAAGGCGCGGTTTGTGGCGGAAGAGGACAACTTCCACAAGCTGCAGGAGATGCTGAATCGCCTGCAGGCGGAGCTGCTGCTGCATGAGCAAGCCAACAAGGGACTTACCTCGCAGGAGATACAGGGCCGCCTGACAAAGTTGTCGGACACAGCTTTGCGCTCAGGCAACGCGATAATACTGTGGGCGCACATCGATGAGCGGTTTGCCGACATCAGCAATAAGACTGATGAACTGCGCCGCCGCAAGGCCGCGCATGTGCAGCTGGCTGACGAGATAAAAGAGGCGAAAATACAGGTGGAGAAATTCTCCTATGGTTACGACCTTATCCACCAGAACTATACGCTCAGCCAGAGCGAGGATGTGGCAAGCATGCGCCAGTCACTGAAAGAAGGACCCCCCTGTCCGCTGTGCGGCTCTACCCATCATCCCTACCATCCCGACTCTGACCAACAGCTCGACGATTTCCTGAGTAATCTGCTGGAGCAGCATCAGCGTGCCTTTGAAGATATGCAGAATGCCAAGCAACGGCTGACCGAACTGCAGCAAGGCTATGACACGGAGCACGGGCAGCTACAGGTGGAGGAGGAAATGCTGGCCAAGATGAAGGCGGCCCAGGCAGAGGATATAAAGGCGTGGGCACAATATGCTGATTTGGACAGCAGCTTTGCACAATGCGACGAAAACGTGAATGGCAATAACCGTAGGGTGATTCTCAAGCAGATATACGAATCGTCGAGCAGGGAGCGCGATGTGACAAAAGCACGCCTGGCGGACTTTACCAAGCATCAGGACGAGATAAACAGAGTAAATGCCGAGATACAGAATGTGCAGCAGAAAATCACGGAGACATCGCGCCAGCAGACAGAGATAAAAGCTCACATGCAGATACTCGACAACCATATTGCCACATGCCAAAAGAATAAAGAGGAAACCCGCAACAAACTGTCCCGAGAGAGCTCGCTCGTAGAGCCGCTGATGACTGTAACGGGCTGGAAAGAACGCTGGGCCAATTCCTACGAGGCTTTCGACCGCGAGCTGGCTGCCATTAAGGCAAAGTGGGACAATGGCAATGAAACGCTGACTCAAGAAGAGAGTAACCAATTCTGCCTGCAGCAGGAACTGACTACGCTGCAGAAGGCTTCAGAGGACCTGCAGCGTGCGCACCGAGACCTGATAGGCAAGGCAGATGTAATGCAGCAGGAGATTAACAGACTGCAAGCCGACCTGCGTACCCTCTTTGGCGACAGTACGGTAGATAAGGAGGTGGACCGCATGGAGATAGCAGTTAAGACCGCAGAGGAGGACTCCGAGAAAGCCCTTGCACGCTACAACGAGGTGCGGCAGAACCTTGACAAAATCTCTGGCGAGATAAAGAGCCTGTGTCAGCAATGCGATGCGCAAGAGAAGGAGCATCACGATTTGCGCACAAAACTGGACATTGAGATATCGCGCTTTAATACGGGGCAGGACTACACACTACAGTATTTTGAACTGGACAAGTATTTCAGTGATCCTCAGAGTTGGCAGCAGCTACGCAACACTATCGACGAACACAAAAAACGTGTCGCAACTGAGCAGTTTAAGGTTGACAGTGCTTTGCAGAATGTGGCCAAACTTGAGGCTTCGCCCTCGCGTCCCTCGGAGGAAGAGGAGCACAGCGTGGAAGGAATGCGTACGGCTTTGGAGATGCTGACCAAGAAGGTGGAAGAGATTGAGAAAGAGCGCAATGCCCTTGAGTTTGTGGTCAAAACTCACAAGGAGAGCATACAGAATATGGAGTTCTATCGTCCTACGCTTGAGAAGGCTGAGACCAACTGGCAGGCATGGAAGCAACTGTGTGATGTGCTGGGCAGTGCTGATGGCAACGCCTTCCGCGAGATAGCGCAGTGCTACACCTTTGACTTCCTCGTAGATTTTGCCAATCTGCAGCTCGCAGACCTGACATCGCGCTACTATCTTCGCAAGCGTCGCAATACTCTGCAACTGGAGGTGGTAGATCGCTATATGCTCGACCAGGTAAGGGCTGTCAACTCGCTCTCTGGCGGCGAGACTTTCATTGTAAGCCTCGCCCTTGCCTTGGGGCTCTCGGCCCTGTCGGGCAACAACCTCGAGATAGGCAGCCTGTTTATAGACGAGGGTTTTGGTAATCTGGACAACGAAAACCTCAATATGGTGATAGATGCCCTGAGTAACCTGCCGCGTACGCAACACCGCAAAGTGGGAGTAATAAGCCACACCGAACTGATACAGTCGCGCATCTCACCAAAGATATGTCTCATACCTGAGACGGGAGGCCGTAGCAGAATAGAAGTAAAAGGATGAAGGTCCTCGTCCATAAGATATTGCGCCGCATGGCATCAATGCGCAGCCACTTCGGGTCGCGCTGCGTGCAGTCGCCATACGCGTGGCAGTTTATCAACGATGTGCTCAGCAATACCACGCCCTATCAAGCCTATTCCGACCTTGCTCCACATCTGCGAGCACTCAGTCGGCGCGAACGTAAGATAGCCAGGATGATGCTTCGCCTCGCCAATTATCTACAGCCTACCGTGACGTGGTTGCCGGCGGAGCGTATGCCGTTTGCGCCCTTCGTGGAGCGCGGATGCCGTGGTACCGAGGTAAAACCATGCGAAACTATCGTTCCTATGCAGGCGTGTGATGCTCCAGTACTGTTAGGCGTGGAGGCAATGGGGTCTGTTTCCGCTCTGCCCGAGAAAGGATGGGGCGGAGCTGTGGTAGTCTTCGGTATAAGCCGCACGGCAGCGACCCTCGCTAACTGGCGCAAACTTCAGGACAGCCCGTGGGCAACGCTCACCTTTGACCTCGGCCATACAGGCCTCATTCTTGTGAATAGTGCATACTCTAAGCAGCATTATGTCAGAAGATTAAAAGGATAACTCTCATTACATTTTACATATAACATTTTACAAACATTACTTCAACGATGTCCAAAATTTATACCAAAACCGGCGATAGTGGCCAGACTTCCCTTATAGGCGGCCAGCGCGTAGCAAAGACCCATCCTCGCCTTGAGGCTTACGGTACAGTAGATGAGCTCACCAGTCATCTGGGACTCCTTCGTTCGCTCCTCCGCGATGAACAGGATAAAGCTTTTGTTCTCGGTATACAGAAGTCGCTCTTTAGCCTGTCGGCGCAACTTGCTACTCCGCCAGAGTCGAAATACCAGCCTGAGCCGTTTGCTGCAGAGCAGGCCGAGACCGTTGAGGCAGAGATAGACCGTCTGCAGGCGGAGCTGCCGCCATTTCGTTGCTTCATCATCCCTGGAGAGGGGCAAGCAAGCAGCCAGGCGCATATCTGCCGCACAGTGTGTCGCCGTGCCGAGCGATGCATACTTGCCTTGGCAGAGAGAGAGTGCTGCACACCGCAGGCGTGTGTGGTGAGTAGCGAGGTGCTTCGGTATATCAATAGATTGTCAGACTATCTCTTCGTGCTGGCCCGTCGCTTAGAAGAGTGATTTCTTACATCTTTTAACAATTCAAACGTAAATTTTTTGCTTAAAAATTAGTCAGTGATATAAAAAACTATTACTTTTGCACGCCGTTAGAAAAAACAGTAACAAAATTGTACATTATACATCATCAAATTGTAGATTAGTTTTATGTATTGGACACTTGAATTAGCATCCAAACTTGAGGATGCACCATGGCCTGCTACAAAGGAAGAACTCATTGACTATGCCATGCGCTCTGGAGCGCCGATGGAGGTAGTAGAGAATTTACAGGAGATAGAAGATGAGGGTGAGGCATACGAAAACATAGAAGACCTATGGCCCGATTATCCTACCAAAGAAGACTTCTTCTTCAACGAAGATGAGTATTAACACCCTGCTATCTCAAACACAGAGGGGCGGACACGACAAAGTGTCCGCCCCTCTGTGTTAAGTCTGGGACTGCACTGGATGACTTATCTCACGATGATTTTTCTTCCGTTGGCAATGTAAATACCGGTGGGGAAGGCGATGATGTGTACACCCTCTATTGTATCGCGGAAGACGCACTGGCCGTCGAGGGTATATACGGTAACATTCTCGGCTTGCTCGAAGGCGAAGCGGATGCCGCCGAGAGTGCCTTCTATATTTGTGGTCTTGCCTTCGCGGATGGCTTCATAGACGTGGGTAATGCCGTCGGCCTCTATCACCTCAGTAGGTGCGTCGGCATCGAGGTCAAGGGTAAAAACGCCTGTGCTCAGGCCCCACGCGTCGCCGTCGGGACCAAAGCCTATGCGGCTGAGGTCAATGGCGTTGGAGGTGCGGTCCTTTACGCTGCCACCATTCTGATTGAAGTCATAGTAGGCCACGAGTCCGTTTTTGTCAACGAGATTTTCGATATCAGTGAGCGGTGCATTGATAAGGCCTTTCATAGTAGAGAGTGAGAGAGCCTTGCTCCAAATGCGCAGTTCGTCAATCTGTCCCTTATAGCCATCTTCTCCACCGCTCAGGGTGAGTTTGCCCCAATCTGTGGTGGATGTGCCGATACGCGTGGAGGGGTTGGCAATGAGTACCCCGTCGCGGTAGAACTTCACGGAGCCAAAGGTGAAGCTGACAGCGTAGTGGTGCCATGTGCCGGGCACAACAAATCCATCGCCCGACTTAGCAGTCTTGTCACCTATGGTGACCGACATATTGCCGTCGTGGTCAGTGGTGATGGTGACCATTTCGTTCTCCGTAGTCATGTTAAGGGCGCCCTCAGCTACGTAAGGCAGCATCCACCACTCGATGGTGAAAGCCTTGGTGCCATCGGCAAAGAGATTGGTGGTGGACTCCAACCGTTCGCTGCCGCCCATATTGAGACCATTCTTGCTGTCGGCATTAATTACCATCAGCAGGCCCTGTTCGGTGGTGGTGGAGGTGCCAATGCTGTTAGCCGTTTCAAGGGTAACGTCGTAGTAACCCGGATGTGTGGGGGTAAGGGAGGAGAATTGCCCGTTAACTTCGTATGAATGAATACCGTTGGTGACAGTCCACTTCCAACTCTCAGGATTTTGCCTCGTCTCATCTACGAGATAGGTCGTTTCGCCAAGCATGATGCTGGGCGGATTGACGGTGAAGGCTACGCGTGGAGCCGACGGCGCCACGGTGACATAGAGAGTCTTGCTGCTCTCACCGCCACTGTTGCGGGCTGTCAGAGTAATGGGGAACACGCCGGAACGACTGTAAGTAACGCCTGCATTGACGCTGTGTATCTCTTCTTGGTCGGCGCCGGGTGTGCTCCATGTGAAGGTGCAGTTGGAGCCGCTGGACTGGTTGGCCATACTGAAGAGGTCGCCTGCTGACTGCTCGGTGTTGGCTATGCAGAAGTCAGCTACAGGTGCCTCGGGACTCACCACGGTGATTTCCTGCGAGCTCTCATTGGTGGTGCCGTCAATGCAGGTTGCGGTGTGAGTCACTTGGTATGTGCCTGGCTTGTCAAAAGTGAAGTAGGGCGCGGTGTTAGTGGCTGTAGGCGTGACGGCATCGGGTGCCGACCACTGCCAATCTACAGTGTTGACCATCGCGGTGCTGTTGAAGGAGATAGGTTCGCCTGCATACAGGGTTCCCTGTGGTGCTGTGAAGGTAGCGACATAGGAGATGAGTGAGCCAGTCAGAATACTGTTGTCAGTCGTGGTATCGCCATCGCTCAGAGCCAAATCATAGCTGGAAGCTAAGTCTTTTACATAGCGCTGGCCGTCATGCTCTACGATTGTCATTGGATAGTAGGCCACGAGGTTGGAGTGCGCAGAGGGATTGGCGACGGGCAGGCTCTTGTTGCGGTAGATATCAGCCATCGAACGGGCTGTTCTCCAGATGCGTAGCTCGTCAATTTGGGCATCAAAGGAGCGTAGGAAGAAAGTGCTGAGCGCAGGTATGCCGGAGTAGGACTCTGAGACGATGTTGCCCTTCTTCATGCCGTCGACATAGAGTGTCATTTGGTTGCCATCGGCCACAATGGCTACGTGGTACCACTTGCCGGTCTTGATGGTGTTGGCATTTGTGATGATGCGGTCGTTGGTATCCCAGCCGCATTGTATCTGGCCGGTGGCGGTGATGCAGAAGAAGAGTGAGCCCCAACCTTCGCCCATCTGCTGATTGAAACTCTTGATGGCGGTGGGTTTGAGCCAGAACTCTATGGTTCCCTGCTTCAGACCCTCGCTGAGGAGTCCGTTCACGGAGGCGCTGCCATCGTTGAGCTGCAGCACCATATTGTCCTCTTCGTTGAATATCTGGCCCTGATTGCGTCCGGGCAGGCTGAGCGCAGACACAAGGCGCTTGTTGCGATAGCTGTATGCGGTGGCCACATAGTAGGTGGCGCTCTCGTCGTCCACTATGTAGGAGTGGCTCATGGTGGGCACCTCAGCTATCTTGTCGTTACCTTTATAAATATAGTAGCGCGCTATCTCAAAGCTGGACGACATTGGCTGGCTCCAGGTGAGGCGCTTGCCACTCAGTGTCACATTGAGCGGAGCGTAGATTTGCTGACCGAGGGCGGTGAGAGAGAGTAGCGTGGTCTTGCCCCCATTGAGGATGGCCACGGTATCAACCCTGGTGGGAATCTCCAGACCCTCGGGGTCGTAGGTGTAGTCCATTAGCGAGAGACGATAGACTGTGCCGGTGCCAATGGATTTCTGCTTGGAATTAATTTTAAGGAAATACTTCACGGGCTTGGTCAGGTCGAAGGCAGAGGAAAGGTCGGTGACGTCGTAGCCGAACTCCATTGGCTCGTAGTTCATCCTGCCCTTCCATTTGCCAAGCATTGGCACTTCAGGCTCAGGCAGGTTGTTTTTATCGGTTTCGTTTTTCTGGCCGTTGCCTGCGTAGTCAAAGAAAGGCATGACCTCGGTCTTTTGCGGCTCAGTGGCGGTGGTGTCGGGGTTGATGCCGGCGCTGATGCTTATCTCTGAGCGGCGGCTATAGTCCATCACAATCTTCAGCACGCGTTTGGGTTCGTAGTCCTTGCGCCAGGTATAGTGGCCGGAGTTCATGGCCAGCTGGTCAGTGCCCATAGCGTAGCTGTACTTGTAGGGGCAGTAGATGAAACCCTGGTTGCACCAGCCGGCACCCCAAGAGTTGCAGATAATCCAGGCGCCCACCTCGTCCTTGTCAACCTCGCCGCAAACGCCGTTGCCGTCGAGGTCAAACTCTATGCGGTCGTCATAGCCCACCACGGTGAGGGCGTGGTCGTAAGTCTTGCCCCACGATGCAACATAGTACATATTGGCCACGCCGATGGTGCGGTTGGTGGGAGTGTTTGGTATATGCTGCCAGTCACCACCGCTGGCTACGCCGATACCGCTCACACCTCCGCACATGAAGCTCTCGTCGCCCCAGTGATTCCAGAGGTACTGCTTCAGTTGCTCGCGGCCCAGTTCGGTAGTCTGGTCGCGGTCGCAGAATGTGTCGCCGCCCAGTGTGCGGTTGAACATCGCGGAGTACCATTTGTCGTAGCCCTGCATCCAGCCATAGTCGGGATTGCTGGTATCCTGCAGACCGAAGGTGTTGCTGTAGGTGCGCCCGCCATATACAGTCACATTGGGCACTCCGTGGCGGTTCATAATCTCGTATTTGCCTATGCCACAGTCGGTATGCAGCCACGTGAAGTGGGTCGGCAGCTGATTCTCCTCATAGGAGGCGTCAGCATCGCGGTAGGCGTTCATCTCCAGTGTCATGGTATAGCCCACAGCCTGAGCAGAGCCGCACGAACCACCGCTCTGATTGAACACCGGTGGGTAATATTTGGTCAGCGCGTTGTTTAAGTGGTCGGGGCGCTCGTTACCATAGCGCGGACTGCGGGCAGAAGCCTTTGCCGTGCTCTTGCCCACGGTGCTGCTGTAGGTCTTTTCTACTTTTGGAAAAGGATTGGCGTCAGGATATGCCTGATAGTCAACCTTGATGTCCTGTGCACTCATTGTCACACATATCAGTGCGGCAGCGGCTGCCAGCAGCCAGCTCTTAGCGTAGTGTGTCATTTATCTGTGATTTTATTTTTGGCTGATTAGTTAACAAGCAAAAGTACACATTATTATTTATACGCGCGTAAGAAATTGCCGTATTTTATTAAAATCAGTTAACTTTGCACTGAAAACAACAAGGATGAGAGCAACACTGGATTTTCTGCACGAACGCTATGCCTGGTTCAATGCCACGATGTTTGGCAGTGAACTGCCACAAGTGCGCCTGCGCCTGAGCCGCGCCCGCACCTATCTGGGCCAGCTGCGCTACAAGCGTACGCGCCCCTTGTTTGGTCGCACCAAGTACACAGACATCACTATCTCTGTCAGCACACTGTATGATTTGCCGGAGGCTGAGGTGGAGGACACTCTCATCCATGAGATGATACACCTACAGATACTGCTTGGCCCTCAGCGTGACAACTCTACCCACGGCATCCTCTTTCGTGCAAAAATGCGCGAAATCAACGAGCAATTTGGCCGGCATATCACTGTGTCGCACCATGCCACAGAGCAGGAGCGTCAGCAGGACCGTCGCAAGCGCAATCACCTGCTGTGCGTGTGCACCCTCGCCAGTGGAAAGCAGGGCATCATCCTTGCACGCCCCTCCAATATCTCCGCCCTGTGGCAGCGCCTGCCATCGCTGCCCGATATGGCTAACTGCTGTTGGTATCTCTCCACCGACAGTTACCTCAACCGCTACCCGCGTCCCCTTACCATGAAGATTTATTCCATCCCCTCCGATATTCTGACTCGCATCATTGCCGAGGCACGCCCTCTTGTGCGCCAGAACGGCCATATCTTTCCTGTTTCAAAAAAAATACCCCGCTGAAGTGCGGAGCATAATGGTATGGACTATAGGATGTCAGAGACCTAATATGTTTTTTGCCAATGGGAGCACTGTGTGGCGCAGCACCTTGTCGTTGAGGCGGTGCTCGCCCTCAAAGCGCGTGGCCTGAGGATAATGCTTGCGGAAAAGGTCGTAGGTGTTGACCGTGGTGTCGTTGATGCCGAAAAGTCCCCAGCACGTCTGCTGCTGCTCAGGCGTGATGTCCTTAAACTGGAGGCGCTCCATCTGATTGAAGTGCTGGATGATATCGCGTGTGATGCGAAAAGTTTTCTGATTGTCCTTACGGCGATTGAGAAACTGATGCTCACCAGTGTGGAGGACCTTGCTGAGTTTTGACATGTTGAGCGCAGGATTGACGCAGACCCTCTTGAAATCGCGCATCTGATGAGCGTACATGCCGCCCATGCTTGTGCCGATGATGAGGTCGGGTTGCTCCTGCAGGCAAAGCTCCTTGAGAAAGGGCAGGGCTTCTGCTGGGTCAACGGGTATGTCCGGAGCCACTATTTCTACCTCCGGCAGCATCTGGCGGAGCAACTGCACTGTGCCGCTGGCTCCTGACGAGGCGAAGCCGTGAAAATATATTATCTTCATATAAAAATGTCAATTTTAATCAAATCAAAGGCAAAAGTATTAAATAATTTGCAAATCATCCCCTACATTATATAAAAAATACGTAACTTTGCGCGAATTTTGGAAGTTATAAGATTAAACAAACAAATTTTTAGACAGATGAACATTATTAAAAAGACGATCCAATTGCCTGACGGTAGAGAGATTACCATTGAAACCGGCAAGCTGGCCAAGCAGGCCGACGGATCAGCCGTGTTGCGTATGGGCAACACCGTTTTGCTCGCTGCTGTGTGTGCCGCCGATGAGGCTGTGCCCGGCACCGACTTTATGCCGCTGCAGTGCGACTATCGCGAGCAGTATGCCGCTGCAGGCCGTTTCCCCGGTGGATTCACCAAGCGTGAAGGCCGCCCCTCCGACAATGAGATTTTGATTTCCCGACTGGTGGACCGCGCTTTGCGCCCGCTCTTCCCGAGCAACTACCATGCCGAGGTGTTTGTTAATATCATTCTGTTCAGCGCCGACGGCGTTGACCAGCCCGATGCACTGGCAGGCCTTGCCGCCAGCGCCGCGCTGGCATGCTCCGACATCCCGTTTGAGACTCCTATCTCCGAGGTGCGCGTGGCCCGCGTCAATGGCGAATATGTTATCAACCCCACTCTGCCGCAGATGCAGGATGCTGACATGGATCTCATGGTGGCTGCCACCGAGGAGAATATCATGATGGTAGAAGGCGAGATGAAAGAGGTGAGCGAGCAGGATCTGCTCGGTGCTCTCAAGGCCGCCCACGAGGCTATCAAGCCCATGTGCCGCATGCAGGTGGAGCTCAGCAAAGAACTCGGCACCGATGTGAAGCGCGAGTACTGCCACGAGGTGAACGACGAGGAACTGCGTGAGCAACTGCGTCAGGCTTGCTATCAGCCTGCTTACGACGTGACGAAGCAGGCTCTTGAGAAGCACGCCCGCGCTGAGGCTTTCGAGAAGATTCGCGAGGACTTCAAGGTGGCTTATGCTGAGCAGCATACCGACCTCACTCCCGAGGAACTGGAAGAGAAGAACGGTCTCATCGACCGCTACTATAACGACGTGGAGCGCGACGCTATGCGCCGCTGTGTGCTCGACGAAGGCATACGCCTCGACGGTCGCAAGACCACCGATATCCGCCCCATCTGGTGTGAGGTGAGTCCGCTGCCAATGCCCCACGGAAGCTCAATCTTTACTCGTGGCGAGACTCAGTCGCTCACTACTTGCACCCTCGGCACCAAGCTCGACGAGAAGCTGGTGGACGATGTGCTCAACAAGAGCTACATGAAGTTCTTGCTGCACTACAATTTCCCGCCATTCTGCACCGGCGAAGCCAAGGCCCAGCGCGGCACTGGCCGTCGCGAGATAGGCCATGGCCATTTGGCATGGCGCGCCCTGAAGGATATGATACCCGATGATTTCCCCTACACTGTGCGCGTCGTTTCGCAGATACTGGAGAGCAACGGCTCGTCATCTATGGCTACCGTTTGCGCCGGTACTCTCGCTCTGATGGACGCTGGTGTGCCCATCAAGAAGCCTGTCAGCGGTATAGCCATGGGTCTTATCAAGAATCCTGGAGAGGAGAAGTACGCTGTGCTGAGCGATATTCTTGGCGACGAGGATCATCTTGGCGATATGGACTTCAAGACTACTGGTACTGTCGATGGTCTGACCGCTACGCAGATGGATATCAAGTGTGACGGCCTTAGCTACGAGATTCTGGAGAAGGCTCTGATGCAGGCCAAGGCTGGCCGTGAGCATATCCTCGGCAAACTGACCGAGACCATCGCTGAGCCGCGTCCCGACTTCAAGCCTCATGTACCACGCATCGTGGCCTTTGAGATTCCCAAAGAATTCATCGGCGCTGTTATTGGTCCTGGCGGTAAGATTATCCAGGGTATCCAGGAGGAGACCGGTACCGTCATCACCATTGACGAGGAGGACGGCGTAGGCAAGGTTCAGGTGAGCGCTCCCGACAAGGAGAGCATTGAGGCCGGCGTTGCCAAGATAAAGGCTATCGTTGCCCTGCCCGAGGTGGGCGAGGAGTATGATGCTAAGGTCATCAGCATCATGCCTTACGGCTGCTTTGTAGAGTTTATGCCGGGTCGCGAAGGTCTGCTCCACATCAGCGAGATGGATTGGAAGCGCCTTGAGACCGTGGAGGAGACTGGTCTTCAGGAGGGCGACACTATCAGAGTGAAGCTGCTCGAAATCAATGAGAAGACTGGCAAGTATCGCCTCTCTCACCGCGTGCTTCTGCCGAAGCCCGAGGGTTATGAGGAGCGTCCGCAGCGTCCCCGTGGTCCGCGCCCACCGCGCCGTGAAGGTAACGGCGGTGGTTTCCGCGAGAATGGTGGAGGTCGCCGTGAGAACGGCGGAGGATACCGCAACAATGACGGAGGATTCCGTGATTAATTGACCCGCAAATACCTTATGGTCTATTTGCGCACGTCGCTAAGATTATACTTATAATATAATAAGGTATATAATATGGTGTGCCGGGCAAGGGTTTTCCCTTCTCCGGCACACCTTTGTATTAGTCCTTGCGTGCTCTGTGATAGCTCTAAGGAGCGCGCAAAACGAAGTTATCCGATAACGCTTTAACTATGTCCTTTTTGGAATATAGTATGGCCGAATAGGCCTTCAAGTGCTAATAAATGTTAAAAAACGCACGAAAAAAGTCTTTTTCTTGCACTGAAAAGTAAACTATATGGTCGGAAAGGCATACCTTTGCCGCGGCTTTCGTGAAAAGCGGAGCAGCCGAAAACCGCTTGAAGGCTGAAAAAGCAAAAAAAACAGAGTAGGCATTAAAAAACAAGAACCCCCTTTTTATTAACTTTAAATTTTAAGTATTATGAAGAAATTGATTCTTGCTGCATTCGTTGCAGTTGCATCTCTGACCGCAAGCGCACAGATTTGGGTAGGTGGCGAAGTTGGTTTCAACACTTCCAAGTCTAAAATAAATGGTGCAGAATGGAAGAAGGGCTCAAACTTCATCGTTGCTCCCGAGGTTGGTTACAAACTGACTGACAAGCTGGATGTAGCAGTTCTCGTTGGTTATGCTCACGCAGAGAACACAGCTGAAATTTTCAACTATGATCTTACAGATGTTTCTGATGATCTTATTAATGCAGTAGATGTTGCCAATGGTTTCAAGCTGAATCCCTATCTGCGTTACACCTTTGCTAAGGCTGGCAACTTCAGTTTCTTTGCTGACGGTGGTTTCAGCTATGCTTTGCTTCATGTATGTGGTGATAGCAAGAGTGCTAATGCTTGGGAAATAGCAATTAGGCCGGGTATCTCTTATGCTCTCAGCGACAAGGTTAGCCTCGTAGCTCACGTTGGTTATGCTGGCTGGCAGTTTGTTAAGAAGGATGACTTCAAGAAGAATGCCTTTGGTGCTAATGTTGATGGCAACAACATCAGCCTTGGCTGCTATGTAAACTTCTAATTTAGACAGCGGATTTATAATCCCTAAATAGTGTGGGGGCGACAGATTATTCTGCCGCCCCCATATTGTTGGTGTCCTTTTGGTCAAAAAACTCCTAACTCCTGAGTCCTAACTCCTAACTTTTTATTACCTTTGCGTCATAATGTGGCATGCAGGCATGGATAGTGTTATAAGAATATCGGTGGTAGTGTGCACCTATAATGGTGAACGCTATCTCAGGGAGCAGCTGGAGAGTATTCTGCAGCAGAGCTATCCTGTGGAGGAGATTATCGTGCAGGACGACGGCTCCACCGACGGCACTATGCAGTTGCTCCGCGACTATGCGCAGCGCTATCCGCAGATTAATGTCTATAGTAACGATAGTGGTCAGCACGGCATAAACGCCAACTTCTTCTCTGCCATGCAGAGGGCAAAGGGCGACTACATCGCCATCAGTGACCAGGATGATATCTGGGAGCCCGACAAGCTGCGCATGCAGGCTGAGGCTATTGGCGACAAACTGCTCTGCTCTGGCTTCTCGGTACCGTTTTCCAGCGACGGTTTCCCCGTGCAGGTTGATATGCGGCGCCCTTGTCTCCATGCGCTGCGCAATTGCTACCTGAGCGAGATGGCCGGCCACACTATGTTGCTGCGTCGCGAGTTGCTCGACATGCTAAAGGAGCATGGTGCCAGCATCACTCTCTACTACGACTGGCAGTTGGCCTGTGCTGCTACTGCTGCCGAGAGCGTGGCCTTTGTGGAAAAGAAACTGGTGAATTTCCGTCGTCATAGCGATGCGGCTACGGCTACCTTGCCTGTTGGCAACGGTCTGCTGTCGAAAGGAGCGTGGGACTATATCAAGACCTCGGTGGTGCACCACCGCTTTTTGCAAGGCGAACTGAGGAAACGCTTTG
>JAGCYL010000088.1 GCA_017960825.1 Bacteroidaceae bacterium | reverse complement strand
CACGAGGTACGCAAGATTCAGAAACAGATACTGGCAGACTACCGCAAAGATTTCTCCAAGCATGCATCGCGGAGCGAGGCAGAGCGCATCGCTATGGTGTGGGATGCCGTCCCGCAGCAGCTGGCAAAAGAGAACAAGAAGTTCAAGTATTCGGATGTGAAACCGGGAAGTCGTGCCAGCGACTACCTGCTTGCTATTCAGTGGCTGTTAGATGCTGGTCTGATTTATAAGGTCACCCGCGTCAGCGCACCCAAGATGCCGTTGCGTTTCTATGAGGAGCCTTCGGTATTCAAGCTGTATATGAACGATGTGGGACTGCTTGGTGCACAGATGGACGCACCGGCAAAGGATGTGTTGTTGGGCGATAATGCTTTCTCTGAGTATAAAGGTGCTTTCTCGGAACAGTATGTACTGTCGCAGATGGTTCCTTCCGCGCTCCCCATCCACTATTACACAACCAATGATTCGCAGATGGAGGTAGACTTCATCGTGCAGGCAGAGCAGCGTATTCTGCCTATTGAGGTAAAAGCCGAGGCAAATGTACATTCCAAGTCGCTCCGCACTTTCATAGAGAAAAACCCCGACCTCAAAGGCGTGCGATTCTCCACATTGCCCTACAAAGACCAAGACTGGATGGAGAACGTTCCGCTCTACAATGTAGAAAAACTAATCAAAGACAACAACTAATAAAATGAATACACTAATAACCATGCAAGAGACATTTGTCTCCGACATACGCTCCATTATTAACAATGCCCGCACCACAGCCGTTCGAAGTGTGGATTTCTGTCGTGTGCAGATGTATTGGCAATTAGGCAAGCGCATCTTTGAGGAGGAACAACAAGGGAAGGAACGCGCGGACTATGGCTCATACCTTATCAAGAACCTTGCCCTGCGTTTGGAACCAGAATATGGCAGCGGATTTGGAAGGCGACAACTTGAAACCTGTCGTCAATTCTATCGCGAATACCCAATTGCGAACGCACTGCGTGCGCAATTGAATTGGGCTCAGTATCGGCTACTTATACAGATTCCAGACCCCGACAAACGAGAGTACTATGAGTTAGAAGCGGTAAATAACGCATGGACTGGGCGAGAGCTGAAGCGACAGATAGACTCCCTATTGTACGAACGACTACTGATGAGCAACGACAAAGAATCTGTGCTGGCCGTGGCTCGCAAGGAGCGTATCCCCGAATCCCCAACAGAGATTGTTAAAGACCCCATGGTGTTGGAGTTTCTCGGGCTTAAACCACAAGCATCTTATTATGAGCGTGATTTGGAACAATCCATCATATCCCATATTGCTGAGTTTATGCTCGAAATGGGGAAGGGGTTCTCTTTTGTGGCAAGACAGAAACGAATCCTGCTGGAAGACGATGAGTTTTTCATCGATTTGGTATTCTACAATCGCCTATTACGATGCTTTGTCGTGGTGGAGTTGAAGACAGGGGACCTGACACACCAAGCCCTTGGCCAGTTGCAGATGTATGTGAACTACTATGACCGTACCGAGCGCGTTGCTGGAGAGAATCCTACCATAGGAATCCTTCTCTGCACTCGCAAAAATGATACAATGGTACGAATGGCTTTACCCGAGGACAACAACACCATTCTTGCCAGCCAATACCAACTCTATCTTCCTACCACCGAGCAGCTACAAGCCGAAGTGGAAGAGGTGAAACGTCTGGCAAGAGCGAATGAAACAAAAGTAGAAAATGAATAAATTGTAAGAAAATGGGAACATCAGTGCTACATATCAAGACCGAGGTGGAATGCCGCGTCTACCTCTTCGACGAGGAGAAAGGCATCGCCAAGCCCGGCACCTATTTCAACCTCGAAGTCCGAAAAGGGGAACAAGACCTGCGGTTTGTCAGCACAGAGGATGAGACTATGCGTTACCAGCTACTCTATACGGTAGAAGAGAACAATAACGACTATCGAATAACGGTAGAGAGGTCTTTGTTTAATAGTTATTCTACTGTTATTATGAATGATAGACAATTGGCAGAACAGGGCAATATGGATG
Organism: Bacteroidaceae bacterium; assembly: GCA_017960825.1. Classification (GTDB taxonomy): domain Bacteria; phylum Bacteroidota; class Bacteroidia; order Bacteroidales; family Bacteroidaceae; genus UBA6382. Next base: position 1,798 of record JAGCYL010000088.1, on the reverse strand, counting down.
CGCAATACATCATGTGGGTTCACTATACTAATGGCGAAGAAGTTGGTCAAAAAGAAGCTGTAAAATGGTTATGTAAGGCTGCTGAGCAAGGCCATACCACTGCTGAATGTGTCTTGGCTTGGAGATATGAAAGAGGTGATTTAGTGGAGCAAGACAGAGAAAAAGCGGTTATGTGGTTTCGCAGAGCTGCGGAACAAGGAGATTCTTATGCACAATTCAATTTAGGATGTCGTTATGAGAATGGCGAGGGTGTTGAGCAGGACTCTGTTGAGGCGTTTAAGTGGTGGCGAAAAGCTGCAGAACAAGGGGATGCAGATGCCCAATGTAATCTCGGAGAGTGTTATTATCATGGATGTGGTGTGGAACAGAACTATAATGAGGCTGTGAGGTGGTATAGTAAGTCTGCAGACCAAGGTGATACCAATGCTCAATGTAATCTTGGGACCTGCTATTTTTATGGCAATGGAGTTGAGAGAGATGGTATCAAGGCTATGGTATGGTTTCATAAGGCTGCTGATCAAGGTAATCCCTGTGCTCAGTGCAATTTGGGTTATTGTTATGAAGTGGGTTGGGATGTTAAGCAAGATTATAAAGAGGCAGTGCTATGGTATTTTAAATCTGCGGAACAAGGATATGCTGATGCCCAATACAATTTGGGCTGTTGTTATGAGGCTGGCAAAGGAGTAGAACAGGATTTTAAAATGGCGTTTATGTGGTTTCGCAAGGCAGCGGAACAAGGTGACGGCTCTGCTCAGTATGAATTAGGAAGGTGTTATGAGAATGTCAATGGCGTAGAACGAGACTGGTTTGAAGCTATGAAATGGTTTCGTAAGGCGGCAGAACAAGGTTTATATGATGCGCAATATCAACTTAATCGGATTGAAAATAATTTGCGTGGATTAATTGACTCTGGAATTTATCGAAAACCCTACTTTATCTTCTTCGACACTGAGACTACAGGGGTGCCGAGGGATTATAATGCGCCGGCGAGTAATACACGGAATTGGCCGAGGTTGGTGCAGTTGGGGTGGATTGTGACTGACGAGGAGGGGAATGTGCTGTCGCAGGGCAACGAGATTGTGAAGCCGGAGGGTTTTGTTATTCCTGCTGATGCGGCGCGGGTGCATGGTATCACTACAGAGAGGGCGCAACGTGAAGGCAAGCCGCTTAGGGAGGTGATTGAGGCGTTCTTGAAAGATGCAGAACGGGCGAAGTGTATCGTGGGACATAATATCTCGTTTGACCAGAAAGTGGTGGGTGCGGAGTTGTATCGGCTGGGTATTCCTGACACAATAAGTACTGCTAAGAGCCTTTGCACCATGCAGACGGGTACGGATTACTGTAAGATACCGGGCTACTATGGCTATAAGTGGCCTAAGTTGCAAGAGCTATACCACAAGTTGTTTGGATGCGATTTTGAGGACGCACATGACGCTCTGGCGGATATCACTGCCACGAAGAAGTGCTTCTTTGAGATGAGGAAGAGGGGGCTGATTTGAACTTAAACAAACACGAATTGCACGAATTATACGAATGAATCGTGTGGTTTAGTATAATTCGAAGTTATTCTAAAAGGAGTATTCTGATGGAAAAATATCAATATGTTGCGATTTTGTTTTGCTGATTGAAAAAAAAGTTGTACTTTTGCAGCGGAAATCGCAATATATTGGTATTATGGACTTGAAGGAAATTGGACAGATTATCAGGGAGCGACAGGCGGTGCTGGGGGTGAACCAGCGTACCGTTTCGGAGCTTTCGGGGGTTGCCGTTAACACCCTTGTGGCCATTGAACGCGGTG
>JAGCYL010000011.1 GCA_017960825.1 Bacteroidaceae bacterium | reverse complement strand
CTTCTTAATATCGGCCCGCTGCTAAAGAGCCTCCTGGCTCTTTCAAGACGCAGCGACCACCGATGAAGTTCTCGCGACCCCTGCGGGGTTGACGCTTCGCTCTCGCGGCTCTTGAATGTCAGCCCGCGCCAGCGCGACCACTGACGAGCCGCTCGCGACCCCTGCGGGGTTGACGAGTTATAATCTCTTCAATCCTTCAATACCTTAATACTTCAATTTTCAACCTCATAGGAAAACCTTTAACCTATAACATTATAAAAAATTCAAGCTATGACAATGGACAGACGAAAGTTTTTGAAGACAATGGGAAGTATCGGACTCTTCACCATTGTGCCCCGCAATGTGTTGGGCGGCGTAGGTTACATAGCCCCCAGCGACCAGCTTACCAAGGGCATCATCGGTACGGGAGGAATAGGCATGTCGTCATCCCATTTCTCCAGTACTGCTGCATGTAGGCTGGTAGCAGTGTGCGACGTTGACAAGAAGCATTTGGACAACGCTGTAACACAGGGCAAGAATCTCTTTGATGAGAACCTGAAGGCCTACGACGACTTCCGCGACCTTATCAGCAATCCCGATGTTGATATCGTCCACATTGCCACTCCCCCTCATTGGCATGCCATAATGGCTATCGAGGCTGCCAAGGCAGGCAAGGATGTGTGGTGTGAGAAGCCTATGACTCGCACCATTGGTGAGGGCAAGGCTGTGGTTGAGGCCATGAAACGCTACAACCGCATCTTCCGCCTCAATACGTGGTTCCGTTTCAAGGATACATTCTACGGACTTGGCACCACCGTGCAGCCCCTCAAGAAGCTCGTTGACAGCGGCATGCTGGGCTGGCCTCTCAAGGTGACTGTAAGTGGTGCGAACGGCTTTGCCTGGAAGTTCTTCTGGGTAGGCAAGGAGAACCTCGCCCCCCAGCCCGTGCCAGCCAACCTCAACTATGATATGTGGCTGGGCCCCGCTCCCTTTAAGCCATACAATGCTCACCGCACCCACCAGACCTTCCGTGGCTACTGGGACTATGACGGTGGCGGCCTGACCGATATGGGCCAGCATTACCTTGACCCGGTGCAGTATCTGCTGGGCAAGGACGACACCTCGCCCGTCAAGGTGGAGGTTGACGCTCCGCAGCAGCACAGCGATGCCGTAGGCACATGGCGCAGGATAGTCTATACCTACGCCGACGGATGTCAGATAGTATTGGAAGGAGAGGGCTATGAGAGCAAGGGCAAGATACCGTTCATAGAAGGCCCCGGTGGCAAGGTATTCAGAAACTTTGAGTGCACCATCCCCGATGTGATGAACAAACTGGCCGAACTGCCCGACCCCGCACCGCAGCGCACCGACTTTCTGGAGTGTGTCCGCACCCGCCAGAAGTTTGCACTTAACGAGGTGAACGGTCACCGCAGCTGCACACTGGTCAACATGGGAGCAGTGGCATTGCGCATCAACCGTCGGGAACTCAGTTTTGACCCTGCAACCCAGCTCTTTGTCAACGACGAAGCAGCCAATGCACTAATCGACCAGCCCATGCGCGGGCCGTGGCATTTGTAGGACATTGACCAATCAGCAAAGACCATTTTAATTTTTACAGATTAAAGATATGAAAAGAATAACAATATCCCTATTGCTTATATCAGTCACAGTCATGCTTGGGCTCAACGCATCAGCCCAGCTCGACAACCGTAACCGCACGGTGGAGACCGTAGTTATTGACAATCTGGGGCAGTTGCCCACTCAGAATGCCCGCAAGTATAATCAGGTCATGGGAGAATTGGCCTCCACCGGCGAGAAGGGGATCACCCTCTTGGCTGGCATGCTGGGCCCTGCTGCTACGACCAATAACGCAGCCTATGAGTATGCGCTCAACAGCGTGGTAGATTACGTTACAGCAGCCGGCAAGGAAAGCCTCCGCGACGGTGTGCGTAAGGGTATCGTCAATGGTTTGGCCAAAGCTGCCGACAAGGACAACAAGGCCTTCCTGCTTACCCAGCTCCAGAAGATAGCCACGCCCAGTGAGGCCGGCATCTTTGAGTCCTATCTGCAGGACAGCTATCTGCAGGACTATGCAGTGCGCGGTCTGGCCGCTCTGCCTGGCATAGATGCTAAGGTTATCGAGCTCATGAAGGCTGCCGCAGCCCCCAATGCAGGCCTTGCCTACATAGCTGGCTTCAAGAAGTTGCAGGCAGCCGAGCCCATCCTTATCGACTGGAAGAAGACAGCCGATGCACAGACCCAGCAGGCCATCAACAGTGCCCTGGCCAACTGCGGCGGAGTGGCTGCAATTGCTGCCCTGCAGCCTGAGGCTGCCAAGCTCAGTTTTGCCGATGACCCCACCGGTGTTTCCAATGCATACCTGACTCTGCTCAACAATTGCGACAATAATGCCACGGTGCTCTCCGCAGCAAAGACGCTGGTTAAGGCCAAGAGTCCTGCCGTGCGCTGCGCCGGCTTGGAGTTGCTGCTTAAGAGCGACAGCAAGAATGCAACCAAGAACATCTTGGCCGCACTCAAAGACCCCGAGCGCCAGTATCGCACTACAGCCCTAGACTTTGCTCAGGCTACTGCCGGTGACGGCATCATCAATGCCGTTGCGTCTAAGAGCAAAGGCTTCTCCGCCGATGCACAGGCCGACGTGATGCGCTGGCTGGGCAACAATAAGGCTGCCAATCAGATTGACGTCATCACCGCTGCCATGAGTTCAGCCAACACCGATTTGGCCACTGCAGCCATCGAGGCTGCCGGTCGCATCGGAGGCGATAAGGCTCTCTCGGCCATTGTCTCCCAGCTTGGTGGTGCCAATGCTGCTCCTGCCAGCAGTGCGCTGCTTGCCTTCAACGGCGATATCAAGAGCGGAGTACTCGAGGCCCTTGCTTCTGCTGACGACAAAGTGGTGACCGAGGCTCTCAAGCTTGCCTCCGCCCGTCGCATCAGCAGTGCCTATCCCAAGGTGCTTGACCTCACAAAGTCGGCCAATCCTGCTATCAAGGACGCAGCCCTCGATGCATTGAAAGGCGTAGCAACTGCAGACAAGTTCGGTGAGATCAACCAGATGCTCGGTGCCTCCAGCGGCTCAGCCACTGCCAAGCTACAGGAGGCTGCCAAGAGTGCCCTGCACTCGCTGACTGCCGACCAGCAGTACTCTACTATCAGCAATGCCATGGCCACAGCCAAGAATGCGGCCCTCTATTATCCTCTCCTGGCACAGGCAGGCAACTCAGCCTCCATCGCCAAGCTGCTGCAGGAGTACAAGGATGGTGCTGACAAGGCTGCTGCCTACAAGGCTTTGCTCAATGTGGACAATCCGGAAATAATCCCCACCCTCTACAATCTTGCCAAGGTCAATGCCGACGGTAAGGACGCTGCCCTCGTGCGCTACCTTGGTCTGGCCAATGAATTGTCAGCCACCCCAGAGGCCAAGTACCTCCTCTACAGTCAGGCGCTTGCCCTCAATCCGTCTGCCAGAGTGCAGAGTGCTTTCATCAGAGCCCTGGGCGAGACACAGACACAGTCTGCACTCAATGTGGTAAGCAACTATCTTGACCAGTCTGCCACTGCTCCCGCAGCCGCAGCCGCAGTAAAGACAATCATCGGCAAGAACGAAGCCTTACAGGGCGGCGATCTCAACAAGAGCATCCTCAATAAGGCGCAGGCAGTCTATACCGCCATCAAGGCTAACAATCCCTCAAACGCTGACGCAGGCTATGCCGTTGACGAGATTAAGCTCCTTGCAGGCAAGATGGGCGACCGCGGCTATGCCGGCATAGATAATAATAAGGAGTATGAGAACTTCGAACTGCTGGTTGACTATAAGGGTCAGGGGACTCTGACAGCACGCGGTGTCGAACTGCTCAGCCTGACCACCCCCGTTGCTGTGAATAGTGCCGCAGTCACTGCGCAGGACAATGCAGGGGCAGTGGATGCCAACCGCGACGACTGGAACACCCTCTATGTCAAGGTGGTCAATGACCGTCTCTCTGCCAAGGTCAATGGCTGCACGGTGGCAGAGAATGCCATCCTCAAGGGCGGTACCCCCACAGGGCGCATCACACTCAATGGGGTGGAGACACGCCGTGCTCAGGTAAAAGAACTGGCCTCCACACCTGTCTTTACCCTCTCTCCCGAGGAGAAAGAGCAGGGCTTTGAGGTGCTCTTTGACGGACGCTCCCTCGAGAAATGGCATGGCAATACCACCAGCTACGTGCCCGTTGACGGCACCATCTACGTCACCGCCAACTATGGAGGCAACGGCAATCTCTACACCAACAAGAAATACTCCGACTTCATCTATCGCTTTGAGTTCTACTTTGACGTGGTAGGCGTGAACAACGGTATCGGCTTGCGCACCAGCGACGGCGTTGATGCAGCCTACGAGGGCATGGAGATACAAGTGCTCGACAATATGGCTGACATCTACCGCAACCTTGAGCCCTACCAATACCACGGCTCCGTGTATGGCATACATGTGCCTGTGAAGCTCGACTTCGGCCCCATCCGCCAGTGGCACACGGAGGAGATAGTAGCCAAGGGCGACTACATCAAGGTCACGGTTGACGGCACTGTTGTTACCGAGTGTAACATACGCGAGGCATGCCAGGGCCACAATGTGGCACCCGACGGAGGGCAGGTAAATCCCTACACCATTGACCACAAGAACCATCCCGGCCTCTTCAATAAGGACGGCTACATCAGTTTCTGCGGCCATGGGCCCGGCGTTAAGTTCCGCAACGTCCGCATCCTCGACCTTAGCCAGCAGGCTCCTGCCAAGGGCAAGAAAAAGGTAAAAAAGTAATCACGCGATAGACTAATGTAAAATATCGGCTCCGAAATATCGGGGCCGATATTTTTTATCTCGCATCCCGCGCGGATTATCTCCGTTTTCGTGGGGATAAAGTGCGAGTCCGTCGTTTTTTATGGTGCTCTCCTTTATTTTTAGCGCGACCTCGATTTCATTTCATCGCCATGAAACACTTGTTTTATCGCGATGAAACGATTGTTTCATCGCCATGAAAATTTTATTTCATCGCCATGAAATGACTACGAAGTCTGCGTTAAATCCTATGAAGTCTGCGTTAAATCCCATGAAGTCTGCGTTAAATCTGGCGAACTCAGCGTAATTTTCAGCGGAAAAGGTGGTGGGGTAGGCGGAGGAGGCGGAGCAGGTGGGGGAGATAGGGTTGTTTCCTATAAGTATGAAAAATAGCGTAAATCGGCTGAGAAAAGTGAAAACATTTTCCCTGTGATTACTCCTGATAGCCATTTTCCCTGTGATTACTCCTGATAGCTTAGTGGATTATCTAATGTAGATATTTGAGAGCCAGGCGCAGGCCAATCTCATAATGTTAGGGTGGCGAGAGTCTGATTTTGCGAGAGTAGGTATGGCCGTTGATTGTCCAGCGGAGGATGTATATGCCATGTGGTAATTGGTCGCTAACTCTGCGTCCGCTGAGGTCGTGAAGGGAGATGGAGGTGACTGTTGCCGCTTCGTTATCGTCTGTCATCTGTATGCGCAGCTGGCCCGTGTTGGGGTCTAAAAGGATGCGGTAGTCGGGGGTGTCGCTCCACTGCGAGGCTATGACTGATGAGATGTTTTCGTCGGCCTGCTCTACATACCACTGGCGCGTGGTTTTGGTGGCATTGTCGGCATTGTTGGTCCAGCTGATGACGGGGTTCCCGTCGGTGTTGTCGCCGTGGGAGTTGTTCCACGCTAATAAAGTGGCTTTGTTCTCGATGGCCCAGTAGTCGCCGGCCTTGACGAAGCGCCAGAGTTGGCGGTTATCATGATGGTCGGTGGGCATGAGGCGGAGCTGGCTGCCAGTGGCATACTGTCCGCTAGAGTTGTCGGCTATGTCGGTAATGGCGAGGTTGCTCTCCCTGGCTACGATGCGGTAATAGTCAGCTGTGGCAGGCCGCAGTTCCCACTGCTGTGTCATGGCTCGGTCGTCGAGTCGGTTCCAGGTGCCGATATTGTCGCTGCCGTCGCAGATGTCAATGGGATGGCTCACTCCTACATTATATATATAATAATAGTAGTCTTCGTCTATGCCCATAGGATTGGTTGCGGGGGGTGTGGGCGGCTCCAGATTGTCGGGGTTGGGAAGCACCGACGACAGGTAGTTGGCATGGGCTACGAGGAAGTCCTTGAGATAGTCGATGCCTTCCTGATAGGTGCTGTAGAGTTGCAGTTCGTCCCAGGTGCGCTGGTCTATGGGCCAGACTTGATAGTTCAACCGCTGGCTCTCGTCAATGGCTGCCGCCAGGCTGTCAACATAGGCGAGGGTCTTCTCTACGAGACTGTCTTTGCATACGGCTTGGTGCCATAGGCGGCCTACGAGATTGCGAAACCATGTGTCGCTGTAGATGCGGGCAACCCAGTCCTTGGCATGGCCGTCGCCGTAGCCGGCATTGAGCATGAGGCGATTGGTGACCTCTCCAATGCGGTGGCAGTTGTTGAAGGCTATGTCGTAGTCCCATATCGGCCCCATGTAGAGATGGTCGTCGGCTTTTTGCTTGTAGCAATAGACGCTGTAGTATCCGTCGCAGTTGCCGCTGTACTCTACGGTGAGGAACCACGATGCGAGGGTAAGGCTGTCGATGTGCGGACGGTAGCCTTGGATGGGGTCGCGGTAGTTGTCGGAGAAGATGTGGGCTTCCACATTGTTCATGAACTGACGGATGTAGCTGACTTGCCGCTCCTGTATGACCTCGCTGTCAGGCGAGCGGACTGAGACGGGCATGCCTCTGTCGGTGTAGAACCAGCAATCCTGGCCTGCGGCGGGAGTGCCTATCTCCATGAAGTAGCCTCCGCTGATATCGGTGGTGTCGGAGAGAATGGAGTCTTGGTCCACGATGTCGATGCGCTTGGGGTGGACGTCGATTTGGTCGCTCACTTGATAGTTGCCGAGGAAGTTGGAGTTGAGCGTGACATCTACAAATGTGGCTGCCGGCACAAAGGGCTGCCCCAATCTCTTGCCTATATAGCTGGCAACGGCGTTACGGATGAGTGTCTTGTCGCTGCAGTTGGCCATCAGAGTCCAGTTGCGGGCGTTGGCATGCTGGCTATCAAGGAACTTGGTCTTGTGTTTGAACTTTATGCGGTAGGGTTTCTTGGGTAGTCCCCATGTGCTATTGCCGCGCCCACGTATTTGCAGTGAGTCATAGATTTCTATCAGTCCGTCGCGCACACGCCACATCTTGGCATATTGGTATATCTCCTTGCTGGTTATGTCGGCCCCGTTGTATGTGTTGATGTAGAGGCTCGGCAGGTCGGTGTGTTGCTTGATGTATGAGGGAATGTTGCCATTGCGCAGATTGTCCAACTCGGCGCAGAAGGTGTCGTAGGCTTCCTGCAGTTCTTGCAGCGCATCGTCTGTGATGACAGTGTCGCTGAGATTGCTACCTGTGGCTATCTGCTTTTTCAGCACGGTAGCGACAGGGCCTAAGTCTGCCAGATAGTTGGGGCCGTAAATATCCACATGGACGGGGCGCAACTCGGCAAAATGGCCGAAGGTAAGGCCCGAGGTGTTGGCAATGATGGTGAAGCGCAGCGACAGATAGGTGGTGTCGCCCAGGGAAAGGGGGTCTGACAGGTATTCTTGTCCGGAGCTGGCATTGCCAAGCGTAATGGTGCCGAGGTCATCCCAGTTGGTGTGGTCGTTGCTGCCCAGCACTCCCATCAGGGTGACATGGTTGTCGGGCGTCAGACGTCGCAGCACGTAGAGACCAATGTTGCCGCTGATAGGCTCGGTAAAGTCAATCTGTATGTAGTGGGTGTCGAAGACTTGACTGTGCCAGTCACTATGCCAAAAGGTGTTGGCTTCTCCGTCAATGAGGTATTCTATGTGCTGCCCTTCCTGAAAATCACTGGCATTGCTGCTTAGTTGGTCGCCGGTGAGGGGGATAGCCTGCGAGTCTTTTCCGATGGCCTGCTGATAGATGTCCTGAGATTTGACAAGGAGGGCGCGGTATTGCTCTGTTGTGGTCTGCGCTCCCGAGGTAAGGGCGCAGATGAACAGTAAGCAATAGTATATGGTGCTACGTATTTGGTACATTGCTGCTTCGCTCTCGTGGCTCTTGATTGCCAGACCGCTGCTTGCAGCGACCACTGGCGAGCCGCTCGCGATGCCTGTAAAATAAGGCATTGCTGTTATGCAGTGCAGAGGAGGATGTAGGCAGTGGCTGCGGGGATGGCAAGCAGTGCGCTGTCAAAGCGGTCGAGGGCTCCACCGTGGCCGGGGAGGAAGCGGCCGCTGTCCTTGATGCCGAGGGTGCGCTTGAGCTGACTCTCCACCAGGTCGCCCCATGTGCCGAAGACGCATACGATGAGGCCGAGGCCCAGCCAGAAGAGTAAGGTGCCCTCACCTACGATGGTGTAATATGCCCACGCGCCAAGCATCACGACGATGGCTCCGCCTATGCTGCCGACCCATGTCTTCTTGGGTGAGAGGGAGGGGAAGAGCTTATGGGTAAATTGTAAGTTGAAAATTGAGAATTGAAAATTTATCTTGCGGCCGAGCGTGCAGCCGAAACAGAAGGCTCCTGTGTCGTTGAGCCACAGGAAGATAAAGATGGCAAGGGGCAGGATGGGTGTGTAAATCTGATTGAAGGCCAGCACATTGAGCAGCGCCATGGGCAGTGCGATGTAGAGCTGTCCGGCAAATGTGTAGACCCATGTGGTGATGGGACTCTCCTGCTTGAAGTAGAGGCCGCTGACAAGAACAAAGAGGAGGGAGAGGAGATATGGGGCAAAGGCTATGGGGCCTGCGCTGCCGCTACAGCAGAGGAAGAAGGCTATAAAGAGATAGACGCCGCTGATGACGCTCACTGTGTTGTTGACCTGTGCCAAGCCGTGGTCGGCGAGCAGGTCGTTGAATTCATTGAGTAGCAGGGCGGTGATGATGGCGAACAGTACGCAGTATGTGGACATGCCCAAAAGCAGACTGCCTACTATCACTGCTACAAAGGCTATGCCGGAAAGGGTGCGAATCAGTACGTTGGACATAGTTTAGTGCATAGTTTAGTGTATAGTGTATAGTTTATAGTTTATAGTCAGTTGAAAAAGTTTATAGTGCATAGTTTAGTGTATAGTGTATAGTTTATAGTGTATAGTTTATAGTTTATAGTGTATAGTTTATAGTTTATGGTGTATAGTTTATAGTTTATAGTCAGTTGAAAAAGTGTATAGTGCATAGTTTAGTTTATAGTGTATAGTGTATAGTTTATAGTCAGTTGAAAAAGTTTATAGTTTGTAGTGTTTAATTTATAGTGTATAGTGTATAGT
>JAGCYL010000087.1 GCA_017960825.1 Bacteroidaceae bacterium | reverse complement strand
TTTGTTTGCGCGAGGGCGGGGTTTGTTTGCGTGAGAACGGGGATTGTTTGCGCGAGAGTGGAGTTTGTTTGCACGAGAGCGCGGCTTTTCGTCAGAAGATTGGGGAAAACAAATTTTTCCTCGCCGAGGAAAGGGCTCTCCCCTTTCTCCCCTCCTTTTGGGAGGGGTTGGGGATAGGCTCTGGGAGTACGGCGAAGCCGGGAAGGAGTATGATGAACGTGCCATACGCCCCGGCCCTGCGGGGCACACCCTCTGAAGGGGGAGGATAGTAAAAGCCGCCGGAGAAATCCGGCGGCTTTATATTTATATAATGTACGCGCGAGAAGTTGTTGCCTATTCCCTGTCGGCACGCTTGCGCTGCATGTGGTCGAGAATAATCTTGCGCATGCGGATGCTCTTGGGAGTCACCTCCACATACTCGTCGGCCTTGATGTATTCGAGTGCCTCCTCAAGGCTGAACTCTACAGGAGGAATGATGTGCGCCTTCTCGTCAGTGCCGCTGGCGCGGACATTGGTGAGCTGCTTCGACTTGGTTACGTTGACCACGAGGTCGTTCTCGTGAACATGCTCGCCCACCACTTGTCCGCCATACACTTCGTCCTGCGGATGGATGAAGAAGCGTCCGCGGTCCTGCAGCTTGTCGAGTGCGTAGGCAAAGGCTGTGCCGCTCTCCATAGCCACGATGGAGCCATTGACGCGACGGGCAATGTCGCCTTTGTAGGGCTGGTAGCCTTTGTAGCGGTGGGCCATGATGGCCTCACCCTGCGAGGCGGTGAGTATGTTGGTGCGCAAGCCTATGATGCCACGCGACGGAATGTCGAAGGTGATGGTCACGCGGTCCTCCTGGCTCTCCATGGCTGTCATCTCGCCCTTGCGGCGTGTAATCATGTCGATTATCTTGCTGCTGAACTCTTCGGGCACATTGATGGTGAGCTCTTCTACGGGCTCGCACTTCACACCGTTTCTTTCCTTGTATATCACCTGCGGCTGCCCCACCTGCAGTTCGTAGCCCTCGCGGCGCATGGTCTCGATGAGCACACTGAGGTGCAGCACTCCGCGTCCTGACACAGTCCAGCTGTCGAAGTTGTCGGTCTTATCTACCTTGAGCGCGAGATTCTTCTGCAGCTCCTTCATCAGTCGCTCCTCTATCTGGCGGCTGGTGCAGAAGCGCCCCTCCTTGCCGAAGAAGGGAGAGTTGTTGATAGTGAAGAGCATCGACATCGTCGGCTCGTCGATGGTGATGGGCGGCATGGGCTCGGGGTTCTCGAAGTCGCAGATGGTGTCGCCTATCTCGAAGTTCTCGAGTCCGATGATGGAGCAGATGTCGCCGCAGGGCACCTCGGAGGTGCGGGTGTGGCTCATGCCCTCAAAGGTGTGGAGCTCCTTTATCTTTGTCTTCTCCATTGTGCCGTCGCGGTGGGCGATGGTGATGTTCTCTCCCTCGCGCACGGTGCCCCTGTTGACGCGGCCCACAGCAATGCGGCCCGTGTAGTTGGAGTAGTCGAGCGAGGTGATGAGCATCTGGGTGGTGCCCTCGTTGTGCTTGGGCGCGGGAATGACCTCAATTATCTTATTGAGCAGATAGCTGATGTCGCTGGTGGGCTTGTTGTAGTCGGGGCTCATCCAGCCCTGCTTGGCAGAGCCGTACACCACGGGAAAGTCGAGCTGATCCTCGGTGGCGCCGAGCGAAAACATGAGGTCGAACACCATCTCATACACCTCCTCTGGGCGACAGTTGGGTTTGTCAACCTTGTTAACTACCACGATAGGCTTGAGGCCTATCTGGAGAGCTTTCTCCAGCACAAAGCGCGTCTGCGGCATGGGGCCTTCAAAGGCATCCACCAGCAGCAGGCATCCGTCGGCCATATTGAGCACGCGCTCCACCTCGCCACCAAAGTCGGAGTGGCCCGGAGTGTCGATGATGTTTATCTTCACGCCGTTGTAGGTGATGCTGACGTTCTTGGAGAGGATGGTGATGCCGCGCTCGCGCTCCAGGTCGTTGTTGTCGAGGATAAGGCTGCCCGTGGGCTGGTTGTTCCTAAAGAGGTTACCGGCCAGCAGCATCTTATCGACCAGCGTTGTCTTGCCGTGGTCAACGTGAGCAATGATTGCTATGTTTCTGATTTCGGACATTTGTCAATCTTCAATCTTCAATGTTCAATGTTCAATGTTCAATCTTCTTAGGGGGGTCAGAAAGCCGCACCCTCCGTAATAACTATGAAGGATGCGGCTTTGCTTTAGCAGTCGGTCATCAAAAAGAAAGGTTTACTTACGCAAGCCAAGCTTCTTGACAATCTCACGATAGCGGGTAATGTCCTTGCTCTTGAGATAGTTGAGCAGGGCGCGGCGCTTGCCTACCAGCTTCGTTAAGGCCCTTTCGGTACTATGATCTTTACGGTTGGCCTTCATGTGTTCCGTCAAGTGGGAAATACGGTAAGAGAACAATGCCACCTGAGCTTCGGGTGAGCCGGTGTCAGTGTTGGACGCGCCGTATTGTCCAAAGATCTCCTTCTTCTTTTCAGAATCTAAGTACATAATATTGAAAAAATAGGTTATTTAAGTGCCCACATTTCTGTAAGCGGGTGCAAAGGTAGACAATTTTCATGAAATCACCCAATATTTTGTGTATTTTTTTGAATTATGAGTGTTTCATTTGGTATAGTTGATGCTTTTTTGTTATCTTTGCCAACGAATATTATATATAAGGTTTATGATAAAGATTATTCGCAATGTTCTGTCAGCAGTGGCTCTGCTGCTCAGCGTAGCTGCTGCGGCTCAGACCCAGACTATCCGCCTGTTTTGCGCCGGCGACAAGTGTGCTGAGCTCACCTTCAAGGTGACGGGCGAGGGCTCAGTGCATGTGGACTGGGGCAGTGGCGTAGAGGGCGACTATAGCAACGGCATCCTGCCCGGCAAGTGCTACGGCGACACAGTGACCATCACAATGCCCGCCACGATAACGGGCTTCGACTGCGAGGGCTACTGCATCTCGTGGATTGACGTCAACGGTGCGCCCAATCTGGTGAGCCTTAACTGCGCCGACAACCTGCTGATGGCGCTCAACGTGGACAACCTCGCGCTGCTCGATGAACTTAACTGCAGTGGCAATGAAATAGACAAGCTCAGCACCGTGCACAACGGACGCCTGCGCTATCTGGACTGCGCCAATAACTTCATAGAAGCCCTCGACCTCAGCGGCAATCCCCGGCTCGAGGTGTTGAGCTGTTCTGACAACAGACTTACGGACCTCGACCTCGCGAATAATGACGCCCTGCGCGGATTGTGGGGCTCCGACAACTCGGTGGGCAGCGTTGACCTCGGCATCTGCCGTGTAATCAACTCGGTAGTGATGAGCAGCTGCAATCTGAACAGCGTAGGCTTGCATGCGCCGGCAGAGCTGCAGGACCTGTGGCTCGACGGCAACGACCTTACAACCCTTGACCTCAGGGGAACCGACGCCCTCGTCACAGCCAATGTGAGCAACAACAGCCTTGAGTCGCTCGACCTGCGCAATATCTCTGCCAAGACAGTGATTTACCTCTTTGACTGCAGCAACAACTACCTGCCTTTCTCGTCGTTCTTCCCCGATACAAAGGTTAAAAACTATGTCTGCGGACTGCAGCAGAATGTCTGGTGCGGCTACGACTCGCTGGTTATCAATGAGCTGACTGACTTTGCGGAATTGCTAACCAACTCGGCTGGCGCCAGGGCAGGCGTGCTGACAGCCTATGACGCCAGTAACGACGAAGAGCTGCTCAAGGGCAGTAGCGGCGCCGACTACCAATATCTGATAGGGCGTGTGCGTTTCTGGCATGAAGTGGACAGCGTTTACTTCGTGGTGACGGCTGCCAAATACCCAGACCTTGAGATACACACCAACTCCTTCACGGTCTATGACCCCGAGGCAACAGCCATCCACAGCGCCGTTGCTGACGCTCAAAGTGTGAAGGGCGATGACCGCTGCTATGACCTCTACGGTCGCAGAATAAACGAGAATAAATTACCTAAAGGCATTTACATTATAAATGGTAAGAAAACTTTAATCGAATAATACAGCTATGAAAAAAATCCTTCTCCTCGTTTTTATCTTCAGTTTTCAGTTTTCAAACTTCAATTTTCTTAGCGCCCAAAGTGCCATAGCAGAGAGCTCTAACCGTGTCATCGTGCCCATTACTGCGGTGCGCAATATCCCCTATGTAGCTTTCAGCGGCAACATCCGCGTGGAGGCCAGCACTGACTACTCCGTCACCGTTGACGCCGATTGGCTTACGGTGGAGAAGGTTGCCGATGGCCTGCACTTCAATGCTACTGCCAATGGGGGGGGCAATCCGCGCACGGCCACCATCACTCTTACCTCTGCCGACGGCAAGCTGACGCGCACCGTGACTGTCAACCAGGACTCCGAGCAGTACACTGACGACTATGACGGCAAGGCGCGTATGGCCCTGGCTAAGATGACGCTTGCCGACAAGGTGAACCTGATAGTTGGCGAGAACTCCTTCTACACCAGTGCCATCAACAGCATCGGACTGCCGCGCCTCTTCATGGCCGATGGCCCTCAGGGCGTGCGCACCAGCGACGGTGCTAATGCGCCGGCATATCCCACCAACGTGGTATTGGCTGCCACCTGGAACAAAGACCTTGCCTATGAATACGGACGCTCGCTGGGCCGCGACTGCCGTGCACGCGGCATACAGTTCATCCTCGGCCCGGGCGTGAATATCTGCCGCTCGCCGCGCAATGGCCGCAACTTTGAGTATATGGGCGAAGACCCGTGGCTCACTTCGCAGATAGCGTGCGACTACATCAGAGGCGTGCAGAGCAATCCGGGTGTGGTGTGCATGATTAAGCACTTCGCCGCCAACTTTATGGAGTACGGACGCCTGAACACCAGTTCAGATGTGGACGAACGTACGCTTAACGAGATATATCTCCCGGCTTTCCGTCGCGCTGTGCAGGATGCCAAGGTGGGCTCCGTTATGTCGGGCTACAATCTTGTGAACGGAATCTACTGCTGCGAAAACGGATACCTGATGCATACCTCCCTGCGCACCAAGTGGAAATACCCCTTCATGAGTGTCAGCGACTGGGGCGCACCCTACTATGCCCTCGGTGAGCCCGACATGGTGCTCCACATGCTGGACCACGGAGTGGATATGGAGGCTGCCACCCCAGGTTACTACCAGATTAAGCTGGCTGATGTGCAGCAATATATTGCCGATGGCAAGCTTAGCGAGGAAAGAATCGACGAGAAGGTGCTCAACATTCTCCGCACCATCTACTATTTCCACCTTGACGAATATACTGCTGCCGACAAGACACTCTCTCTTGACAGCGATGAGAGTGCACAAGTGGCTTACCAGACAGCCGCAGAGGGTATCGTGCTCCTGAAAAATGACGGAATCCTGCCCTTTGACCCCGACAATGTAAAGAGGGTGGGCGTGATTGGTCCTAATGCCGACCGCTACGTTTCTGGAGGAGGTAGTGGCAAGGTGTCTCCCAATCATCATGTGACACCCCTGGTGGGCATGGAGAAAGTGGGACAATCTCTCGGAGTGGATGTGCAGTTGATAGACTTTAGTGACGCTGAGCCGATTGCCAACAAGAATGGCAGGGTATTCTTCTACACAGACGAAGAGTGCACCACTCCGGGTTGGACAGCTGAGTATTTCAACAACAAAACTGCCACCGGTACTCCTGTTACCACTCGCGTGGAGCAAGAGATAAGCAACTCTTGGGAGAAGTCACCGGTTGCCGGCATCGGTACAACTAATTTCTCTGCTGTCTGGACAGCTTATCTGAAGCCCGAATACTCTGGCAAGTACACCTTCGCCTTTACTGCTGACGATGGCATGGACCTCACTCTTGAAAACTCCAAGATAATCAATGACTGGAGTGACAATCCCGAGCACACCAAGAGCTACACACTCTCCCTGCAGACTGGGCGCGCTTATAAGCTTGTGGCACGCTTCTATCAGGCTGGCGGAGGAGCCACGGCCAAGCTTGCTGTCACCAGCGACAATCCTAATTATAAAGCAGAGCAGGAGGCATTGCTCGCAAGCCTTGATGCCGTCGTGGTATGCACAGGCTTCGATGCCGATAGTGAGGGAGAGAATGTTGACCGTACATTTGCCCTGCCGACTGCTAAGCAGCAGTTTATCACTACCGCTGTCAATACTGGCCGTCCGGTCATCGTGGTGCTCAACAGTGGTGGTGCCGTCAATATGAATGCATGGCTCAATAATGTGAAGGGTGTCCTCTGGGCTGGCTACCCCGGTCAGGAGGGCGGCACGGCGCTGG